>NZ_JBFATS010000014.1:0-212114 GCF_040678435.1 Streptomyces sp. NPDC052682 | reverse complement strand
GCTTGGTCGTGTGGTGTCCACCTCCCATCACGCCGGGGGGCTCTTGAGACGTACACCCCGCCCGGGGGGGGCGCGGGGGGGGGGGCCGCGGGGGCCCCCCGCGGCCGCCGTCGCCGCCCCGCGCACGGCGCGCGTATGGCGCACGGTCACTCCCTGGCTGTTCCTGCTCGCCCCGCTGACCTTGCTGATCACCTTCACCTACGCGCCGATCGTGAACATGATCGCGTACAGCTTCACCGACTGGGACGGCATCAGCCCCGGACTGCACTACACCGGCGCCGAGAACTACGCCGAGATCTTCACCCGCGAGGACCTCTTCGAGGTGTTCTTCGTCAGCGGTTTCTACCTGGCCGCCTCCGCGGTCCAGATCGCCGCCGCGCTCTACTTCGCGACGATCCTCAGTTTCGACGTGCGGTTCCGTTCCTTCTTCAAGGGCGTGCTGTTCTTCCCGTACCTGATCAACGGGGTCGCCATCGGCCTGGTCTTCCTCTACTTCTTCCAGGACGGCGGCACCCTCGACTCGACGCTGAGCCTGTTCGGCATCCACACCGACCACGCCTGGCTCGGCACCCCGTTCTCCGCGAACACCTCGCTGGCCGCGGTGTCGATCTGGCGCTACCTGGGCCTGAACTTCGTCCTCTTCCTCGGCGCGATCCAGTCCATCCCCGGGGAGCTGTACGAGGCCGCCGAACTGGACGGCGCCAGCCGCTGGCACCAGTTCCGCCACATCATCGCCCCGGGCATCAAGCCGGTCCTGACCCTGACGGTGATCCTCTCCATCTCCGGATCGCTGTCGGTCTTCGAGATCCCGTACATCATGACCAGCGGGGCGACCGGCACCGAGACCTTCGTGATCCAGACCGTGAAGCTGGCCTTCCAGTTCAACAAGACGGGGCTCGCCTCGGCGGCGGCCGTCGTGCTGCTGCTGATCATCCTGGCGGTGACCTGGGTACAGCGGCGCCTCGTCCCGGACGACAGGGTGGACCTCGTATGACCCGCCGAGCCGTTGCCCGCACCCTTGTGTACCTGTCGCTGATCGCCGCGACGGTGCTCGTCCTGCTGCCGCTCGGCGCGGTGCTGCTGACGTCCCTCAAGACGGAGGAGGAGATGGCGCGAGGGGCCGGGGCCCTCGCCCTTCCGCAGGACCTGCTGCACTTCGGCAACTATGTGACGGCGTTCCGGGACGGCCGTATGCTCACCGCCTTCGGCAACACGGCGGTCATCCTGCTCGTCGCCGTCGGCGGCACGGTCCTGATCGGCTCGATGACGGCGTACGCGATCGACCGTTTCACCTTCCGTTTCCGGACGCCGGTCGTCGGGCTGTTCCTGGTCGCCGCCCTGGTCCCCGGTGTGACGACCCAGGTGGCGACCTTCCAGATCGTCAACAGCCTCGGCATGTTCGACACCCTGTGGGCGCCGATCGTGCTCTACATGGGCACGGACATCGTGTCGATCTACATCTTCCTGCAGTTCGTCCGCTCGATCCCTACGTCGCTGGACGAGGCGGCCCGCCTGGACGGCGCCAACGCCTTCACGATCTACCGGAAGATCATCTTCCCGCTCCTGAAACCGGCCATCGCGACGGTCGTGATCGTGAAGGGGATCACCGTGTACAACGACTTCTACATCCCCTTCCTCTACATGCCGTCCCAGGACCTTGGCGTGATCTCGACGTCCCTGTTCCGCTTCAAGGGCCCCTTCGGAGCCCACTGGGAGACGATCTCGGCAGGAGCGGTCCTGGTGATCCTGCCGACCCTGATCGTCTTCCTGTTCCTGCAGCGCTACATCTACAACGGCTTCACGAAGGGCGCCACGAGGTGAGAGCCCGCGGTCAGGCCCCCTTGGCCGCCAGCGCGGTGACCAGCACCGGCGTCACCAGCTCCACCTGCCACGGCCGCGCACCGTGCCCCGTCAGGGCGGCCCCCACCGACTCGGTGTCCAGGGACTTCGGCGGCTCCCAGCACACCCGCCGTACCGTGTCCGGGGCGATCAGGTTCTCCTGCGGCATGTTCAGCTCCTCGGCCAGCGCCGACACACCCGCCCGGGCCGCCGACAGCCGCGCGGCGGCCGCCGGGTCCTTGTCGGCCCAGGCCCGCGGCGGCGGGGGCCCGGTCACGGGCTGCCCCGGCTGGGGCAACTGGGAGTCGGGCAGGGCCTTGGCCCGGTCCACCGCCGCCTGCCACTGCTCCAGCTGCCGCCGCCCCATCCGGTGCCCGAACCCGTTCAGCGCGGCGAGGGCGTGCACATGGCCCGGCATGGCGAGCGCGGCCTCCACGATGGCCGCGTCGGACAGCACCTTGCCCGGGGAGACATCGCGCCGCTGCGCGATCCGGTCCCGGGTCTGCCACAGCTCCCGTACGACGGCCAGCTGGCGGCGCCGGCGCACCTTGTGCATCCCGGACGTACGACGCCACGGGTCCTTGCGGGGCTCCGGCGGCGGAGCCGAGGCGATCGCGTCGAACTCCTGGCGGGCCCACTCCAGCTTGCCCTGCCGGTCCAGCTCCTTCTCCAGGGCGTCGCGCAGGTCGACGAGCAGCTCCACGTCCAGGGCCGCGTAGCGCAGCCAGGGCTCGGGCAGCGGGCGGGTCGACCAGTCGACGGCCGAGTGGCCCTTCTCCAGCAGGAAGCCGAGGACACCCTCGACCATCGCGCCGAGGCCGACCCGGGGGAAGCCGGCGAGCCGTCCGGCCAGCTCGGTGTCGAAGAGCCGGGTGGGCACCATGCCTATCTCGCGCAGGCACGGCAGGTCCTGCGTGGCCGCGTGCAGCACCCACTCGACGCCGGACAGGGCCTCGCCCAGCGCGGTCAGGTCGGGGCAGGCCACCGGGTCGATCAGCGCGGTACCGGCGCCCTCGCGGCGCAGCTGCACCAGGTAGGCGCGCTGGCCGTAGCGGTAGCCGGAGGCGCGCTCGGCGTCGACGGCCACGGGACCGGAACCCGCGGCGAAGGCGGCGATCACCTCGGCGAGGGCGGCCTCGTCCGCGACCACGGGCGGAATGCCGTCGCGGGGCTCGAGCAAGGGGATCGGCGCCTCCGTAGCAGAAGATCCGTCGTCGTCCGGAGGAGCGCCTCCGGTGGTTCGCAGTGAACTGTCTGCTGCGGTCTCGTGGGCGTCGGTCACCTGTCAAGGGTATCCGCACGGACGAATCGCTGACCTGCCCGTCTCCAGACGAGCCAGGCTGACCAGCGAAAACAAGCCTCGGCGATGACCTCGTTTCCCGTCACGCCCGGCCACGCCAAGCCGGCGCCCGTCGGCGGAACGTTCCGTCGACGGGCGCACGCGCGGGCAGCGGGAGAAGGAAGGGAGGGACCGGGGAAGGGGAACAGGGAACAGGAACCCTGGAACGGGGGAACGGGGGAACGGGGGAACGGGGTGGCGGGAAACGGGGACGGGGCGGGGGTCAGTGGATGATGCCGGTCCGCAGGGCCACCGCGACCATCCCGGCGCGGTCGCCCGTGCCGAGCTTGCGGGCGATGCGGGCGAGGTGGCTCTTGACGGTCAGCGCGGACAGTCCCATCGAGACGCCGATCGCCTTGTTGGACTGCCCCTCGGCGACCAGCCGCAGCACCTCCACCTCGCGGCCGGACAGCTCGCGGTAGCCGCCCGGGTGGCTCGGGGCACCCGGGGGGCGGCGGTGCAGGCGCGCGGCGGCGGCGCCGATGGGAGCGGCACCGGGCCGGGTGGGGAGCCCGACGTTGGTGCGGGTGCCGGTGACGACATAGCCCTTCACACCGCCGGCGAGGGCGTTGCGCACGGCACCGATGTCGTCGGCGGCGGAGAGGGCGAGCCCGTTGGGCCAGCCCGCGGCGCGGGTCTCGGACAGGAGCGTGAGGCCGGAGCCATCCGGCAGGTGGACGTCGGCGACGCAGATGTCGCGGGGGTTGCCGATGCGGGGACGAGCCTCCGCGATGGACGAGGCTTCGATGACATCGCGCACACCGAGCGCCCACAGGTGGCGGGTGACGGTGGAGCGAACGCGCGGGTCGGCCACGACCACCATGGCGGTGGGCTTGTTCGGGCGGTAGGCGACCAGGCTTGCGGGCTGCTCGAGGAGAACGGACACCAGGCCTCCTGGGGTGCGGACGGGGCCGGCTCGTGGGGGATGAAGCCGGGACGAACCGTGCTTTCAAGGTCACAGTCGTCTTCGGCATCAAACCCGGCGTCCTTTAGGGAATGATCACGATCTGGTGAGTAACAATCCGAACAATTCGGACACGCTGTCGATCATTCGAAGATCGAACGGTTTCGATCCGTGTCGTTACCCGCCCGAAAGTGGCCGTGTCGACAAAGTGACGGTTCTGGTCGTCACGGTGAGTCAGCGGGACTGCGGTCCCCTGCGCTGCGGCAGCGTCACCACCGACGCGTCCCCGGGCGCGGCCGGCGGCAGGCCCGCGACCTGGGCGAGCAGATCGCACCAGGAGGCCAGGTGCGCGGCCGTGTCCGGAACCCCGCCGAGTCCCTCGCGGGGGGTCCAGGAGGCGCGGATCTCGATCTGCGAGGCCGCCGGGCGCGCGGACAGCCCGCCGAAGTAGTGGGAGCTCGCCCGCGTGACGGTGCCGCTCGGCTCCCCGTACGTCAGCCCGCGCGCCTGGAGCGCGCCCGTCAGCCAGGACCAGCACACCTCGGGCAGCAGCGGGTCCGCGGCCATCTCCGGCTCCAGCTCGGCGCGCACCAGGGTCACCAGCCGGAACGTGCCCTGCCAGGCCTCGTGGCCGGCCGGGTCGTACAGCAGCACCAGGCGGCCGTCGGCCAGGTCCTGGTCGCCGTCGACCACGGCCGCCTCCAGCGCGTAGGCGTACGGGGCGAGCCGCTGCGGCGGGCGCGTCGGCTCCACCTCGATCTGCGGCCGCAGCCGGGCCGCTCTGAGCGCCTCGACGGCCGCCCGGAAGGGCAGCGGGCCGGGGCCCCCGTGCCGGAGGCCGTCCTCGGTGTCCTTGGAGGTGTCCTTGGATTCGTCCATTCCGCCAGCGCCGTCCGACAGTCGTCCCTGAGCCGCAGCCATGCGGGGAAGATTAAGGGGAACGGGGGTCTCGCGCAGGGCAAGACACCCTTGGGGTGACCCACCCGGCACCCCGTACCCGGGCCGTGCCGCGTCGAGCGCCGTGCGAGACTTGCCGTCGTGAGTGCCAACGGAAGCCCCACGGGCCAGCAGCCGACCGCAACGTACGACAGCCCCTTCCTCAAGGCGTGCAGGCGTGAGCCCGTGCCGCACACGCCGGTGTGGTTCATGCGGCAGGCCGGGCGCTCACTGCCGGAGTACCGCAAGGTGCGCGAGGGCATTCCGATGCTGGAGTCCTGCATGCGGCCCGAGCTGGTCTGCGAGATCACGCTGCAGCCGGTGCGCCGCCACCACGTCGACGCGGCGATCTTCTTCAGCGACATCGTCGTCCCGCTCAAGGCGATCGGCATCGACCTCGACATCAAGCCCGGCGTCGGCCCGGTCGTCGAGCAACCGGTCCGCACCCGCGCCGACCTCGCGCGGCTGCGCGACCTGACCCCCGAGGACGTCTCCTACGTCACCGAGGCCATCGGCCTGCTCACCCGCGAGCTCGGCGCCACCCCGCTCATCGGTTTCGCCGGTGCCCCCTTCACCCTCGCGAGCTACCTCGTCGAGGGCGGCCCGTCGCGCACGTACGAGAACGCCAAGGCGATGATGTACGGCGACCCTGAGCTGTGGGCCGACCTGCTGGACCGCCTCGCGGAGATCACCGCCGCGTTCCTGAAGGTCCAGATCGAGGCCGGCGCCTCGGCGGTCCAGCTCTTCGACTCCTGGGTCGGCGCCCTGGCCCCCGCCGACTACCGCCGCTCGGTGATGCCGGCCTCCGCGAAGGTCTTCCAGGCGGTGGCCGGGTACGGCGTCCCCCGCATCCACTTCGGCGTCGGCACCGGTGAGCTGCTGAACCTGATGGGCGAGGCCGGCGCGGACGTCGTCGGCGTCGACTGGCGCGTCCCGCTGGACGAGGCCGCCCGCCGGGTGGGCCCCGGCAAGGCGCTGCAGGGCAACCTCGACCCGACCGTGCTGTTCTCCACCCGCGAGGCGGTCGAGACGAAAACCCAGGAGGTCCTGGACGCGGCGGCGGGCCTGGAGGGCCACGTCTTCAACCTCGGCCACGGCGTCCTGCCGTCCACCGACCCGGACGCGCTGACCCGGCTCGTGGACTACGTCCACACCCGGACGGCGCGCTGAGGCTCCCCCGTCGTGCGCGGCACCTGACCGCTCACCAGCCCGGCCTCGCCCGCCTGCCGAACAGCACCCCGCGCGGCTCCGGCGGCGGGGGAGTGCCGGGCCGCAGGGGCCAGGCGATGAGCATGCCCGCGACGAAACCGGCGACATGCGCCAGATACGCCACGGTGCCGGCCTGGGTGACGGCCTCGCCGGAGGAGTACACCGCCTGGAGCACGAACCAGAACCCGAGCACGATCCAGGCCGGCAGCCGCAGCGGCAGGAAGATCAGGAAGGGGACGAGGACCCAGACGCGGGCCCTCGGGTACAGCACCAGGTAGGCGCCCAGCACCCCGGCGATCGCCCCGGAGGCGCCGATCAGCGGGTCGCCCGAGCCGGAGTTCGCCAGCGCGAAGACGTACGCGGCCGCGTAGCCGCACACCAGGTAGAACAGGGTGAAGCGGATGTGGCCCATCCGGTCTTCGATGTTGTTCCCGAAGATGTAGAGGAACAGCATGTTGCCCAGCAGGTGCAGCCAGCTGCCGTGCAGGAACATCGCCGTCAGGACGCTCAGCTCGGGCGACTTGTCGTAACCGGGCGGGCCGACCACGCAGCCCGGGCCCTGCGGGCCCACCCCGATGGCGCCCGTGGGCACCAGCCGGGGCATCTGGTGGTGGATCAGTTCCCGCGGGACGGCCGCGTACTGGTCCAGGAACGCCTGGAGGTGGCACAGCTGCGCCAGGCTGCTCTCGCCCGTCACGGACCCCACGATGCCGGGCGTGAGCAGGAACACGACGATGTTCGCGGCGATCAGGGCGTACGTGACCCACGGGGTGCGCCGCACCGGGTTCACGTCGTGAACGGGGATGACCACATCACACAGGTGCCCGGGATGAGATCGGCGAATCGGTGAACCACGCGCGGTGCTGAACACCGATGTCCGGGCGTGCGTATGTCTCGGCAACCGTCCGCGGCACGGGGAAGGCGGGTCGCGGGGACGACGTGAGGAACCAGGCGATGAACGACCGAATGACTCCCGCGATGCACGCGCTGCCCGACGGCGAGGCCGAACTCACCCTGGTGGTGCGGCTGCCCTGGGAGGACGTGGCCCGCCTCGGCCAGGAGGCCGGGCGCCTCGCCACCCAGATGCAGCGGCCGGTGACGCTGGACGAGGCGGTGAGCCACCGGCTGCGGTCTCCCCGGGCCGCCGCCGCGCACGCCAAGCCGGCGGGGGAGCAGCCGGCCGCGGCGGCGATGCCGCCCGCCACCGCGTCGGTGTCCTCGTTGCCGTCGCGGCCGCCGGCCGAGCAGGCGCGGCAGGCGATCGAGCGGATCAACGGAACGGCGTAGGTCCCGCGCCCGGGCCGCGGACCGCTCCGCTAGGCGGCGGACTGTTCCACCGCTTTCGCCGCCTTGCGGGCCGCCACCAGGACCGGGTCCCACACGGGGGAGAACGGCGGGGCGTAGCCGAGGTCCAGGGCGGTCATCCGGTCCACCGTCATGCCTGCCGTGAGGGCCACCGCGGCGATGTCGACGCGTTTGCCCGCCCCCTCCCGGCCGACGATCTGCACGCCCAGCAGGCGGCCGGTGCGCAGCTCGGCGAGCATCTTCACCGTCATGGGGGAGGCGTTCGGGTAGTAGCCCGCACGGCTGGTGGACTCGACGGTGGCCGTCACGAAGCGCAGACCGACGCGGCGGGCGTCCTTCTCGCGCAGGCCGGTGCGGGCGATCTCCAGGTCGCAGACCTTGCTCACCGCCGTGCCGACCACGCCCGGGAAGGTGGCGTAACCGCCGCCCGCGTTGGTGCCGATGACCTGGCCGTGCTTGTTGGCGTGCGTGCCCAGGGGGATGTGGCGTTCCTGCCCGGAGACCAGGTCGAGGACCTCGACGCAGTCGCCGCCCGCCCAGATGTCCTCGTGGCCGCGCACCCGCATCGAGCGGTCGGTCAGCAGGCCGCCGTGGACGCCGAGCGGCAGGCCGGCCTCGCGCGCGAGGGTCGTCTCGGGGCGTACGCCGATGCCGAGCACGACGACGTCCGCGGGGAACTCGGCGTGCTCGGTGGCCACCGCCCGTACCCGGCCGTCGTCACCGGTCAGGATCTTGGTGACCTCCGTGTCGTTGACCATCGTGATCCCCAGGCCCTCCATGGCCTCGTGCACCAGACGGCCCATGTCGGGGTCGAGGGTCGCCATCGGCTCCTGACCGCGGTTGACGACCGTCACCTCGTAGCCGCGCTTGATGAGCGCCTCGGCCATCTCCACCCCGATGTACCCGGCCCCGACGACCACGGCCCGGCGGCCACGCGTGCGTGCCAGCGTGTCGAGCAGCGCCTGGCCGTCGTCCAGGCTCTGCACGCCGTGCACCCCGGGGGCGTCGGCCCCGGGCATGTCCGGACGGATCGGCCGGGCGCCGGTCGCGATCACGAGCTTGTCGTACGACGTCCAGGACTCGGCCCCGGTGTCGGCGTCACGCGCGCGTACCCGCTGCCGGGCGGGGTCGATCTCCACGACCTCCGTACGCAGCCGCAGGTCGATGCCGCGCGCCCGGTGCTCCTCGGGCGTCCGGGCGATCAGCAGGTCCCGCTCGGGCACGTCGCCGCCCACCCAGTACGGGATGCCGCACGCCGAGTAGGACGTGAAGTGGCCGCGTTCGAACGCCACGATCTCCAGTTCGTCCGGGCCCCTCAGCCGGCGTGCCTGCGACGCCGCGGACATCCCCGCGGCGTCGCCGCCGATCACGACCAGTCGTTCCCGCCCACCCCGCGTACGGCTCATGTTCATGCGAACACGCTACGGGGCCGGGGCATTTCAGTCCTGCGTGCCCGGCTCCCCCGGGCGCGCGGCCTGCGGAGCCGGACGGGCCTGCGGCAGCGGGCCGAGCGCGGTCATCGCGGACGCGGAAGCGGACTCGGCGCGGCGCGGCAGCCGGGGCCGTACGACCCGCAGCCACAGCAGCACCAGCAGGGCCGCCACCGCGGCGAACGGCAGCACCGCGCCGAGCACCACCGCCAGCCAGCGCAACATGGTCACGAACGCGTGCCAGCCGCCCGCCAGCGCGTCCAGGAACCCGGGATCGTCGTCGTCCTTCGCGGGCTTCTTCACCGGCGTCTCCGACAGCGACAGCCTGACAGTGGCCAGGCTGGTGCGGTCCTTCAGGGACGCCTGCCGGGCCAGCAGCGCCTCCAGGTCCGCCTGCCGGGAGCTCAGCTCACTCTCCAGCTCCACCACGTCGCTGAGCTTGGTGGCCTGGTCCATCAGCGCCCGGATGCGGGCCACGCTGGAGCGCTGGGACTTGATGCGGCTCTCCACGTCGACGACCTGGTCGGTGACGTCCTGCGCCTTGGCGGTGCGCTCCAGCAGCTTGCCGGTGCCCTGCAGTTCGCCCATGACCTCGTCGTACTTCTCGACGGGCACCCGCAGCACGACCCGGGTGCGCTCGTGGCCCCCCTCGTCCCGGGTGGTGGTCTCGTCACCGACGTAGCCGCCCGCGTTCTCGGCGGTCGTACGGGCCTCGTCCAGGGCCTTGGGAACGTCGTTGACCTGCACGGTCAGGGAGGCGGTGCGGATGATGCGGCTAGCGGACAGCTCGGGCGGCGCGGTCTGCCTCGCGCCCTTGCCGGCGCCGCCGTAGGCGCCGTCCTGGGCGTCGGCCCGCGAGGCGGCCTTGTCGCCGGTGGCGCCGCCGCCGGAGTCGGAGTCGCCGGCGCTGCACCCGGTGAGCGCGAGGCCGGCGGCCAGCAGGATCCCGGCCAGGGCCCGGGCGGGGCGTACGGATCGTCGTGTGTGCATGTGGGCATCCCCCCGAGGGTCGTGACGACTACCTTCCTTCGACGCCCGGGGGGTGGCGGACGTTGGCGCGGAACGGTCCCGAAGAGGTCACGGTCGGGACTCGGCGAGGCCATATGGCCCTGGCGTGACGGTCAGGGGCGTCTGAGAAGGTGGAGCCATGAGCGGATCACGTACGGGCGCCGGGCACGGCGCCGGGCAGGTCGTCGTCATCGGCGCGGGCATCGCGGGACTGGCCGCCGCCGACCGGCTGCTGCGGCGCGGGCTGCGGGTGACCGTGCTGGAGGCCTCCGGCCGGGTCGGCGGCAAGCTGCTGCCCGGCGAGGTCGCGGGCGTCCGCGTCGACCTCGGCGCCGAGTCGATGCTGGCCCGCCGCCCCGAGGCCGTGGACCTGGCCCGCGCGGTGGGCCTCGCCGACCGCCTCCGGCCCCCGGCCACCGCGACGGCGTCGATCTGGACGCGCGGTGCGCTGCGCCCGATGCCCAAGGGGCACGTGATGGGCGTGCCCGGCACCGCCTCCGCGCTGGCCGGTGTGCTGTCCGACGAGGGCGTGGCCCGCATCGAGCGCGACGCCGACCTGCCGCGCACGGAGGTCGGCGAGGACGTGGCCGTCGGGGAGTACGTGGCGGCGCGCCTCGGCCGGGAGGTCGTCGACCGCCTGGTGGAGCCGCTGCTGGGCGGCGTGTACGCGGGCGACGCGTACCGCCTCTCGCTGCGCTCGGCGGTCCCGCAGCTCTTCCAGGTGGCCCGGACCCACACGTCCCTGACAAAGGGCGTCCGCGAGATCCAGGCCAGGGCGGCGGCCGCCCGGCAGACCGGGCCGGTGTTCATGGGCATCGAGGGCGGGGTGGGCTCCCTGCCCCTGGCGGTGGCCGAGTCGGTACGGGCCCGGGGCGGGGAGATCCTCACCGGCACGCCGGTGACGGAGCTGCGCAGGGTGCGGGGTGCCGGACCGCTCGGTGCGGCAGCATCCGGCGGCACCGGGGCCGTGGCCGGCGGGCACCCGGCCTGGCGGGTCGTCGCCGGGGACCGGGTGCTGTACGCCGACGCCGTGATCGTCGCCGTCCCCGCCCCGGCCGCCGCCGGCCTGCTGCGCGCCGAGGCCCCCGCAGCCGCCGCCGAGCTGGCCGCCGTGGAGTACGCCTCCATGGCCCTGGTCACCCTCGCCTACCGCCGTACCGAGGCCGCACTGCCCGCCGGGAGCGGCTTCCTGGTGCCGCCGATCGACGGGCGGACCATCAAGGCGTCCACGTTCGCCTCCCAGAAGTGGGGCTGGATCGCCGAGCAGAACCGGGACCTGGTCCTCCTGCGCACCTCGGTCGGGCGGTACGGCGAGACGGAGATCCTCCGGCGCGACGACGCCGAGCTCGTGGAGGTCTCCCGGCAGGACCTGAAGGCGGCCACCGGCCTGGACGCCACCCCTGTCGCCGCCCGCGTCACCCGCTGGGACGCCGGCCTGCCCCAGTACCCGGTCGGCCACCACGCGCGCGTGGCCCGCCTCCGCGAGCACGTCGCCGAACTGCCGGGGCTGGCCCTGTGCGGCGCGGCGTACGACGGCGTCGGCATCCCGGCGTGCGTCGCGAGCGCCCACGCCGCCGTCGACCAGATCCACGGCGACCTGGCCGCCGTGCGGGAGCTCACCGCCCACCCGGTGCAGAGCCTGCACGGCGGAGCGGGAGAATGAGGACCATGAGTGACGACGCCCCCACCACCGCCCCGGACCGGATCCCGAACAAGGGCAAGCTGGCCAAGGACCTCAACGAGGTCATCCGCTACACCCTCTGGTCCGTCTTCCGGCTGAAGGACGTGCTGCCCGAGGACCGCGCGGGGTACGCCGAGGAGGTCCAGGAGCTGTTCGACCAGCTCGCCGCCAAGGACGTGACCGTCCGCGGCACCTACGACGTCTCCGGCCTGCGCGCCGACGCCGACCTCATGATCTGGTGGCACGCCGAGACCAGCGACCAGCTTCAGGAGGCGTACAACCTCTTCCGCCGCACCCGGCTGGGCCGCGCCCTGACCCCGGTGTGGTCGAACATGGCGCTGCACCGCCCCGCCGAGTTCAACCGCTCGCACATCCCGGCGTTCCTCGCCGACGAGACGCCCCGCACCTACGTGAGCGTCTACCCCTTCGTGCGCTCCTACGACTGGTACCTGCTGCCCGACGACGAGCGCCGCCGGCTGCTCGCCGAGCACGGCCAGATGGCCCGCGGCTTCCCCGACGTGCGCGCCAACACCGTCGCCTCGTTCTCCCTGGGCGACTACGAGTGGATCCTCGCTTTCGAGGCCGACGAGCTGTACCGCATCGTCGACCTCATGCGTCACCTGCGCGGCTCCGAGGCCCGTCGGCACGTCCGTGAGGAGATCCCGTTCTTCACGGGCCGCCGCAAGGACGTCGCCGAGCTGGTCGCCGGGCTCGCCTGATCAGCGGCCGGTTCCGGCGGGCACGGTGCTCGCCGGGCCGGCTGAACTTCGGCAGGGGCGCCGGCTCCGGGCGCGGCGCGCAGGCCGCGCGCCGGGCCGTGAATGCCCGCGTTCCGCCCGGTGACCAGCGGTGCCCCCGGCCACATGGCGGTGGAGTTCCTCTCCGCCGGTGTCGGCGCCAGCGGCCGTCAGCGCCCCGTCAGCTCAGTCGTACGCCTGGCCGAACGTGTCGCGGTCCGTGTCCCGGTGCGCGAAGGCCGCCCGCAGGTCCGGTTCGCCGACCGCCTGGACGCCCCGTACGGCGACGGAGGTGAGATACGTCCGGTCGTCGCCGGCGGCGGCGTCGGCGTGCCGGGCCAGCGCGCCGAGCAGCCGCTGCCCGGCCGGGGAGGCCCAGCGCGCGTACGGGTGGACCTCCATCCGCGCGATGGCCAGACAGCTCAGCGTCAGGGCGAGCGGCAGCGCGAACCACAGGGCGACCAGGTGACGCGGCATGTCCGGCGGGGCGGGCATCAGCAGCGCGACCGTGCCCAGCCCGACCACCGCCACCGCCGCGTGCCGCACCTGGCGCACCCCGTCCGCCACCGTCGTACGCGCCCCGTCGGGCACGGCGAGCCCCGCCCGGACCAGCCGGTCGGCGATCGCGCGTACCGCGTCCGCCGCCGCGGCGGCGGTGCGCACCGGCGCGATACGGGACTGCCCCTGCGGTCCGATCGCCCCGATCACCGACCGCTCCATCTCGTCCCGGCCGCGCGGATCGACGACCGTCGCCCAGCCGGTGCGGGCCAGCAGCAGCCTGCGCTGGCGCGCCATGGCCACGAGCGTGACGTCGGCGACCCGGCGGGGGCCGCCGGACAGGAAGGCGGCCTCGTACACCGTCAGTTCATGCTCCCGGCCCGGGGTCGCGTCACGGGACTCCGCGGCTGCCGCCCGTACGGCGGCCAGGCACAGCCGCGTACACGCCGTGCCGGCGACGGCCCAGGCCGGCAGCAGGAGAAGGACCCAGAACATGTGCTTGTTGTAGAGGACACGGGCACGGCAGCACCATGCCCCGTTCACCATCCGGACGCAGTGTTGTGGGTGTGTGACGTTCCGCTCGGCGTCCGGGACGGGTCAGGAGCCGTCGTGCTCCCGGGGCGGCGGGCTGGTGGCGGGCGGCGGGAGCGGGTAGCTCGGTGACGGGGACGGGGTCACCGGCACGGCCGGGGCGGGGTCGGCGACCGGGCCCGGCGGGGCGGGCGGCAGGGTGGGCGGGGGCGTGCTCGCGGCGGCCATCTCCCGGGCGACCGCCTCGTAGTCGACGTACCCGGTGGCCTCCAGGACCTTGATGTGGTCGAGCACGGTGGTGTTCGCGTCGTCGGCGAGGGCGCGCACCAGAGAGTTGCGGGTGCTCGCACGGACCTGCGCGACGACCGAGAACACCCGCCCGTGCGCCAGCCGCGCGATGTTGGCGAACTGCCGGTCGTACTCCACGCCCTGCGCCGCGTTCAGGGTGTCAAGCCACTGCCGCTGCTGGTCGCTGGGCTCGTTGGGCAGCTGGAGGCCGAGTTGGGCGGCGACCTGGCGCACCCGCCGGTCCAGGAACGTGTGCCCCTCCACGAGGTGCCGCCCCGCCGTCCGCACGGCCGGGGTGGTGCCCTTCAGCTGCGCCTGCTGCCCGGCCGGCAGCTCCCACAGCCCGGCCAGCCGGACCTTGGTGACGAAGTCCCGGTCCAGCGCGGACAGCGCGCCCCACCGCGTCGACACGCTCTGGGCGTTGAGCACGTCCACGCCGGTGCCGGACCGGTCGGTGTACGACCAGACGGGATAGACCAGCGCGGCGAGCGTGGCGGCCAGGCACGTGATGATGAGCCCGGTGCCACTGAAGACGCCTCGGCCTCGGACGGGGGGTCGCGGTCGCATGGTGCCTCCTGTCGCGGCACCGCACGCCAGTGCGCTTCGGGTGCGGGATTGGCATATTACTGCGGAGTTCACGCCAACTGCCGCACCGCTGTGGAGGCTTGGAATCGGGACAAGTGAGATGAATCGCCGGTGCTTGTCGGGTGACATGCGGTGATATAGGCACCTGAACCAGGCGCCGCAGGGTCTATGCGCGGTTGGGGTGTTAAGTCCGGCACAGTGGGGACGGGCAGCACCCTGCGTCCCCCGCCCCCCCCGCTCAGCCGCGCCGCAGCAGCACCCTCCGGGTCGCCCGGGCCAGCCGCACCGCCGGACGGCTCGAGCGCGGCACCGGCCCCGAGCGCTCCAGCCACCACTCCCGCACCTGTCGCCGCACCCGGGCCTCGTCCGGCCGGCCCGTCAGCAGCAGCCACTCGGCGAAGTCCAGGGCGTCACGCCGGTACCCGCCCCGCATCGGCTGCCCCTGCGCGTACGTGAGGAAGGCGTCCCGGTAGCCGGCCCCCAGCAGCACCGGCAGCTCCGGAGCGACCTTCGCCACGACGTCCGCCCGCTTCGCGGCGAGGGCCCGGGCCTGCACGCCCACCCGCGCCCGGTCGAAGCCCTCCGGCACCGGCGTCCCGGCGACCAGCGCGGACAGCAGGGACGCCTGGGCGAGCCCGAGCCGCTGCCGGGCCGCCTCGACCGCCGGGTCGTGCGGCGCACCGGCCGCACCGTCGGTCCCGGCCGCACCTGTCGTGTCCGGGACCGCGGGCGCCGGCGGGACGGTCATCGCACCGGACGCCACCGGCCCCCCGGTGGCCGCCGCCCGCCGCCCCGCGCCCTTCTCCAACGCCGCCCGGATCGCCACCAGTTCCCCCTCCAGCTCGGCCGGTTCGGGGAAGTTCTCGTCCCGCTCCAGGAGCACGCCCGGGGGCGAGATGCGGGACGCCAGGTCGGTCAGCACGTCGAGGACCGGCTCGGGCACGGGGTGGGCGTGGCTGTCGTGCCAGACGCCGTCGCGTGCGAAACCGCCCGCGACATGGACGTACGCGATGGCCTCCAGGGGCAGTTCGGCCAGCGCCTTGGCGGGGTCCTCGCCCCGGTTGACGTGGTTGGTGTGCAGGTTCGCCACGTCGATGAGCAGCCGCACCCCCGTACGGTCGGCCAGCTCGTACAGGAACTGACCCTCTGTCATCTCCTCGCCCGGCCACGACAGCAGCGCGGCGATGTTCTCCACGGCCAGCGGCACGGGCAGCGCCCGCTGCGCGATCCGCACGTTCGCGCACAGCACGTCCAGGGCGTCGCGGGTGCGGGGCACGGGCAGCAGGTGTCCCGCCTCCAGCCGCGGGGAGGCGGTCATCGGCCCGCCCGCCCGGACGAACGCGATGTGCTCGGTGACCAGCGGGGCGCCCAGGGCCTCCGCCCGCTCGGCCAGCGCGGCCAGCCGGCCCTCGTCGGGCCGCTCGGCACCGCCGAGTCCCAGCGACACACCGTGCGGGACGACGGTCACGCCGCGCTCCCGCAGCCGCAGCAGCGAGGCGGGAAGATGCCCGGGACAGACGTTCTCGGCCACCACCTCGACCCAGTCGATCCCCGGCATGCGCTCCACGGCCTCCGCGATCTCCGGCCGCCATCCGATGCCCGTCCCCAGTCGCTCCATCGTCCCCCTCCTCCACCTCGTCGCTCGCCTCGGTGTGCCGGAGTCATCGCCCCGGGGCGCGTGGCCGAACCCTCGGGGAGGGACCTTCAGAGCAACATTTGAGGTTCCGGCGGGTGTCCGCGAGGACGGCTAGCGAGCCTCCCGCAAGGCGGGATGGTCCGCCACCACCGTGCACGACCCGGGCGCGATCTCCGTGAACCCCGCGTCCCGCACCACCGGCAGCCCGCTCCCGGTCAGTCCGGCCCACCGGCCGGGGCCGGCCGTGCGCACCGCGAGCGGGAAGCCCGCGTCGCGCCAGGCGGCGCGCTCCGCGTCGTCCAGCTCCCACCAGGCCAGCTGGGCGGCGTGACCGGCCTGGGCCATCGCCTTGCCGGCCGACATGCCGAGGTCCGGGTTGAGCCACAGCACGGGCGCGGCCGGGTCCGCCTCCACCGGCGGCTCCGGGTCGTCCAGTTCGGTGCCGGAGACCTGGAGCCGGGCGAGTTCCCTGGGCCAGCCGTCCAGCGGCACGGGCGGGAAGACGCGCACCTGCGCGGCCTTGCCGGTGACCGTGATGCCGGGCAGCGCCTCGGCCCGCCGCCACTCGGCGCCCCGGGCCCGCCGCACCACCTTGCGGATCCGGGCGTCCTGCCAGTCCCGCACCGCCTGGGCCCACTCCCCGTCGCCCGCCGACCGCGCGTCGCTCAGCATCACCAGCACGGCCCGTGCCGCCGTCTCCAGGGCGTCCGTACGGGCGGGCGGCGCGGCCTTCTCGATCCGTACGACCAGCGGCAGCACGAACTGCGGCACCGCGTCACGCGCGCTCGGCTCGGACCGGAAGGGGCTGTCGCCGACAGGAGGCACGGAAGTCGCGGAAGTCACGGGAGTCACGGGCGCCGGGTCCTGGGTCACGGGTCCCAGTGTGCCAGCCGCGGGAGGCCGGGCAGGATGGTGCCCATGGGTGCTGACCTCCTGCGGCTGGAGCGCGTGGGCCGCCGCTACGGCCTGCGCGGCCGCTGGGTGTTACGCGGTGTCGACCTGGCCGTCGCCCCCGGCACGCTCGTCCGCGTCGCGGGCGCCAACGGCTGCGGCAAATCCACCCTGCTGCGCCTGCTCGCCCGCCTCGACACCCCCACCGAGGGCCGCGTCACCGGCCGCCCCCGCACCGCGTACGTCCCCGAGCGGTTCCCGCCCGCGCTGCCCTTCACGGCCCTCGGCTACCTCACCCACCTCGGCACCGTGCACGGCCTGTCCCGTACGGCCGCCGCCCGCGCCGCCGAGGAGTGGCTGGCGCGGCTCGGGGCCGCCGGGTACGCCCGTACGCCGATGGACCGGCTGTCCAAGGGCACGAGCCAGAAGGTCGCCGTCGCGCAGGCGCTGCTCGGCGCTCCGGAGCTGCTGGTGCTCGAGGCGTGGACCGGCCTGGACGCGGTGGCCCGGGCGGAACTGGAGCGGGGCGTCGCCGAGCGGACGGCGGCGGGCGGTGCCGTCGTCTACGTCGACCACGACCCGCGCCGCCTGGCGGGCCTGCCCGACGCGACGTACACCGTGCGCGACGGGACCCTCGACGCGGGCCGACCGCAGGCGACGCCACCCGTCGGCCCGCAGGTCGTCGTCGAGACCCAGGGCCCCCCGGACGGACACCTGCCCCCGGACGCCCGGCTCCTCGTCACCGACGCCGAGGAGACCGCCCCGGGCACCCACCGCCTCACCGTCCCCGCCGCCCGCTCCGACGTGCTGCTGCGCACCCTGCTGACGGCCCGCCCGCCCTGGCACGTGCGGAGCGTACGGCCCGGCCCGGCCACCGGGAGCCGCCGATGACCGCCCTGCTCCGCTACCAGGCCGCCCTGCTGCTGCGTGCGCAGCGCTGGCTGCCGCCGGTCCTGCTGTACGCGGTCTTCCTCGCCGTCGGGGTCCAGGGCGGGCAGCCGGTGCTCGACTCGCTCGGGTGGGCGGCCGCCGCGCTGCTGCCCGTCGCCGCCTGGCTGGTGCGGATCTGCGTCACGGGCGAGCCGCCCGCCGCACGGGGCTGTGTGGCCGCCGCCGCCGGACCCGGGCGGGCGCACCTGGCCTGCCTGCTCGTGGCGCTGGGCGGCGCGGCCCTCCTCGGCGCGGCCGCGACGCTGGCCGTCACCCTGATCAGCGACCCGGTCGGCACCGACCACCGCACCCGGGTGCCGCTCGCCGCCGCCGGGGCCGCCGGGCTGCTCACCGCGCTGGTGTGCGCCCTGCTCGGCACGGCCGTCGGCGCGCTCACCACCTGGCCGCTGCTGCGCTCGCCCGGCCGGGCCGTGCCCGCGCTGCTGCTCGCGGCGCTGCCGGCCCTGGTGGGCACCGGCTCCCCGGCCCGGGCGGCGGTCACCGGGCTGGTCACCGGCTCCCGGTCCGGCACCGTCCCCGTACCGCTGCTGCCGCTGGGCGCGGCGGTGCTGGTCACGGCCGCCGCCCTGGCCGTGGCCTGCGCGCTCACCTCGCGCCGGTCACCCTGAGCAGGCCGTGCGCTGCGCCTCCAGCCACTCGCAGGCGGGGCACAGGGTGATCCCCTTGTACGACTCCGGGTACTCCGTCGGCTCCCGGCACAGCACGCACTCCGCGTACGGCGGGCCGTCCGCCTTCGGCGGCCGGGTCGCGTCGATCAGGCAGTAGCCGCCGTCCTCGTCGGCCGTCCTCGTCGTGCTCGTCGTGTCACTCATGACCCCAGCGTAGGCCGGTCAGCGCCGCCCGCCGCCGCGACCAGTTCCGACACCTTCACGAACCGGTAGCCCTGCCGCCGCAGCTCGGGCACGATCGTCCGCACGGCCCGCTCCGTCACCGGGGCGGCGCTGCGCGTGCAGTGCAGCACGACCACCGAACCCGGCCGGACCTCCGCCAGCACCTGCCGGGCGACGGCGTCCGCGTCCGTGGCGAAGGCGTCCCCGCTCACCACGTCCCACTGCACCGCCGTGACACCGGCCGGGGTGAGCGCCTTCCGTGCCCGCCGGTCGTAACAGCCGCCCGGGAAACGGAAGTACGGCATCGGATGCGGCACGCCGACCTTCCGGAACGCGGCGTACGCCCGCTCCACGTCCGCCCGCATCCGTTCCTCGGGCAGGGTGGGCAGGCCGTAGCAGTCGCCTGTGAACGCGTAGTGGCTGTAGGAGTGGTTGGCCACCTCGAAGAGGGGATCGCGGCCCAGTGAGCGGGCCTGCTCCGGGTACTGCTCGGCCCACCGGCCCGTCATGAACACGGTGGCCGGGACCTCCAGCCTGCGCAGCGCCGCCAGCAGCCCGGGGTTGTCGAACCGCTCGCCCCGCGCCGCCCGCGGCCCCTGGTCGGCCGTCATGTCGGCGTCGAAGGTGAGGGCCACGACCCGGCCCCCGCCGCGCGGGCCGTGGGCGAAGACCGGGGTGAGACCGGACGGGCCGGGGGCCAGGGTGGGCGGTGTGGAGCGGGGGGCGACCGGGGGGACGGCGCCGGGGGCGGAGGGAGCCGGGCGGGCGGGCTGCGGCGCCCGGGCGGTGCCGCAGGCGGCGAGCGCGGCACCGAGGAGGCAGACGGCTGTCACACGTCGTACGGAAAGGATCACCGTATGACGATAGGAGGAAGCCGGAGTGCTGGTCCCCGCCCTCGGGGGTGACGCGAGGGGGCGTCACCCGGCCGGCGTCTCAGATGTCCCGGCGCTCCAGGGGGTGGGTCGCCGGGCCCTGGACGACGTTGCCGTCGGTGTCGAAGCGGGAGCCGTGGCAGGGGCACTCCCAGGCCTTCTCGGCCGCGTTGAAGGAGACCAGACAGCCCAGGTGGGTGCAGCGCGCGGACACCGCGTGCAGGGCGCCGGCGTCGTCCCGGTACACCGCGAGCCGCCGGCCGCCGACCCGGACCACGGCGCCCTCCCCGGGCGGCAGGGCCTCCACCGGCGGGGAGGGCCGCAGCCGGTCGCCGACGAAGTGGCCGGCGACCTTCGCCTGCGTCTTCAGGAACGACGGCGCCTCACGCACCTGCGGCCGCAGCCGGCGCGGGTCGTACAGCTCGCTCCACGGGCACGGCCGGCCGGTGATCTGCGCGGCCAGCAGCAGGCCCGCCATCATGCCGCCGCTCATGCCCCAGCCGCCGAAGCCGGTGGCGACGTAGGTGTGCCGCGCGCCCGGGTGCAGCGGGCCGACCATCGGCACCGTGTCGGTGGGGTCGTTGTCCTGCGTGGCCCAGCGGTGGGTGACGCGCAGATCGGGGAAGTGGCCGGTGGCCCAGGCGGTGAGGCGGTCGAAGCGGGCCCGGGTGTCACCCGTGCCGGGGGTGAAGTGCTCGCCGGTGACGATGAGCAGCCGCCGGCCGGCGTCGTAGGGCGCGGTGCGCACCGAGCGGGTGCCCTCGTCGGGGGTGATGTACATGCCCTGCGGGTCCTGCTCGGCGGGGAGGGGGCCGGCGACGACCAGTTCGCGGCGCGGGGAGAGCCGGGTGAACAGCAGGGCCCGGTCGAAGACCGGGTAGTGCGTGGCGACCACGACGTCCCGGGCCGTCACCGTCGCCCCGGCCGCCGTCGAGACGCGGCACGGCTCGCCCTCGTCCAGACCGAGGACGGTGGTGTCCTCGAAGACCCGCCCGCCGCGTGCGACCAGGTCGGCGGTGAGGGCGAGCAGGTACCTGCGCGGGTGGAACTGCGCCTGCCCGGTGACCTCGACCGCGCCGGCCACCGGGAACGGCAGCCCGGTCTCGGTCACGAACGAGGCCGGCAGCCCCGCCTCCCGGGCCGCCCGTGCCTCGGCGCGCAGCTCCTCCACCCGGTCCGCGTCACGGACGTACGTGTACGCGCTGCGCGGCTCCCAGTCGCAGTCGATGCCGAGCTCCTCGACGACCGCCGCCGCGTGCTCGATCGCCTCGGACTGCGACCGGGCGTACAGCCGCGCGCCCTCCTCGCCCCGGGTGCGGCACAGCTTGTCGTAGATCAGCGTGTGCAGTGCGGTGACCTTGGCGGTGGTGTGCCCGGTGACCCCGGCCGCGACCCGCCCGGCCTCCAGCACGGCCACGCTCCGCCCGGCCCGCACCAGCTCCCACGCCGTGCACAGCCCGGCGATACCGCCGCCGATCACCGCGACGTCGACGTCCAGGTCCTCGGTCAGGGCGGGGTGCCGGCCGTCGGGTGCGGTCTGGAGCCAGTACGAGCCTTCGACCTGCTGGTTCTCGCTCATGCGGAGCCGGGTACCCCGGCGGGCCGACTTCAGTGGGCGGGCCGCCGAGGACGGCGCAGTACCGGGGCGCCGGACCCTGGGACCCGGCGCCCCGGCCGGGCTAGCGGCGCCAGGGGCCCGTCACCGCGAACGTCGTCCCCGGGGTGTAGCAGTTGACGTACATCGTCTCCCCGTCGGGCGAGAAGGTGACGCCGGCGAACTCCCCCCACTCGGGGGCGTCGGCGGTCCCGATGTTCTGGCGGTTGCGGGCCATCGCGTACACCTCACCGCGCCTGGTCACCCCGAAGACGTGCTGGGCGCCCTCGCCGTCCTCGCAGACCATCAGGCCGCCGCTCGGGGCCAGGCAGATGTTGTCCGGCGACTCGCCCGGCAGCTGTACGTCCGTGTCCGGGCCGAAGACGATCACCAGGGTCAGCCGCCGCCGGTCGGGGTCGTACCGCCAGATCTGCCCGTAGTGGTCGGCCGCCGAGCCGTCCGCGCTGCGGGCGAAGGACGACACGAAGTACACGCTGCGCCCGCCCCAGTAGCAGCCCTCCAGCTTCTGCGCGTGCGTGATGCCGCGCGGGCCGAAGTCCTGCAGCCGCACGGGGGTCGCGGCGGCCAGCGGGTCGGGGACGTCCACCCACTCGATGCCCTCGAAGCAGGCGCCCGTCTCCTGGATGGAGGACAGGTCCGCCACGCCCGGCACGCGCATCGCCTGGAGCCGGCCGCCCGCGCGCAGCGAACCGAGGCCGCCGAGCGGCTTGTCCGGCAGGAAGCGGTAGAACAGGCCGAAGGGCTTGAGGAAGGCGTCCTCGGTCTCGTAGACCACACCCCGCCTCGGGTCGACGGCGATCGCCTCGTGCTGGAAGCGGCCCATCGCGGTCAGCGGTACGGCACCGGAGCGGTGCGGGTCGGCCGGGTCGACCTCGAAGATGAACCCGTGGTCCTTGGCGTACCCGGCGGTGCCCGCCTTGTCCTCGGTCTCCTCGCAGGTCAGCCAGGTGCCCCAGGGGGTCGGGCCGCCCGCGCAGTTGACGGCCGTACCGGCGAGGGCGACCCGTTCCGACAGGACCTGGTCGCGGGCGCCGAGGGTCAGGGCCGTACAGCCGCCCTTGGCCGCCGGGTCGTAGGTGAGGCCCTCGACGGCCGGGACCGGGACCCTGCCGTTGGCGCGGTTCTCGTGGTTGCGGACCAGGTGGACCCGGCCGCCTCGGCCGGCGAAGGCGGCCATGCCGTCGTGGTTCGAGGGGACCGGGCCCTCGCCGGAGCGGAGCGGGTCGCCCTCCCGGGACAGGACCCGATAGCGAAAACCTTTCGGCAGGTCGAGGAGGCCGTTCGGGTCGGGGACGAGCGGGCCGTAGCCGGTGTGTCCCAGGTTCTGTGCGGCGGCTGTGCCGGTGAAGAGTTCGGAGAGGGATCCGGTGAAGGCGATACCGATCCCCACGGCGCCGGTACGGGCCAGGATCTGACGCCGTGTCGCGGAGCGACCGTGTGCGGACATGGGGCAACCTTCCTGCTGGCGGACAGGGACGGTGACCCCGCCGTGTCTATCACCCGCCGCCCGCGCCGGGAACCACGCGCGTCGCACGTGTCACCGGGTGGGCGGACGCTCGGCGTACCGGACCCGCCCGGCTCAGGGCACCAGCTCGATGGCGTCGTACGACACTCCCGGGCTGAGGTAGCCCGTGCCGCCGGAGCCGCTGACGATGTCGATCGTCAGTTCCTGGTAGGCGTCGGCGGACTTGATCCAGGCGCCGGCCGGGATGGCGTAGCTGTAGGTGTGGTTGGTGCCTCGGTAGGAGCCCACGGTCAGCGAGCGGGTGGTCGGTTCCTTGGCGGGCGCGGGGACGGCCGAGACCCAGTCGTTGACCCTGATCCGGGGCCTGCCGTTGGCGAACGCGGTGGTGATGCCGATGTTCAGGGTGTGCCCGGAGGCCAGCTGCTGCGGTGTCAGCCGGAAGCGGATCTTCAGTCCGTTGTTGACGTCCGCCCACTGGTAGCAGGGGAAGTCCGCCGCGGACGAGGTGCCCACCGTGTGGACGCCGGCGGTCCACGGCCTCGCCCGGGCGTCGGAGGGGTGCATCGTGGTCATCAGGGAGGCGTTCTTGAAGCCGCCGGGTGTGCCGGTCCAGTCGCCGATGCGCCAGATCGCGGGGGTCCGGCTCGGGTCGGCGGTGATCTTCAGCGTGTGCAGGGCCGTCGTCCGGCCGGCGGTGACGGTGACCGTCGTGGTGTGCACCGCCAGCTCCTCCTTGTAGACGGTGAGCGTGTAGGTGCCCGGCAGCATGTACGGGGACTGGAAACGGCCGGTGGCCGGGTCGGCCTCGGCCCAGTACTGGGCAGCGGCGTTCGCGAAGCCCACGGTGTAGGCGTGGTCACCGCTGCGGCCGCTGATGCCGACGCCCGCGACCCGTCCGCGACCGGCGCGGCCGACCCAGCCGGCCAGCCCCAGGCCGTCGGCCCAGGAGGTTTCGATGCGGTCGTGGCGCAGCGCGGGCGAGGGGGCGGCGCCGTCGGTGAAGGCGAGGATGTAGGGGCCCTGCAGCCCGAAGCGCATCGGCTCGGTCTGGTTCTCGCCGTAGTAGAGGATCTCGTACAGGCCGGCGCCGTCCTCGTAGTGATGGCGCATCAGGGAGCGGTAGAAAGGACCGCCGGAGGCCTTCTCGTGGTTGCTGCGGACCATCCACATGCCGGTGGTGCCGTCGCTCCAGCCCACGTACGCGTAGTCGATGACGCGCTGGTTGGAGTAGTGCTTGGAGCGGGTGGTGCCGTTGGGTTTGCGGCGGATGTCCTGGGCCTCGATGAGGGAGTCGGTGCGGGCGTCCCAGGAGTCCGGGTCGTTGTTGGGGAACAGGCCGGGCCTGACACGGACGATGTAACGGGTGGCGGTGATGGAGTCGTCCGCCTTGTTGGTCCACAGGTAGACGTTGTTCTCGCCGCGCCGGGCGGCGTAGTAGTGGTGCATCGTGCCGTGCACGACGGTGACCAGGATGGTGTCGCCGGTGCGGCGGATGCTCACCGACGAGGCGCCCAGGCCGGTCTCCACGTGGGAGTTGCGGTTGCCGTAGCCCTGGTACTCGGTGCCTTTGTAGACCAGCGAGGTCAGGTCGCCGTTGCGGTGGTCGACCTTGAAGACCAGGTCGGCGCCGGTGGTGATGACGTAGGCCCGCCCGTCGTCGCGGTAGCCGAACGCGCTGGGCGCGGCGTCGGCGGTGTCGAGCAGAGGGCCGGCGAGGGCGGCGCCGCCGCCGAGGACGACTCCGCCGGCGGCGGTTCTGATCAGGACATCGCGGCGGGTCAGACGACGCCGGCGACCGGATGCGGCCATGGTGGTTCCGTTCGTGAGCGAGAAAGGTCGGACTGCGTGTCGGCCAGGGCCGCGGTGAAGGAGACGCCGCCGGGCGTCAACGGGTTGGTAAGAGCGCGGTAAGCGTTTTCAGCCTCGCCGGGCGACCTCGGGGGCAGTCCGCGCGGGCTCCGCGGGCTCCGGCTCGGCAGGCGTGTCCAGCGCGCGCTCCGGCGGTGCGGGCTCCGGCTCGGCAGGCGTGACCACGGCGCTCTCCGGCGCCGCGGAGGCCGGCGCTGCCGGTGCCGGTTCCGTGGTGGCCGGCTGCGTGGGGTGCGCCTCGACGGGCGGGGGCGCCGGGGTGGGCGCCGCCGGGGAGGGCGTCGGCTCCGCGCCCTTCTCCAGGAAGCGCAGCAGCTCCACCGGGATGGGGAGCACCAGCGTGGAGTTCTTCTCCGCCGCCACCGCCATCACCGTCTGCAGCAGGCGCAGCTGGAGCGCGGAGGGTGTGTCCGCCATCTGGCGGGCGGCCTCCGCCAGCTTCTTGGAGGCCTGGTACTCGGCGTCCGCGTTGATCAGGCGGGCCCGCCGCTCACGGTCGGCCTCGGCCTGGCGGGCCATGGAGCGCTTCATCGTGTCCGGGAGGGACACGTCCTTGATCTCCACGCGGTCGATCGTCACGCCCCACTCCACGGCCGGGCTGTCGATCATCAGCTCCAGGCCCTGGTTGAGCTTCTCCCGGTTGGACAGCAGATCGTCCAGCTCGCTCTTGCCGATGATCGAGCGCAGCGAGGTCTGCGCCATCTGCGAGACGGCGAACCGGTAGTCCTCGACGTTGACGATCGCCGCCGCCGGGTCCACGACCTTGAAGTACACCACCGCGTCGACCCGCACCGTCACGTTGTCCCGCGTGATGCCCTCCTGCGCCGGCACCGGCATCGTCACGATCTGCAGGTTGACCTTGCGCAGCCGGTCGATCCCGGGGACGACGAGGTTGAACCCGGGCCGGCGCACGCCGCCGTGCAGACGGCCGAGGCGGAAGACCACCCCGCGCTCGTACTGCTTGACGACCCGCGCCGCCGCGGCCACGTACACCAGGCCCGCGGAACCCGTCGCCGCGGCCGCCGCCAGCAGCTCCTGGAGCATGACGACCTCCCCGTCCCGAGGTCAGAGGTCAGTTTCGTGTGCTCTTGTAACGATATGCCTGCGCTGTGGCCGGGGCCATGCCCGGGACAGGCATACGGCCCGGGCGCGAGGGACGCACCCGGGCCGCACGGCACGGACGGCAGGCGGGCGGCTAGGCCGCGGCGACCTTCTCGCCCCGTCCGGCCGGCGCCGGTTCCGTGACCTTCACCGGCTGCGTACCGACCGCGCTGTGCCGTTCGGCCCAGTTCTCCAGGGCCGTGCGGCAGGCGTGGTCGAGGTGGTGCAGGCCGGACAGGTCCAGCTCGACCGGGCGGTCCTGCGGCAGCGCCTCCAGGCTGTCGAGGATCTTCGGCAGCCGCAGGAAGGTCGCGTTGCCCGAGACGTACGCCTGGATCGGGCCGGCGCCCTTGTCGATGACCTCCAGCTTGACGTGCGAGGCCTCCCAGGCGGTCTTGACGACCGACAGGGCCAGACCGATCAGGACGCCCTCGAACATGTTGACCGCGACGATCGACACGGCCGTGACGACGAGTATCAGCGCCTCACCCTTGTGGCTGCGCCACAGCGACGCGATCTGACGGAACGGGATGAGCTTCCAGCCCGCGTGGACCAGGATGCCGGCGAGGGCCGGAATCGGTATCAGCGCCAGGGCCCAGGGCATCGCCGCGGCGAACAGCAGCAGCCACACGCCGTGCAGCACCCGGGAGGCCTTGGTCTTCGCGCCCGCGCTGACGTTGGCGGAGCTGCGCACGATCACCGCGGTCATCGGCAGCGCGCCGAGCAGACCGCACACGGTGTTGCCCGCGCCCTGGGCGATCATCTCCTTGTTGTACTCGGTGCGCGGACCGTCGTGCAGCCGGTCCACGGCCGCCGCGCTGAACAGGCTCTCCGCCGAGGCGATGAGCGCGAAGGCGATGATGGTGCCCCAGATGGCGGGGCTCGCCAGTGCGCCGAGCGCCTCGGAGCCGGGCGGCTGGATGACGCCGAGCAGGCCCTCCACCTGGACGGTGGCGACGGGCAGGCCGAGGGTGAGGCAGGCCGCCGTCGCCAGCACCACCGCCGCCAGGGCGCCGGGCACGGACCGCACGGCCTTGGGCATCTTCTTCCACAGCACGATGACGGCGATGGTGCCCGCGCCGATCGCGAGGGAGGCCAGCGCCTCGGTGCTGGCGACGGCGTCGGCGAACGCCCCCGGCAGACCGGCGATCTTGCCGATGCCGGTGTCCGGGGCCTTCAGGCCCGCCGCCGCGTAGATCTGGCCGGCGATGATCACCAGGCCGATGCCGCAGAGCATGCCCTCCACGACGGAGACGGATATCGCCCGGAACCAGCGGCCTATCCCGAAGAAGCCCATGGCGAGCTGGAGCAGCCCGGCGATCAGCACGATCACACCGAGGGCGGCCACCCCGAACTGGCTGACGGCCTCGAAGACCAGCACGGTCAGGCCGGCGGCCGGCCCCGAGACCTGCAGGCTGCTGCCGGGCATGAGCCCGGTGACGATGCCGCCCACGATGCCGGTGACCAGGCCGAGTTCGGCCGGGACGCCGGAGGCGACCGCGACGCCGACGCACAGCGGCACGGCGACCAGGAAGACGACTATGGAGGCGAGGAAGTCCTGCCTCAGGTAAGGGAACTTCGACAGCATGGTCACCCGTCCCCTCAGAGCGTCTCGAACGTGTCGGACTGCGCGCGGTGTTCCCGCACGATGCCGGTGTGGACCTCGTAGTACCAGCCGTGCAGCTGCAGTTCGCCCGCTACGAGGCGCTGTTCGATGCACGGGTAGGAGCGCAGCCGCAGCAGCTGGGTGAGGACGTGGTGCTGCACCGCCTCGGCGACCGTCGGATCGGCCGGGTCGGAGCACTTGGGTTCCTCCGCGGCGTGGGCGAGCCAGTCGCGCACGGCGGGGACGGCGGCCAGGTCGTCGTGGCGCACGACCGCGCCGACCGCACCGCAGTGGGAGTGGCCGCAGACCACGATGTGCTTGACGCCGAGCACCTGTACGGCGTACTCGATCGTGGCCGCCTCGCCCGTGGGGGCGGGGGAGACGTACGGCGGGACGATGTTGCCCGCGGTGCGCAGCTCGAAGAGCTCGCCGGGGCGGGCGCCGGTGATCAGCGCCGGAACGACGCGTGAGTCGGCGCAGGTGATGAACAGGACCTCGGGGGACTGTCCCTTGGCGAGGTGGGCGAACTCCTCAGGGCGCTGTCCGAACGTGCGGGCGTTGTCGATGAGGGGCTGCATGGTGTGGTGACTCCTCCTGGCGCGCCGTGGGGGGCGCGTCGGGCCTGCGTGACAGAGGTGGGGGGGACTGCTCTGTTGCTCAGCAGCGGAAGACCTGGAGCGCGGCCGGTGTGTGGGTCGCCGGCCATCTGGACGTGCTGGGGTGTGCCGCGCCGGGCGGGACCGGTTCCGGTACGGCCGGGCCCGGGTTGTGCGATGGGCGTCCGGACGCCGCGGTGGTCTGCCCGGCGGTGTGCAGCCGGTCGCGGGTGCGCAGGGGACCGGTCGGGTCCCCGTGGTGGTGTGCGGTCCGGCAGGTGACGTGCTCCGCGCGCGGTGCCTTTCCGGAGGGCTTGGTCCCGGGTAAGGCCTTGGCCTCTACATGACGGACCGTGTGCGCGGATGCGAACGACGCCGTCGGTGCGAAGAACTGGAGCGCGAGCAGGACGCCGGCGAGGAGCGGCACCATGGTCCGGGCTGTCGTACCGCGAAACATGCGCCTCCCTTCAGCCGGTTGCCGTCTCTAGATCACACCAACACTTGGTCAACTGCTGGTCAAGAAACACATTAACCCTGCAAAGTCGTTTGCAGGGTTAACTTAATGTTTCGAGCTGAAGAGAGCCTGAAAAGCGCAGGGTGGGTGGCCTGAAGCGGCCCTTGAGCCACGCCAGTTGATGGGCTATCGGAACGGGCTACTCGGCGTCGACGAGCCGGGCCGCGTCACGGGCGAGGGCGGTGAGGCGGGAGATCGCCCGGAAGTACTTCTTGCGGTAGCCGCCCCGCAGCATCTCCTCGCTGAACAGCCGGTCGAAGGGCAGGCCCGAGGCGAGGACGGGCACCTCGCGGTCGTAGAGCCGGTCGGCGAGGACGACGAGCCGCAGGGCCGTGGACTGGTCGGGCACCGGCCGCACGCCGGTCAGGCAGACCGCCTTGACGCCGTCCGTCAGGGCGCCGTACCGGCTGGGGTGCACCTTCGCGAGGTGCTCCAGCAGCTGCGGGAAGGCGTCGAGACTGGCGCCCCCGGTGGCGTGCGCCGCCTTCGTCACCTGCTCGTCGGAGTACGGCGGCGGCGCCTCGGGCAGACCGCGGTGGCGGTAGTCCTCGCCGTCGATGCGCAGGGTGCGGAAGTGCGCGGACAGGCCCTGGATCTCGCGCAGGAAGTCGGCCGCCGCGAACCGGCCCTCGCCCAGCTTGCCCGGCAGCGTGTTGGAGGTGGCGGCGAGCGCGACGCCCGCGTCCACGAGCTTGCCGAGCAGGGTGGAGACCAGGACGGTGTCGCCGGGGTCGTCGAGTTCGAACTCGTCGATGCACAGCAGGCGGTGCCCGGACAGCGTCTGGACGGTCTGCTGGAAACCGAGGGCACCGACCAGGTTCGTCAGCTCGACGAAGGTGCCGAACGCCTTGCGGTCCGGCTCGGCCGGGGTGGCGTGCCACAGGGAGGCCAGCAGGTGGGTCTTGCCGACGCCGTAGCCGCCGTCGAGGTAGACGCCACGCGGCCCGGCGGGGGTCTTCTTCGCCGCCTTGCCGAAGCCGAACAGCTTCCGCCTCCCGGAGCCGCCGGTGTCCCCGAGCCCGGCCGCGAAACCCTCCAGCACACGGACGGCCTCGCTCTGGCTGGGCTGGTTGGGGTCCGGTATGTACGTGCTGAAGCGCACCGAGTCGAACCGTGGCGGGGGCACCATTTCGGCCACCAGCCGATCGGCGGGCACGTGCGGCTCGCGGGCGCACAGGGACAGCGGGGCCGCGTCGGTCACGGGGCCGGTTCCGGAGGCGGCTGTGGAAGAGGACACGGTTCCCCATGCTACGGGGCGTGGAACACTGCCTGGCATGCGACGCCTGTTCCCTGTGACCGACGAAACAGCAGCTCCCGCCCCCGCGGCAGGGGAGTGGAGCCTGGCCGAGCTGGCCGCCGCGTACGCCTATCCACAGGCCGCGGCCGAGGGCCGCCGGCCCTGGCTGCGGGCCAACATGGTGGCCACGCTGGACGGGGCCGCCCAGCACGAGGGGCGCTCGCAGCCCATCTCCAGCGCGGCCGACATGCGGATCTTCGGCACCCTGCGGGCGCTGGCGGACGTGGTGGTCGTCGGCGCGGAGACGGTACGGCAGGAGGGATACCGGCCGGCACGCGCGCGTGCCGAGTTCGCGGCGGCCCGCGAGGCGGCCGGGCAGGGCCCGGCACCGGCGATCGCGGTGGTCACCGCCGGCCTGGACCTCGACTTCTCGCTGCCGCTGTTCACCTCGCCCCTGGTGCCCACGCTGATCCTCACGGGCGCCGCCGCCGAGCCGGACCGGGTGGCGGCCGCCGAGCGGGCCGGTGCCTGGGTGGTGGTCGCCGGGGACGGTGCCGGCGTCGACCCGGCACGCGCCGTGCGGGCCCTCGCCGAGCTCGGCCACACCCGGCTGCTCACCGAGGGCGGCCCACGGCTGCTGGGCCAGCTGGTCGCCGCCGGCGTGCTGGACGAGCTGTGCCTGACCGTCTCCCCGATGCTCACGGCCGGAGACGCCCAGCGCATCGCGGGCGGTCCGGCGGTGCGGGTGCCGCAGCGGTTCGCGCTGGCGTCGATGCTGGAGGAGGACGGTTTCCTGTTCACCCGGTACCACAGGGCCTGACTCCGGACGGGCGCTCCGGCGGGGCGTTGCGGGCGGGTGTTAGCGGGTGTTCCGGGCGGACGCGCGGGCGGTGACGGCCGCCGTTCCGGCCGTCTTGGCAGGTCCCGATCCGATTGTCGTCCGGCGGGCGCGTGGATTCCGGCAGTACCCGGGCGATCACGGGGCAGGATGGTTTCCGCACGCGGGCCTGGCACGGCCCACGCAGGAATGGGGCCCACGGGTCCCTCACCGGAGAAGGGGCGCCTGGTGTTCACAAGCGTTTTGATGATCGAGAAGGCCCTGACGTCCGCCGACGTGGAGTTCGTCACCACCTTGCACGGGGACGAGCCGGTCTTCTTCCACGTCCTGCTCCAGCCGCGCGGCGAGCAGGCGGACCGGCTGCTGCGGGCCATCGACGACGTGGCCCTCGGGGAGCTCGACGAGGCCGTCCGCGAGGGCGAGACCCCCGAGGGCGAGGAGGCGCTCAGCGTCGGGCAGCGGGCCCTGGAGGTGTCCCTGGCGGCCCTGCACGCGGCCGGCAGCGAGGCGGAGGGGCGCCTCGTCGAGGACCATCCGCTGGACGCGCTGAAGTCACTGGTCGGCGAGGTGGACGCCGACGAGGTGATCGTCCTGACCGACCCGCACTACGTCGAGGAGTTCTTCCACCGGGACTGGGCCTCCCGCGCCCGCCACAAGGTCGGGGTGCCGGTGCTGAAGCTGTTCTCCCACAGCAAGGCGTGACGGCGACGGGGCGGCACCGCCGCACGCCCCGGGGGTGGCACCGCCCGGGGCGGCACTGAAATAGGCTGGGCCGCCGAACGTCCGCCGCACTCGCACGCACAGGGAGACACACGCATGGCACCCGGCCTTCCCACCGCCATGGACCGACCGCACTTCATCGGCATCGGCGGCGCCGGGATGTCGGGCATCGCCAAGATCCTCGCGCAGCGCGGCGCGAAGGTGGCGGGCAGCGACGCCAAGGAGTCGGCGACCGCCGAGGCGCTGCGCGCGCTGGGCGCGACCGTGCACATCGGGCACGCGGCGGAGCACCTCGCCGACGACGCCAGCTGCGTGGTGGTGTCCTCGGCGATCCGGAAGGACAACCCGGAGCTGGCCCGCGCCACCGCACTCGGCATCCCCGTGATCCACCGCTCCGACGCGCTGGCCGCGCTGATGGACGGCCTGCGCCCGATCGCGGTGGCGGGCACGCACGGCAAGACGACCACCACCTCCATGCTGGCGGTGTCGCTGACGGCACTCGGCCTGAACCCGTCGTACGCGATCGGCGGCGACCTGGACGCGCCCGGCTCCAATGCCCACCACGGCGAGGGCGAGATCTTCGTGGCCGAGGCGGACGAGTCGGACCGCAGCTTCCACACCTACGCCCCCGAGGTCGCCATCGTCCTCAACGTCGAACTCGACCACCACGCCAACTACGCGTCGATGGACGAGATCTACGAGTCCTTCCAGACCTTCGCCGGGAAGATCGTGCCCGGCGGAACGCTGGTGATCTCCGCCGACCACGAGGGCGCCCGGGAGCTGACCCGGCGGCTGGCCGGTTCGGTGCGGACGGTCACCTACGGCGAGGCGCAGGACGCCGACGTGCGGGTGCTGTCGGTCGTGCCGCAGGGGCTGAAGAGCGAGGTGACCGTCCAGCTGGACGGCGCCCCGCTCACCTTCACCGTCTCCGTGCCCGGCCGCCACTACGCGCACAACGCCGTCGCCGCCCTGGCGGCCGGTGCCGCCCTCGGCGTCCCGGCCGCGGAACTGGCCCCGGCCCTGGCCGCCTACACCGGAGTCAAGCGGCGCCTGCAGCTCAAGGGCGAGGCGGCCGGGGTGCAGGTCATCGACTCCTACGCGCACCACCCGACCGAGATGACGGCCGACCTGGAGGCGATGCGCTCGGCCGCCGGGGACTCCCGCATCCTGGTCGTCTTCCAGCCGCACCTGTTCTCCCGCACCCAGGAGCTCGGCACCGAGATGGGCCAGGCCCTCGCCCTGGCGGACGCCTCGGTCGTGCTGGACATCTACCCGGCCCGCGAGGACCCGATCCCCGGCGTGACCAGCGAGCTGATCATCGACGCGGCCCGGGCGGCGGGCGCCGAGGTGACCCCGGTGCACGACAAGGCCGAGGTGCCCGAGGTGGTCGCGGGAATGGCTCGGGCCGGGGATCTCGTTCTCACCATGGGCGCGGGCGACGTCACCGACCTCGGCCCGCGCATTCTGGACCGCCTGTCGAACTGAGGGACGTGAGGTTCATGCCGTACGACGTCGAGAAGCCGGACGAGCAGTGGCGCGCGGAGCTGAGCCCGGCCGAGTACGCCGTGCTGCGCCAGGCCGCGACCGAGCCGGCCTTCACGGGTGAGTACACCGACACCAAGACCAAGGGCGTCTACTCCTGCCGGGCCTGCGGCGCCGAACTGTTCACCTCGGACACCAAGTTCGAGTCGCACTGCGGCTGGCCGTCCTTCTTCGACCCCAAGGACACCGACGCCGTGGAACTCCTCCAGGACCGCTCCCACGGCATGGTGCGCACCGAGGTCCGCTGCGCTCGGTGCGGGTCGCACCTGGGGCACGTCTTCGAGGGCGAGGGCTATCCCACGCCCACGGACCAGCGCTACTGCATCAACAGCATCGCGCTGCGGCTGACGCCCGCGGAGGACTGAGGCGACCTCACCCGGAAGCCGATGACCGTCGCCGTGGCGAGGGGCAGGGGTGCGCCGTAGACCACCTGCGTCCAGGTCAGCCCCAGGCCGAGCGCGGCGCCCACCGAGTGGAGCACGCACGCCTGGAGCAGCGGGGCGGCGGCGCACCGCACGGACGCAGGCCGCCGTCAGGGCCGCCGCGGTGGGAGAGAGCACGGCACCCGCGGCGGCCAGGAGCAGCGTCCGCCCGGTGGCAGCACCACCTTGGCGAGCGGTTTGGCCAGCGCGTACAGCGCCGGCGACGCCGTGGCCCGGGGCAGCGGCACGCCCCGGCCCCGCAGGAAGCGCAGGGTCACCGCGTGGGTGCCGAGGCTCGCGGGCAGCACGTGGTCGGCGGCATCGGCGGCATCGGTGGCGGGGACGGCCCCCTGCCGGGCGCAGGCGGCGGCCACCCAGCCCAGGCAGGTGAAGAACAGGCCCGCGAGCAGCCACCAGGGGTCGGCCAAGGCCAGCCGGGCGGTGCCGTCGCGCAGGGCGCGCCGGTCGGCCACGGCCCACCCCCCGATCAGCAGCGGCGGCAGCAGGGCGAGCGCGCGGCGGGCCAGGCGCGCGGCGGCGGGGGAGCGCGGGGAGGCGGGGAGCGGGCTGGGCCGCGAGGCGAGCGGGAGCAGGGACACGGCGTACGTCGTCCTTCCGCGTCACGCCCCCCGGTGACGGAAGGGACGGAGACCGGCGAGGCAGGGGACGTGAAGGAAGGTGCCCGCCGAGTGTGACGCCAGGGTGTCCGGCAGCCCAAGCGGCGGCGCCGTCCACGGGACGGACGGCGCCTCAGCGGTGTCCCCTCGGCGCTGTGCCCCTGACTCCGTCGGTGAGTTCGCCTGCCTCACCGGCTGGTTCGGCTCCGTGGCGGCGATTTCACCCCTCTTTTCCGACGATTTCCGGCCATGTCGACGCATCAGCCGGTCCGCTCCGGAAACCCGGGGGGCGAAGGACGGGCGAGCCGCCCCTGCGAGAAAGACGAGGGCTCTGACCATGGCTGACGATCTCATCACCCTGGTCACCACCGACCACCGTGAACTCAAGCGCCTGTTCGACATGATGCAGGAGGACAGGAGCTCCCGGCCGCTGGCGCTGCCCCTGGCCGTGGCCATGCTGGACGCGCACAGCGAGGCCGAGGAGGACCGGGTCTATCCGGCCGTGGCCAAGGAGGCCGGCGAGAAGGCCGAGGCCGAGCACGCCGCCGAGGAGCACCACCAGGCCGAGGACCTCGGCAGGCATCTGCTGGAGATGGACTGGGAGAGCCAGGAGTTCGACCAGGCTCTCCAGGAGTGGATCAGCGCCGTGCTGCACCACGTCGAGGAGGAGGAGAACGAGATCCTGCCCGCCCTGCGCGAGGCGGTCGACGAGGACCGTCTGCGGGAACTGGGCCTCCAGTTCGCGGCCCGGCGGTCCCGCGCCCTGGCCGGGCAGCCGCTCGCCGCCGTCGACGGCGGCACGGACACCGGCCCTCGGACCGCCCGGCGCCCGCAGGGCGGCGAAGGCGGGGCCAGGACGGCGGGTTCCACGGCGAGGAGCGGCGGCGCGCCGAAGGGCGGTACGGCCAAGGGCAGTACGGCCAAGGCCGGCGGCACTGGCACCCGCACGGAGAGCCAGGCCGGCGGAACCCGGGCGGAGCTGTACGACAAGGCCCGCGAACTCGGCATCGAGGGCAGGTCCTCGATGACCAAGGAGGAACTGGCCCGCGAGGTGAGCAAGGCGCAGGGCGGCGGCAAGGGCCGCAGGAAGCGCTGAACCTTCCGAGGCCCCTGTACGTTCCTGTGACGGCGCGGCGTCACGCTCCGAGGAACGCCTCGCCGATCTGGCGGCGGCGCAACTCCTCCAGCGTGTTCTGCTGCCGCCGGGCCCGTTCCAGCAGCTCGTCCAGCATCCGCGCGTCGAGGCGTTCGTCGTCGTCGGCGAGCCGGCGGAGCGTCTGCCACAGGGCCGTCTTGCCCTCGACCCCGAGGCGCAGCGCCTCCAGTTCGAGCATCGGGCTCAGCGGCGACCGGCGTACCAGGCGGCCGTTGCTCTTCAGCCGCCCCGCCAGCTCGGCGACCCGTCCCGCGTAGACCTTGTACTGCCGCAGCGGGACGCCGAGCCGCCGCATGATGCGGGCCAGGCTCGCGCGGTCCTCGGCGATCTCGGCGGCGATCGGGTCCATCGCCGCGCCGAGGTCCGAGCCGCGGTAGGACCGCGCCATGTGCCGGGCCCGCTCGGCACCGGCGGTGGCGCCCGCCAGGTGGTCGTTGAGGTAGATGCCCAGGAGAGCGGTGCCCCGGTCCTCTCCCGTGTGCCGTGTGTCGGAGAGCGGTCGCAGGTTCATCTGTGCGGCGGTCCCTTCTCCCAGAGGTGCCCCAGTGGTCACTCAACCACCGGGCCGTCCTTCTCGCCGCTCGACGAGTGCCCCCTGGGGAACGCGCAAACGGGCCCACGGCCGCAGGCGGCGGCGCTCCCACCCCGTGGGAGTGGGTGGGATCCTCCTGGTGACGGGCCTGCCCTGGACACGGGCTCGGCCGCCCAGCCGCCGGAGGGTGAGGCAATGCACCAAGAGCTCGTGGTCGGCGTCGACGCCGGCGGCACCCGTACCCGTGCCGTCCTCGCCCCCGCCGAGGCGGCCCGGGAGGGGCGTGGTCTCCCGTGGCTCGGCGAAGGCGCCGCCGGGCCGGGCAACGCGCTGACGGTTCCCGTGCCGCAGCTCACCGAGCACCTCGCCGAGGCCGTCGGCCGGGCCGTGCCCGAGCCGGACCGCAGCCGGGTGGTGGCCGTGGCCGGCGGGTTCGCGGGCGGCGGCGTCTCACCCGGCGGACCGGGCCGCGGCAGCGCGCTGTCCGCCCTCACCGCCGCCCTGCGCCGGCTGGGCATCACCGCCGGCTCGGTCACCGTCGGCAGCGACATCGAGGCGGTCTTCGCCTCCGCGCCCGGCGCACCCGCCGACGGTCTCGCCCTGGTGGCGGGCACGGGCGCGATCGCCACGCGCGTCACCGGCCGCCGCTGCACGGCCGTCGTGGACGGCGGCGGCTGGCTCCTCGGCGACGACGGCGGCGGCTTCTGGCTCGGCCGCGCGGCGGTACGGGCCGCCCTGCGGATGGCCGACGGACGGGGGCCCGAGACGGTACTGGGGGTGCGGGTGGGGCGGGCGCTGGGGGTGCCGGAGGAGGTGCTGCCCGGCGGGCCGGAGCAGCCAGGGACCGGCGGGTCCCCCGGCCGCGCGGCCGGGACGGCGCACGCGGAGCCGGCCGCCTCCACGGCCTGGTCGCGCCGTCACCGCGAGGCCTACCGCAGGCACGTCCTGCCCGCCGTCATGGGCGATCCGCCGGTCCGTCTCGCCCGGTTCGCCCCGCTGGTGGCCGAGGCGGCCCGGGCCGGGGACCCCGTCGCCGAGGCCCTGCTGGACGAGGCCGCCGGTCATCTGGCCGACAGCGTACGGGCGTTGCGGCCCCGCCCCGGGGAGCGGATCGTCGCCACAGGCGGGCTGCTCGGTCCCGACGGCCCGCTGACCGCCCTCCTCACCCCCCGCCTCGACGCCCTCGGCCTCACCCTCGACTGGGTCCCGGACGGCTGCCGGGGCGCCGTGGCCCTGGCCCGCCTCGCCCACGCGGCCCGCCCCTGACCGTCCCCGGTACACGCCACCGAGCACAGGACCGCGGCCCGGGCGGCACACCCAGTCTCGTTCGGGTGAGCGGCGCAGCACTGGCGGTGAGGGCGGTGTCAGCGCATGGTGGTGCTATGGACCGACCTCCCCCCGTGGTCGTGTTCCCGCCGGAGCCGGACGGTGGGCGGCGGGTGACCATCCGAGGCGAGACCGTGGGCACCGCCCACGGTCTGTTCGACGTGCTGGAGCTGTTGCACGGGGCCGGCCTGCCCCCGGTCGACACGGCCGTCGACGACCCCGAGCTGATCGAGTGGCGCGGGGGAGGGCCGTACGACTGGAACGGGGGCCCGGACGAGGAGCGCTGACCGGGCCGCTGCAGGAAGCACCGAGCGCTCGGCCCGGGGCCGTCGAGCCGGGCCCTGGCACGGCTGTTCAGCGCACCGGAGCACCCGGTGAGGGCGGCGCCGGCGACGGGAGTGCCGCGGGCTCGGCCCGCTCGGCGGCGGCCGGAGCCTCGCCGGGACCGGCCTCGTCCACCGGCAGCGCCACCGTGAACACCGTCGCCCCCGGGCGGCTGGCCACCTCGAGCGTGCCACCGTGGGCCCGCACCAAAGACCGGGCGACCGCCAGGCCCAGGCCGCTGCCGCCGCGGTCCCGGCTGCGGGCCTTGTCGACGCGGTAGAAACGGTCGAAGACCCGCTCCTGGTCCTCGGGCGGAATGCCGGGGCCCGAGTCCGCCACCCGCACCAGGGCCGTACCGGCCCGGACGGCGACCTCGACACGGACCTGCGTGCCGGGCGGGGTGTGCACGGCGGCGTTGGTGAGGAGGTTGTCCAGGACCTGCCGGATGCGCTGCGCGTCCAGGTGCAGCCGCAGCGGCCCGGAGCCGGCGCGCACCGTCAGCGGCCGGTCCGGGTGGGCGGCGCGGAAGGCGTCGGCGGCCTGCTGCACCAGGTCCGTCAGGTCCGTGTCCGACGGCCGCAGCGGCGCCTCGGCCTCCGCCGCGTCCAGCCGGGCGAGCAGCAGCAGGTCGTCCAGGAGGACACCCATCCGGGCGGCCTCCGCCCGCAGCCGGGCCAGATGCCGGTCCCGCTCCTCGGGGGCGTTGGCGGCGGCGTACTGGAACAGGTCCGCGTACCCCCGCACCGACATCAGCGGCGTGCGCAGCTCGTGTGAGGCGTCCGCGACGAAACGGCGCAGCCGCTGCTCGGCCCGAGCGCGCACCGCCAGGGACGCATCGATGTGCTCCAGCATCGTGTTGAAGGCCGTGCGCAGTTCCTCCACCTCCGGGCCGCCGCCCGGGCCGTCGGCGCGCAGCGGCAGCCGGGCCGCCGACTCGGTCAGGTCGTGGGAGGCGATGCCGTGCGCGGTGTGCGCCATGTCGCTGAGCGGCTGCAGACCGCGCCGCAGCATCCTGCGGCCGACGATCACCAGGGCCAGCAGCGCCAGCACGAACGTCACCACCTGGATCGTGATCAGCTGGCTGACGGTGTCCTGGATGTCGTCCAGGGGCGCGGCGCTCACCAGCACCACACCGGGCTCGACCTCACAGGCACGCAGCCGGTAGGCGCCCGCGCCCCTGAGGTGCGCGGTGCGCAGCAGCTCCGTGTGCGCGGTGGTCTGGGCCCGGGCCAGGGCGGTGAAGTCGTCGACGTCCTGCGGCAGGTCGGCGGGGTCCTCGGGCCGGCGCAGCTCGGGCGTGCCGTCCGACACGTCGTACACCGCGTAGAACCAGCTGTAGTACTTCTTGCCGGTGAGCGTGCCGTAGTCCGCGATGCTCTTGGACTGGGCGATCTGGGCCTGCGCCAGCTGGGTGTCGAGCTGCGCCGACAGGTAGTCCCGCATGTACGTGGTCAGGGCCGTGCCGACCACCGCGAACACCACCAGCGCCAGCGCCCCGAGGCCCAGCGCGAGCCGGGTGCCGAGCCTGAGGCGCCGGTACGCCGCGCGCAGCCGCCCGGTCACCCGGCGGCCTGCCGGACGACGTACCCGAAGCCGCGCACGGTGTGGATGAGCGGTTCCCCCGTGTCGTCGAGCTTGCGGCGCAGCCGGCTGATGACCAGCTCGACGACGTTGGAGCGGCCGCCGAAGCCGTACTCCCACACGTGGTCGAGGATCTGCGCCTTGGTGAGCACGGCCGGCGACTTGCGCATCAGGTAGCGCAGCACCTCGTACTCGGTCGGCGTGAGGGTGAGCAGCCGCTCGCCGCGGCGCACCTCGCGGGTGTCCTCGTCCATCGTCAGGTCCCCGACCCGCAGCACCGAGCGCGGGAAACCTGGCCCGGCGCTGCGCCGCAGCACGGTCCGCAGCCGCGCCATCAGCTCCTCCACCGCGAACGGCTTGACCAGGTAGTCGTCCCCGCCCCGGGTCAGTCCCGCCACCCGGTCGGCGACGGCGTCCCGGGCGGTGAGGAACACCACCGGCACCATCGTCCCCGAGCGCCGCAGCCGGTCCAGCACGCCGAAGCCGTCGAGGCCGGGCAGCATCAGGTCGAGCACCACGATGTCCGGCTGGAACTCGGCGGCGCGGCGCAGCGCCTGCTCACCGGAGTGCGCGGTGACCGCCTCCCAGCCCTCGTAGCGGGCGACCGTCGCCACCAGGTCGGCGATCGGCGGGTCGTCGTCCACGACGAGGAGTCGTACTTTTTCCACCCGCCCATACTGCGGCACGCCGGCCCGGACACCGCAGGCCCGCGGCCCTCCTCCCGGCGATCGATAAAAACTTGAAAGTTGACCGATAGCTGTTCGACAGGTCCCCGGGGCCAAGCTCAAAGTCCCAGGACCCGATCAAGGGAGCAGCCGGCTGTGACAGCTGTCCAATCGCCCCCCGCACCCCCCACGGCGAGACGACGCCCCAGGGCGGTGGCCCGCACCGGCCTGTACGCCGTCCTGGCCGCGAACGCCGTCGCCGTGGCCGTCTTCTTCACCCAGGCCGGGGCGAGCTCCAACGCCCTGGTGCTGCTCGGCCGCCTCACCGGCCTGTACGGCGCGCTGCTCATGGCGTTCCAGCTGGTGCTGGTGGCCCGGCTGCCCTGGCTGGACCGCCGGATCGGCATGGACCGGCTCACCTCCTGGCACCGCCTGGTCGGCTTCGGCCTGGTGTGGACCCTGCTCGGGCACGCGGTGTTCATCACGCTCGGCTACGCGCGGCTGACGTCCACGGACCCGGTGCACCAGCTGGTCGACCTCGCCGAGACCACCGAGGGCGTCCTCCGGGCGGTCGTGGCCACGGTGCTGGTCTTCACCGTCGGCGCGGTCTCGGCCCGCTGGGCCCGGCGCAGACTGGCGTACGAGACATGGCACTTCATCCACCTGTACACCTACGTCGCCGTGGTGCTGGCCTTCACCCACCAGGTCGCGGTCGGGTCCACGTTCACCGCGTCGCCCGCCGCCACCGCGTACTGGTACACGCTGTGGGGCGCGGCGCTGACCGCGCTGGCCGCCGGGCGGCTGGTGCTGCCGCTGTGGCGGAACTGGCGTCACCGGTTCCGGGTGGTGGCGGTCGTCCCGGAGAACGACCACGTCGTCTCCGTCCACATCACCGGCCGCGACCTGGACCGGCTGCCCGCCCGGGCCGGACAGTTCTTCCTGTGGCGGTTCCTGACCCGGGACCGCTGGTGGCAGGCCAACCCCTTCTCGCTGTCCGCCGCCCCCGACGGCCGAACGCTCCGCCTCACCGCCAAGGCGGCCGGCGACGGCAGCGCGGCCCTGCGGCACCTGAAGGTGGGCACACGGGTCTTCGCGGAGGGCCCCTACGGCGCCTTCACCGCCCTGCACCGCACCCGCCCCGACGCCCTGCTCATTGCCGGCGGCGTGGGCGTCACCCCCATCCGGGCCCTGCTGGAGGAACTGCACGGGCACGCCGTCGTGCTCCACCGCGTCGCCACCGAACGCGACGCCGTCCTCCACGACGAGCTGCGCGAGCTCGCCCACGCCAAGGGCGCCGAGCTGCACCTGGTCACCGGCCCGCCGGTCCCCGACAAGCTGGCCCCGGCCGAACTCGCCCGGCTCGTGCCGGACATCGCCGGCCGGGACGTCTTCCTGTGCGGCCCGCCCCCGATGATGCGCGCCGTGCTCGGCACCCTGCGCGAACTGGGCGTGCCCAAGCGGCAGATCCACTTCGAGCGCTTCAGCCTGGCGGGCTGACCCGGACGAGTGACGGAGACGAGGAACCCACCGTGAAACGAGCGATACCCGTCCTGGTCCTCAGCGTCGCCGGTCTGGTCCCGGTGTTCCGCTACGAGCCGTCGCAGGGAACGGCGTCCAGCCAGGCGGCCGCACCCGCGACGCCCTCGGCCGCGCCGGACGGCCCGGGCCGAGTGGTGGCGGGCCCCACCGTGGACACCGAGAAGGGTCCGGTGCAGGTGGAAGTCACCTTCGACGGCGACAGGATCGCCTCCGTGCGGATGCTGCGCCAACCCGACCACCCGCAGACCAGGGCCGCCGTACCGCAGCTCGTCCGGGAGACGCTCCAGGCGCAGAGCGCCGACATCGACACGGTCTCCGGGGCCACCGTCACCAGCGACGGCTACCGGACGTCCCTCCAGGCGGCCCTCGACGCGAAAGGCGCCTGACGTGCGCCGTGTCGAGCATGTGATGGGCTTCCCGGTGTCGCTGCGGGTCGACGACGCGCACATCGGCGAGGAGACCGCGGACGCGGTCTTCGCCTGGCTGCGCGCGGTCGACGCGCGGTTCAGCCCGTTCCGCTCCGGCAGCGAGGTGTGCCGGCTCGGCCGGGGCGAGCTGGCGTACCGGGACGTCAGCGCGGACCTGCGCGAAGTCCTCGACGTGTGCGAGGAGTACCGGATCGCCACCGGCGGCGCCTTCGACGTACGCCTGCCGGGGCGCGGCCTCGATCCCTGCGCCGTGGTGAAGGGCTGGTCCGTGCAGCGGGCGGCCGGCCTGCTCAGGGCCGCCGGGGCGAGGCGGTTCGTGCTCAACGCCGGCGGTGACGTGGTCACGGCCGGCGGGCCCTGGCGCGTGGGGGTACGGCACCCCGAGCAGGCCGGCCAGGTGTGCGCCGTCGCCGTGCTCACCGACGGGGCGATCGCCACCTCCGCGCGCTACGAGCGGGGCGACCACATCCTCGACGGGCGGACCGGGCGTCCGGCCACCGGCCTGCTCTCCGTGACGGTCGTGGCGTCCTCGCTGACCGTCGCGGACACCACGGCCACCGCCGCCTTCGCGATGGACGTGGCAGGCGTCGGATGGGCCGCCTCGCGGGAGGGCTGCGAGGTGTTCGCGGTGGACGCCGAGCGGCGGGTGCTGCGGACGGCAGGCTTCCCGGTGGCGCCCCCGCAGCTCACGGCGAACGCCCGGCCGGCACGCTCGTCGCCCGGCGGGCCCCTCGGTCAGCTCGCGCCGGAGGCGTCCAGCCGGAACAGCCCGCTGTAGGCGTCCAGCCAGTACAGCAGCTCCGGGAACGCGACAGGGAACCCGTACCACTCGCCGTCTAGACTCGGCCCGCAACGGCCTGCGCGCAGCGTGACCGCAAGGCGGGCGATGTCCGCCAGACCCGAAGGGCGTTCGGCGTTTTGATACGGATGGAATCAGTCACCAAGCGGTACCCGGACGGCACGGTGGCGGTCGACCGGCTCACCCTGGAGATCCCCGACCGCGCGATCACCGTCCTGGTCGGACCCTCGGGATGCGGGAAGACCACCATCCTGCGGATGATCAACCGGATGGTCGAACCCAGCGAGGGAACGATCCTGCTCGACGGCGAGGACATCCAGCGGCAGCCGGTCACCCGGCTGCGCCGGTCCATGGGGTACGTCATCCAGAACGCCGGCCTCTTCCCGCACCGCACCATCGTCGACAACATCGCCACCGTGCCCCGCATGCTCGGCTGGGGCAGGCACAAGGCCCGGGCGCGGGCACGGGAGTTGATGGAGCGGGTCGGGCTCGACGCAGCGCTCGCCGAGCGCTACCCCTACCAGCTCTCCGGCGGACAGCAGCAGCGCGTCGGCGTGGCGCGGGCGCTGGCCGCCGACCCGCCGGTGCTGCTGATGGACGAGCCGTTCTCCGCCGTCGACCCCGTGGTGCGCAAGGGACTCCAGGACGAACTGCTGCGGCTGCAGGCCGAGTTGGGCAAGACCATCGTCTTCGTCACGCACGACATCGACGAGGCCGTCAAGCTCGGCACCAAGGTCGCCGTGCTGCGCACCGGCGGCACGCTCGCCCAGTTCGCGCCGCCCGCCGAGCTGCTGTCCGACCCGGCGGACGCCTTCGTCGAGGACTTCCTCGGTGCCGACCGCGGCATCCGGCGGCTGTCGTTCTTCCCGTCCGGTCGGCTGGAGCTGACGACCGAGCCGGTGGTCCGCGTCGACGCCACCGCCGAACGGATCCCCGACGCCCGCCCGCTCCTCGTGACCGACGCGGACGGCAGGCCGCTCGGCTGGGCCGAGCCGCGGGACCTGACGGCCGGTGACATCCGGCCGGAGCGGCTCCTGCCGTACGGGCGGCCGTTCGTGCCCGGCACCGACTCGCTGCGCGTCGCCCTGGACTGCGCCGTCCTGTCGCCCACCGGCTGGGCCGTCGCCGTGGACGCCGAGGGCAGGGTCACCGGCGTCGTCTCCCAGCAGACCATCGGCGAGGCCATCCGCGACGCCCACCGCGCCGACGCCGAGGTCGCCGGATGAACGGCTTCTTCGACATCCCCAGCGACCTGCAGTCCAGCTACCCCGGACTGATCGGACTGCACCTGCGTGAGGCGCTGCTGCCGGTGGCGGCCGGGCTGCTGCTGGCGCTACCGGTCGCCCAGCTGTGCGTACGGGTGCGCTGGCTGTACGCGCCCGTGCTCGGGGTGACGACCGTGCTCTACGCCATCCCCTCCCTGGCCTTCTTCGTCGTCCTCATCGACTACACCGGCCAGAGCGAGCTCACCGTGATGATCCCGCTGGCCGTGTACAGCCTGGTGGTGCTCGTCCCGGCGATCGTCGACGGAGTGCGGTCGGTGCCGCAGGAGACCCTGGCCGCGGCCACCGCCATGGGCTTCGGGCCCGTACGGCGTTACCTCCAGGTGCAGTTGCCGATCGCGGTGCCCGCGATCCTCGCCGGGCTGCGGGTGGCGACCGTGTCGAGCATCTCGCTGGTCAGCGTCGGCGCGCTCATCGGCAACCAGGGCGCGCTCGGCAACCTGCTCGCCGACGCGCAGAAGTACGACCGGCCCGAGCTGGCGGTGAACTCCGTCCTCACCACCGCCGTCCTGGCGATCCTGTGCGACGCCCTGCTGGTCCTGCTCCGGGTGCTGCTGACCCCGTGGATGCCGCGCGGCACACGCGGCACGCGGGGGCGCCCGAAGTCCGCCGCGGGGGAGGCGCTCCGGTGAACGTCCTGAACTTCGTGCACGCCTTCTTCAGCGACAGCGCCCACTGGCACGGCTACGACGGCATCCCGACCCGCCTGCTGGAACACGTGCGCTACTCGCTGCTGGCCCTGGCCCTCGCCGCCGCGATCGGCCTGCCCGTCGGCCTGCTCACCGGCCACACCGGGCGGGGCGGCAACGCCCTGGCCTTCCTCGCCACCGCCGCCCGCGCCCTGCCCAGCTTCGGCCTGCTGGTGCTGATGGCCGTCCTGCTCGGCCTCGGCCTGCTGCCCGTGATGATCCCGCTGGTCGTCCTCGCCGTCCCGCCGATCCTGGTCACCACCTACGAGGCGGTCCGCTCCGTCGACCCCGCGCCGGTGGACGCCGCCCGGGGCATGGGCCTGCCCGAGACACGGATCCTGTTCCAGGTCGAACTGCCCGTGGCGCTGCCGCTGATCCTCAGCGGCCTGCGCTCGGCGGCCATCCAGATCGTCTCCACGGCCACCATCGCCGCCTACGTCAGCCTCGGCGGCCTCGGCCGGTACATCGTCGACGGCCTGTACCAGCGCGACTACGAGAAGGTGGTCGGCGGCGCCACCCTGGTCGCCGTCCTGGCCCTGGCCACCCTCGCGGTGTTCTGGGCCGTGGGACGGCTGGCGGTGTCGCCGGGGGTGCGCAGGCGCTGACGCCGTCCCGCGGGCCCGCCCACCGCGTGACGGTCACCGCACGTTTCAACGAAACGTCACACGGCCGGTGTTGACGGACCGGCACATGGCTGGTTTGGATCAGTGGATGACTTCCACCGCACACAGCAGCTGGTCCACCACGAGGCACACCGGCGCGGCGGCCGTCGCGCTCACCGCCGCGGCGGCGCTGCTCGCGGGCTGTTCCTCCGGTGGCACCTCCGACAACCCCCTCGCCGGTGAGAAGGCGAAGGCCGGCACCGTCGTGGTCGGCTCCAACAACTTCTCCGAGAGCACCCTGCTCGCCGACATCTACGGCGAGGCACTCAAGGCCAAGGGCGTCAAGGTCGCCTACAAGCACAACATCGGCAGCCGCGAGACGACGTACGGGCTGATGAAGAACGGCTCCCTCACCGTCCTGCCCGAGTACAACGGCTCCCTGCTCGCCTACCTCGACGCCAAGGCCAAGCCGAAGAGCGTCGAGGAGACCACGGCCGCCATCGAGGCCAAGCTCGACCCGAAGCTGGAACTGCTCGAGCCCTCGGCCGCGCAGGACAAGGACTCCGTCACCGTCAACGCGGCCACCGCCCGGAAGTACGGCCTGACCGCCGACTCCGGCATCGGGGACTTGAAGGACATCGCCCCGAAGCTGGTCATCGGCGCCTCGCCCGAGTTCCAGACCCGGCACCAGGGCCTGGTGGGCCTGAAGTCCGTGTACGGCCTGACGTTCAAGTCCTTCAAGGCGCTCGACGCGGGCGGCCCGCTCACCCAGGCGGCCCTGCGCAAGAACGACGTACAGGTCGCGGACATCTTCACCACCGACCCCACCATCCAGAAGGAGAAGTTCGTCGTCCTGAAGGACCCTCAGAACCTCTTCGGCTTCCAGAACGTGCAGCCCCTCATCCGCAAGGGCGAGGTCCCGAGCAAGGGCGTGGACGCCCTCAACGCGGTCTCGGCCAAGTTGGACACGGCCACCCTGCTCAAGCTGGACGCCCAGGTACAGCTGGAGAAGAAGGACCCGCTGGACGTGGCCAGGGACTGGCTGAGCTCCGCCGGCCTCGACTGACCCCGCCGGCCCCTCAGGAGGTGACCGCTGACGCGATCAGCCGGTCGATCAGGGCGATCAGCACGTCCCGGCACGACTGGCGCTCCCGCGCGTCGCACAGCAGCACCGGCACGCCCTCCGGCAGCGCCAGGGCCTCCCGTATGTCGTCGGGCGGATACGGGTGCTCGCCGTAGAAGCCGTTCACGCCCACGACGAACGGGATGCCCCGGCGCTCGAAGAAGTCGATCGCCGCGAAACTGGAGTCCGGGCGGCGTACGTCGACCAGCACGACCGCACCGAGCGCGCCGACGGCCAGGTCGTTCCACATGAACCAGAACCGCTGCTGCCCCGGCGTGCCGAACAGGTACAGCACCAGGTCGTCGCTGATCGTGATGCGGCCGAAGTCCAGCGCCACCGTGGTGGCCCGCTTCTGCTCGATGCCCTCCAGATCGTCGACGCCCAGACTGGCCATGGTCAGCGGCTCCTCGGTGCGCAGCGGCACGATCTCGCTGACCGAGGCGACCATCGTCGTCTTGCCGACTCCGAAACCGCCGGCTATGAGGATCTTGACCGTGTCGGGTGCCGCGGGCGCGCCGGCGGCGGGCTCAGAGCCGGCCAAGGCCGTCCCTCACTTTCTGCAGCAGGTCCAGGTCAGGAGTGGTACGGGAGAGCAGGCGCGGCGGGTGCGCGGTGATCCGGCCCGCCTCCAGCAGGTCGCTGAGCAGGATGACGACCACGCTCACCGGCAGGTCCAGGCGCGCGGCGATCTCCGCCACCGCCATCGGCCGCTCGCACAGCCGCAGGATCCGGGTGTGCTCGGGCTGCGGCCGGGCGGCCGCCTCCGGCTGAGGATCCACCGCGGTCACCGTCGTGATGAGCGTGAAGCCGGCCCGGCTGGGCCGGGTCCGGCCACCGGTCAGGGTGAACGGTCTGACCAGCCGGCCCGGCGTGTCGCCTCCGCTCACCTCACGCGCCGGGGCCGACGGTGCCGCGCGGCGCCGCGCTGAGGTGCTCGCCGATCTTCTTCACCAGCATGTTCATCTGGTACGCCACGACACCGACGTCCGCGTTGGGGCCGGTCAGCACGACCAGATGGGCGCCGGGACCGGCCGAGGTGAGGATCAGGTAGCTGTGGGCCATCTCGATGAGCGCCTGGCGCACCGGGCCGCCCCGGAAGTCCATGCTGACGCCCTTGCTCAGGCTCATCAGTCCCGACGCGGTCGCCGCGAGCCGCTCGGCGTCGTCCCGCAGGAATCCCGTGGACTTGCTGACGACCAGTCCGTCCTCGGAGAGCACCACGGCGTGGTTCACGTCGGCGACCCGCTCCACGAGTCCGGTCAGCAGCTGGTCCAGCTGGGTGTGGGTGGCGGGGATGGGGCGTGTCATGGCGGTGTTCCTTCGTCAGCGGTCGGCGGGGGGAGTCGAGGGGGCGACGGGGCCGGCGGCCTGCTGTGGGATGGCCGCCTCCCCGGGGCCGTGCGGCGGGTCGCCGTCGTCGCGCGCCTGGAGCGTGCCGCGCTGGAAGCAGGCGAGGGAGGCGGCGGCGCGCTCGGCGGTGAAGTCGTCGGGGAAGCCGTCGTCCGGGGTGGGCGGGGGTTCCTCGCGCAGCTCGGCGGCCAGGCTGGTCTGCGGGATGCGGCGGGGCAGCGGGGCGAGCCCGTCCGTCCGCGGCACGGGCGCGGCGACGGCGGCGGCCCTCACGGGAACACGGGCCCGGAACTGGGACTCCCGGGCAGGCCCGGCCGGCCGAGGTGCTGCGGCGACCTCACCGCGCTCGCCCTCCACCACCTCCCGTGCGTCCGGCGCACCGGTAGCCCGGGGCGTGCCCGCCGTCTGTCGCGCGTCTGGCGTGCCGGTCATCTCGTGCGGGCTCGCCGTCTCCCGGGTGTCCGGTGTGCCGGTCGACTCGGGCGTTCGCGCCGCCCCCCGTGCGTCCGGCGTGCCGGTCGCCTCGTGCGGGCTCGCCGTCTCCCGGGTGTCCGGTGTGCCGGTCGACTCGGGCGTTCGCGCAGCCCCCCGTGCGTCCGGCGTGCCGGTCGCCTCGGGTGTGCTCGCCGTCTTCTGTCCGTCCGGCGTGCCGGTCATCTCGTGCGTGCTCGCCGTCTTCCGTGCGTCCGGCACGCCGGTCGCCTGGGGCGTGCCCGCGTTCTTTCGTGCGTCCGGCGCACCGGTTACCTCTTGCGTGCCCGCCGTCTTCCGTCCCCACGGCACGCCGGCGGCCGACTCGGGCCTGTCCGCTGCGTTCCGTGTGTCCGGCCTGCCGCCCGTCTCCGCCGCGCTCGCCGTCTCCGGCGTGTACGGCACGCGGGGCAACTCCGGCGTGCTCGCCGCCTGTCGGCGGTCCGCCGCGCCGCTCACCTCCTGCGGGTCGGGCGCGTCGGCGTCCGGGGCGTCCCGGACCACGATGTCGTGCGGGACGAGCACGATCGCCGTGGTGCCGCCGTACGGCGACGGGCGCAGGGTGACGGCGATGCCGTGCCGGTGGGCGAGCTGGGAGATGACGAACATGCCGAGCCGGAGGTCGTCGGCGAGCGCGACCACGTCGAACTTCGGCGGCTCGGCCAGGCTGCCGTTGAGCGAGGCGTAGTCCTCCTCGGACATGCCGAGGCCCCGGTCCTCGACCTCGACGGCCAGCCCCTTGGCGACCATCACGGCCCGCACCCACACCGGGCTCGGCGCGGGCGAGTACACGGTCGCGTTGTCGATGAGCTCGGCCAGCAGATGGATCACGTCGGCCACCGCGGGAGGGGCGATGGCCACCTCCTCCTCGGTGTGCACCTCCACCCGCTGGTACTCGGCGACCTCACCGACGGCGCTGCGCAGGATGTCGATCAGCGCGACCGGCCGGCTCCAGCTGCGGCCCGGCCGCTCTCCGCTGACGATGACCAGGTTCTCCTCGTACCGGCGCAGCTGGCTGGCCGTGGAGTCCAGTTCGTACAGGCCCTTGAGGACGTCGGGGTCGGTGTGCCGGCGCTCCAGCGCGTCGAGCTTGCTGAGCTGGAGGTTGACCAGGTTCTGGCTCTGCCGGGCGATCCCCAGGATGATCTTCTGGAAGCCGCGGCGGGTGTCGGCGAGTTCGATCGCGGAGAGCACGGCGGTGCGCTGCGCGGTGTTGAACGCCTGGGCGACCTGGCCGAGTTCGTCGTCGCCGTAGTCCAGCGGGGTCGTCGCCGACTCGGCGTCCACCTGCTCGCCGCGCTCCAGCCGGGCCACCACGTCGGGCAGCCGCTCCTCGGCGAGGCTGAGCGTGGCCATCCGCAGGCCGCGCAGCCGCCGGGACAGCGAGCGGGTGATCCGCCAGGACATGCCGACGCACAGCAGCAGGGCGACCAGTCCGGCGGCGCTGAGCGCACCGGCCTTGATCAGCAGGCTGTCCGCCTTGTCGGCGCTGCGGTCGAGCAGCGCGCCGGTCTGCTGCCGGATGAGATCCTCGTACTGCGCCGAGAGCCTGCTGATGGCGGCGTCCCACTGCCGGTGCCGGTCGGGCAGGGCGATGACGCCGCCGCGGTCCGTGGCCCGGGCCGCCAGCACCTCGTCCTCGATCTTCTGCAGCTCCTGCCACTGCGGGCTGCGCAGGATCCGCTCGGTCTGTGTCTTGGCGCCGCCGTGCAGGGCGGGCAGGATCTGGTCCTGCACCAGCCAGCGGCGGGTGCTGACCAGCTCGGAGAAATCGGTCCAGGCCCGGTCGTCGAGGTGCCCGGCGTGCCAGGCGAGGGTGAGCCGGGCGTTCTCCCGGGAGACCAGCTCCGCCGCGTGCTCCAGCGCGACCAGCGGGCCGGCCTCGGAGGTGAGGTCGCCGTCGTCGACCTGGGACAGCTCCTGGAAGGCGTGGATCTGGTCGTCGATGATCGACGTGTACTGGTCGAGCGCCTGCTCGGCTGTGATGTCGGTGGGCCTGTCGACCTGGTCGCGGTAGTACTCCAGGCTGCCGACCGCGCCGAGGACCGAGTACAGCCGGTCCGAGACGCGCGACGGCGCCTTCTCGATGGCGTCCGCCTGCCCGACCAGTTTGGCGACCGCCGCGTCCGTCCGTCTGCGCTGCGCGTCCAGGGCGGCCCGGGACCCCCTCGGCGAGGCCAGCCACGCTGCGGACAGGCTGCGCTCCCGCTGGAGTTGGAGCGTGGCGTCGGTGCCCATGGCGCCGGTCGACCGGCTCAGCTCCGTCTGGTCCCGCAGCCGCAGGCCCTCCGAGAACATCTGGATCGTGGTCACACCCCACATGGCGGCGAGGGTGACGCTGGGCACCAGGGCGAGCAGGACCAGCGAGAGGCGGATGGAGCCGAGACGGCGCCGGGCACGTGTCCGTGGAGACATCGTCGTCCTAGGGCGATCAGCGGGGCGGCGGGGAGGGGACGGGGGACGGGAACGGGGTGGCCGCGGGTCCGGTACGGCACATGGGGTGGGCAGGATGTTATCCGCACCAAGTGAACCTATGGGCCGTACGTGACCGAATCTTTGGCGACGGTCGCACGGGATAGGTACCTCAGCGGGTTCCGGAGGCGGCGAACCGGGCGACGGAGGCGACGTTCGCCTTCGTCACGAACGCCGGTCCGGTGAGCACCGGCGCGACCCCGCCGCCGCTGACGTTGCCGTTGGTGCGGTACAGCCACAGCGCGTCCACCGCGAGATAGCCCTGCAGGTAGGGCTGCTGGTCCACCGCGAACTGCACCCGCCCGTCGCGCACGGCCGCCACCACGTCCTTGTCGAGGTCGAACGTGGCCACCCGCGCCCTGCTGCCCGCCTCCTGGACGGACTCGACGGCGGCCAGCCCGAACTGGGCGCCCAGGGTGACGACTTCGTCGATGGTGGGGTCCTGCCGCAGCCGGGCGGTCAGCACGGCCCGCACGGCCTTCAGGTCGGTGCCCTCGACGTAGACGTTGTCCGTCTCGCCGCCGAAGGTCCGCTTCACCCCGGCGCAGCGCGCCTCCAGCGCCACGTTGCCGCGCTCGTGGACGACGCACAGGGCGTGCTGGGCCTTCAGGCCGTTCAGCTTGTCGCCGACGGCCTGCCCGGCGACGCTCTCGTCCTGCCCGAAGTACTCCAGCAGCCCGGCCGGCTTCCAGGCGTCGATACCGGAGTTCAGCCCGACGACGGGGATGCCGGCCCGCCGCGCCTCGGCGACCGGGGCGCGCATCGCCTGCGGCTTGGCCAGCGTGACCGCGATGCCGTCGACCCTCTCGCGGACCGCGTCCCGCACCAGCCGGGCCTGGGCGCCGGCGTCGGAGTCGCTGGCGAACGTCAGGTCGACACCGTCTTTGGCGGCCGCCGCCTCGGCGCCCTTGCGCACCAGGTCCCAGAAGGCGTCGCCCTTCCCGCCGTGCGCGACCAGGGCGACTCTCATCCGGCCGCCGGCCCCGGCGGCCGGTGCCGCGTCGCCTCCCTCACCGGAGGAGGCGCCGAAGGCGGAGCAGCCGGAGACGAGCAGGCAGACGACGGCGGCCAGGGCCGCGCCGCGGCGGGGTCTGGAGGAGCGGGGAGGGGTGTTCATGAGACTGCGGCACCTCGCTGTGCGGCCGAGCAAGAGCATGGGGAGAGCGCAGGCGGAGCCGCGTGACGTGCACCGACCGGGTGACTCTCGCTGGCCCGGAGCCAACCGTGTGAGGACACCGGTAGTCAAGCCGGTGACCACAGGACGTGAGGTGTTGCTGCCGCATCGTGATGATCTGTCCGGCCTGCCGAACGCCGCAGGAGACATGCCACCTGACCAGCGGATATTCATACCGACCGTGCGGTCCGGGGCGCTCTCGGCGGGCCGGCGGCCCCGCCTGCCGCACGTCTCCGGCCACCTAGACTGGGGCGGTTCGTACGACAGGCCCGACCTTGACGGAGGACGACGACGGTGACGGATCCCGGCAACGGCTTCGAGGACCCGTCCGCCGACGTGCTCGCCGAGGCGGCGGCGGCCTTCGGGCTGCTCGCCTCGCCCGCCCGGCTGCACATCGTGTGGGCGCTGGCCCAGGGCGAGAGCGACGTCACCGGGCTCGCGGAGCGGGTCGGCGGGGCGCTGCCCGCGGTCAGCCAGCACCTGACCAAGCTCAAGCTCGCCGGGCTGGTGCGTTCGCGCCGCGAGGGGCGTCGCCAGGTGTACTTCGTCGACGAGCCCGACGTCGTCGAGGTGGTACGGCTCCTGGTGGGCCGGCTCACCGACCGGGCCGGCCGGGCCGCCCCGGAGCGTCACCTCCATGGCCTGTGAGACCGCCGACGGCACCGCGCTGCAGGTGCTGAGGCGGCTGCATTCCGGACCGCGCGGTCTGCTCGAGGCCGACGCCGAGGCCCGGCTGGCCTCGGCCGGCCAGAACACGCTGCCCCGGCGCCGTACGCCCAGCCGGCCCGGGCGCTGCGTGCGCGCCCTGCGCGACCCCTTCACGGCCGTCCTGTTCTGCCTCGGCCTGGTGTCCGCGGCCGTCGCCTCCTGGGGAACCGCCGCGGTGATCCTCGCGCTGGTGGCGGTCAGCTGTGTGCTGCGCGCCAGCGGGGAGCACCGGGCCGACCGCGCCACGGCCGCCCTGCGCGAGCTGGTCGCCGGCACCGCCACCGTGCTGCGGCGCGCCACCGGGGACGAGGCGCCGCAGCCCCGACAGGTGCCGGTCTCCGACCTCGTGCCCGGCGACATCGTCCGGCTCGGGCCCGGTGACCTCGTCCCCGCGGACGTCCGCCTGCTGCGCTCCCACGGGCTGACCGTGCGGCAGGCCGCGCTCACCGGCGAGTCCGCCCCGGTCGCCAAGGCCGCCACCGACCTGCCCGGCGCCGCCCCGGACGGCCCCTTCGCCCGGCCCGACCTGTGCTTCCAGGGCAGCGAGGTGGCTTCCGGCAGTGCCACCGCCGTGGTTCTGGCCACGGGGGAGCGGACCCGGTTCGCCGCCGCGCACCGGCCGCCCGCCGGCCGTGGGGCGAGCGCCTTCGACCGGTCCGTGCACGGCATCTCCTGGATCCTCATCCGGTTCATGCTGCTCACGCCGCCGCTGGTGCTGATGGCCAACGCGGCCCTGCGCGGACGCGGCCTGGAGACCCTGCCCTTCGCGGTCGCCGTGGCCGTCGGCCTCACCCCCGAGATGCTCCCGGTGATCGTCACCGCCTGCCTGGCCCGCGGCGCGGCCCTCCTCGCCCGGACGCACGGCGTCATCGTCAAACGGCTGCCCGCCCTGCACGACCTGGGCGCGGTCGACGTGCTGTGCGTCGACAAGACCGGCACCCTCACCCAGGACCGGCCGGTCGTCCACCGCGCCCTCGACGCGGCCGGGCGGGACGACCCGGAGGTGCTGCACTGGGCCGCCGTCGGCGCCTGGTGGACGCTCCAGCTCGCCGAACTGCCCGCGCCGGACGCCCTCGACGAGGCGCTGCTGGCGGCGGCCGGTGCCGTGGGCGAGGAGTACGACGGCGTCCACGCGGTGCCCTTCGACCCGGTACGGCGGATCGCCACGGCGGTCGTCCGCGGCTCCCTCGGCCGGCACCGCGTCATCGTCACCGGCGCGGCAGAAGCCGTCCTGGAGCGCTGCGCGCTCGACCCCGCCGAGCGGGACCGGCTGCTCGCCTCGGCCGCCCGCGAGGCGGCGTCCGGCCTGCGCGTCCTCGCCGTCGCCACAGCCGACCGCCCGGCCGGCCCCCGCCCGTCCGCGGACCCGCGGGGCCTCGACCTCCGGGGCCTGGTCACCTTCCGCGACGCCCTCGCCCCCACGGCCGCCGAGGCCCTGCGCAGCCTGACGGCACGGGGCATCACCGTCAAGATCCTCACCGGCGACCACCCCGCCACGGCCGCCCGCGTCTGCACAGACCTCGGGATGGATCCGGGTGAGGTACGCCGGGCCGGGGAGCTGGGCATCGACCTGTACGACGAACCCCCGGTCGGGGCTGCCGGTGCGGGGCCCGGCCCGGTCCGCGGGGTCCCGGGCCCGGGTCTGGTGGCCGGGGCCGCGGGCGCCGCTCGTGCCGCCGGAGAACCGGCCCGGGCGGCACCCGGCGACGCACTCGCCGGCCTCCTCGCCCGTACCACCGTCGTGGCCCGCTGCACCCCCGACGACAAGGCGCGGATCGTCGCCGCGCTGCGGGCTGCCGGGCACACCGTCGGCTTCCTCGGCGACGGCGTCAACGACGTGGCCGCGCTGCGGGCGGCGGACGTCGGGGCGGCTCCCCGCTCGGCCGTCGACGCGGCACGGGAGAGCGCCGACGTCGTGCTCGCCGACAAGGACCTCACCGCGCTCGGGCACGCCGTCACGGCCGGGCGGCACGCCGGCGGCAACATCGCCTCGTACCTGCGCGTCACCCTCTCCTCCAACCTGGGCAACGTGCTGGCCATGCTCGGCGCGGGCCTGCTCCTGCCGTTCCTGCCGATGCTCCCGGCTCAGGTGCTCGCCCAGAACCTGTGCTTCGACGCCGCTCAGCTCGCCTACGCCCACGACCGTGCGAACGAGGCCGGGCCGCACGGCCCGGCCGTGCTGCGGCCCCGCTCCTTCCTGCGGTTCCTGCTGGGCTTCGGGCTGCTCAACGCCGTCGCCGACCTCGCCACCTTCGCCGTCGTGGCGCTCGCCCTGCGCGGGCCCGACCCCTTCGACGACGTGGCCGTCTTCCACTCCGCCTGGTTCACCGAGAACCTGCTCACCCAGGCGGTGGTGATGCTGCTCCTGCGCAGCGGCGGCCCCCGCCTGGCCGGCCCGGTCGCCTGCGCGGCCGTCGCCCTGGCCGCCGTAGGCCTGCTGCTGCCGCCGAGCCCGTTGGGCGCCGCCCTCGGTATGACGGCGCTGCCCCTCGCCTCCTACGCCCTGCTGGCGGCCGTCCTCGGCGTGTACGCCCTGGCCCTCACGGCGGCCCGGACGTGGCTCAGCCGGCGGTCACGGCGATCCCACCCCGGGTTGTACAGTTGCGCAAAATAGCAACTGTTGGAGAGGGAGGGCGCGCGGTGCTGCGCAACGGACTGGAACCCTGGCATCTGCTGGTCGTGGCGATCGTGCTGGTCGTGCTGTTCGGCTCGAAGAAACTGCCGGACACGGCCCGCGCGCTGGGCCGCTCGATGCGGATCCTCAAGAGCGAGGCGAAGGCGCTGCGGGAGGAGGAGGGCGCAGCGGCCACCACCACCCCGCCCGCACCCTCGGCCGGCGTCCCGGCGGCCGCCGAGCCGTCGGCCCGGCCGCAGGAGTGTTGACCGGCGGCCCGCGTCACCCGGACTGGGGTACGGCCCCCTCCGCCCGGTCGGCCCCGGCCGCGGCCGCGGCCCGGGCATCCTTCCTGCGCTGCCGGCGGCTGCGGCGTGGCTCCTGGTCCGGCAGCCAGCCGAAGGCCAGGCAGCTGCCGACGCACCCCAGCAGGAGGCCGATGAAGAAGCCGCCCAGGTTGGACGTGAGCCAGGAGCCCAGCGACAGCAGGACGCCGGTGAGCGAGTAGAACAGGCGCTGGGCCGGGTTGAAGAGGATCAGCAGGCCCAGCAGCACCATCAGGGCCGGCAGCAGATAGCCCGCCAGGCCCTGCATGCCGACGTGCAGGATCACCTTCAGGGACGCCTTCTGGGTGAGCAGGATCTCAGCACCGCCCAGGGTGAGCAGCAGCCCGCCCCAGAACGGCCGCCGGGCCCGCCAGTCGCGGAAGGCCCGGCGTGCACCGGCCGGCATCAGCACCCCGAGTCGCTGAAGCGCAGCTTCAGGCCCGGCAGCTTGAACACCCCTGCGGTGGTGGCGTAGTTGGTCTGCCGCAGATTGGCGATGCGCACGGTGTCCGACTGCTGGCTGAACACGCCCTTCGGGCCGCGGCCGAGCGGTCCGGCCTTGTCCAGCGTGCTGGCGTCGTTGCCGATCTCGATGTTCGTGAACGACGCGTTGCCCGTCAGTTCCGTCGAGTCGGTGGTCAGGTCGCTGGCGGTGACCTTCTCCGCGCCGCCGCCCGCCGTGATGACGAGGTTGGTGCCGCCGAGGTCGACGCTCTGGCACAGCTTGGTGAGCGTCGCGTTCTTGATCACGGAGGTGACGACCAGCACCTGCCCGCCGGTGTCCCCCTCGTTCGGGCTGCCCTCCGCCATCTGGTCGAGGCCGCCGAACTGCGCGAACCCGGTGCCGTTCAGCTCGGTCGCGGTGACCGTGAAGGGCATGCCGGAGATCGCGAACTGCACGCCCAGCGCGCCCTGGGCCGTCATGATCGCCAGTCCGGCGGCGACGGCGGTGGCCGGCACCGCCATGACCGCGGCGCGCCGCAGCCGGACCCGGCCGCGCCTTTCCGGCCCGGCGGCGGAACCGCTTCCCGGAGTCTCGGGGGTGGGTGTGGCGGGCGGCGTGAGGTCCGAGGACGAGGCCATGTCTGCTCCCAGGCATAGAAAGTGCGGGTCGAGTCCAGTGGCACGGTGTCCTGGCGCGGACGGCGGCGGCACACGGGTGTCCTTGCGGCTCCCGGTGGTCGCAAGGGCTTTCTCGTGACGCCGAGGTAGCCATCCAGGAAGTTACCGGGGGTTACACCAAGGGTCAAGGGAAATGTGAACGGCAAGTGGTGATGGTGTGCCGGACGTGAGCCGTCGCGGAGCGCGGCCGTGCCGAAGTCCGTACGGACATGCCAACTCTGCGACGGGACCTTGACGCTGACGGTCACTCAGGTCTACAACTCTCGCAGTTTCGACGGATCCGTGGCGCCGGATCCATCCGCGGCACCGTCCGCGTTCTCCCGGACCGCCCGTCTCGCACGGGCACTGCCTTGTCCGGCACCACCGCTCTGCCCGACGTGTGCCCAGCCACCCCCCACCCGGCCCGGCCGGAGGCTCGCAGGTCTCCGGCCGGACACCGGCCCGCCGTTGCCGGTCCGTCACGTACGGAGAAGGCGTGACGGACCGGCAACGGCGGACGACGACGCGTCGCCCGGCCGCCGATCCCTCACCCGCGCCCCGAAGAGCACCCCCCACATCCCCGAACAGCACACCTCACTCCCTCAAGATCAACCCCCCACTCCGAAAGAGGTACACCCGCATGCGTACGCGCACCCTCCTCACCCTCACCGCCGCCGTCGCCGCCCTCACGCTCCCGGCGGCCGCCCCCGCCTCCGCCGCCGACACCCCGGTCCTGACCACCGGCGCGGCCGGCGGCACGCCCGTCGCCGTCGGGGACGTCCTCACCGCCTCGCTGGCGAGCGGCTCCCGCGCCACCTTCTACTCGAGCGCGACCGGCACCAGCGGCATCTCCTGTGCCTCCTCGCAGTTCACCGCCGCCGTCACCGACAACCCCGCCGCCCCCGGCACCGCCACCGAGTCGCTGACCGGCCACACCTTCGACGCCGCGAGCTGCACCACCAACGTCGTCGGTGTGCTCGGCGTCAGCAGCATCACCGTGGACAACCTGCCGTACAGCACCGCCGTGTCCTCCGACGGCACGGTCAGTGTCACCCCGGCCGCGGGCTCGGTCATCCAGTCCACGGTCAAGCTGCGCACCCTGCTGGGCACCATCAGCTGTGTCTACCGGGCGGACGGCCTGACCGGCACCACCGACAACACCGACAACGGCATCTCCTTCGCCAACCAGCAGTTCACCAAGGTGTCGGGCTCCTCGCTGTGCTTCGCCAACGCCTACTTCACCGCGAAGTACGCCCCGGTGAAGAACGCCGCCGGCGAGACCGTCTACGTCAACTGAAGCCCGCAGGCGGGTAGTTCAGCGCCGCCGCAGTCGTACGGCCAGGGCGGCGCCGCCGGTGAGCACCAGCACCGCGGCGGCGCCGCCCGCCAGCAGCGGCGCGGACGGGCCCGACGCGGGTCCGGCGTCCGAGGCCACCGGCGTGCTGTCGTCCTGGGCGCGCGGGGCCACGGGCCTGCCGGGCGAACCCTGCCCTGCCGCCGGTGACGCGGCAGGGCTCTCGCGCGTCCCGGCCGGGCTCCTGCGGGCCTCGCCGGTGGGAGACGCCGACGCGGGAGCGGACGTACGGGCCGCGCCGCCCTGCTCCTTCGGCTCCTTCCGCTCCGGTTGTTCCGGGAACACCACGTCCGAGCAGGAGTAGTAGGTGTCCGGGGTGCTGCTGTTCTGCCAGACCGTGTACAGCACATGGCGCCCGGCGCGGTCCGCCGGAAGGGTCGCCCGGACGCGGTAGGCGCCGTCGGTCAGGGCCGGGTCACGGACCTCGGCGAAGGGCTTGTCCGGCAGGTCCGACCAGGTCAGCGGCTTCGCCGGGTCGTAGCCGGGCTTCGTCAGGTACAGCCGGAACGTGCCGGTGTGCGGGATCGTCGAGACGTAGCGCAGGGTGAGCGCGGCGCCGGGCCTCAGGCGGGTCGACGGCCAGTCGGCGCGTGGCAGATCCAGACCGCGGTAGGCGGGCAGGCCGCCGCTGCACAGCTTCCCGTCGGGGATCAGCTGCCGGTCCCGGCCGTTCACGCCCGCCACCCGCAGGTTGTCCCAGGCCGTGAACGGGCCGCCGTTGGCCGCCACGGCCGCCCGGCACGCGGCCGAGCCGGCCCGGGCGCCGCCCTCGGGGGAACAGGCCACCACCCGGCTCACCGGGTCCGTCGGCGCGCCGTGCGCCCAGGCCGGTCCCACCGCCCACAGCGGCAGCAGGAACGGGGTCGCCAAAGTGGCCGCCACGGCGGCGCGGTGGGCTCTCCTGCGGGGCATCCGTCAGCATCTCCTCGGCCGGTGCGACAACGTGTGCTGCCGTACTGGTACGGGCCGCCACCCCGGCGCGTTCAGCGCGAGCCAAGCCGGGGCAAAGCCGTCCACCTGGGGGCAACCGCCCTGCGCGCAGGGGGTGTTCCCGGCCGGATCGAGGGTTTCCCCTGTACCCCTATGACCGTGCCTTTGCCTATCGTTCGAGCACAGCTGACCCACCGGTAACCCCGAACGGGTCGCTTCTTGATCCGGCCGGCCCTCGCTGTCGCTTTTCGTTCACCCCCCTGTGGGCTTCTTCCGCTTCGACGACGAAGCGCACCGACCGCCCTCCGCGCTGCCCCACGGCGCGGAGTCACGGCACGAAAGGCCATTCCGTGCGTACCTCTTCCTCCCCGAACACCCCCAACTCCCCGAGACGGGCGCTCATATCCGTCGCCGCGGTCTCCGCGGCCCTGCTCACCGCCGCCACCGCGCAGGTCGCCGTGGCCCAGGAGCCCGCCGGCCGGGAAGCCGCCGTCCCCAGCGCCCAGACCGAGGCCGCCCCCGGCGTCGCGGCCGAGCGGCTCATCGTCGGCTACAAGTCCTCCGCCGCCGAGGCGAAGTCGAACAAGGCCGCCGCCGCCGACGCCGAGACGAAGGCGAAGGAGACCGGCGAGGACGTCGACTTCCAGCGCCGCCTCGGCACCGGCGCCGCCCTCGTCGACCTCGGCGGGAACGTCACCAAGGCGGACGTCGCCGACGTCGTCGCGGAGTACCGGGCCGACCCGCAGGTCGCCTACGTCGTACCGGACCGCCTCAACAAGCCGATGGCCACTCCGAACGACACCGAGTACGCCAAGCAGTGGGACCTGTTCGAGGACACCGCCGGCATGCGCGTGCCGGGCGCCTGGGACCTGTCCACGGGCTCCGGAGTGACCGTCGCCGTCATCGACACCGGCTACGTGGCGCACTCCGACCTCGCCGGGAACATCGTCGCCGGCTACGACTTCATCTCCGACACGGCCGTGTCCGTCGACGGCGACGGCCGCGACAGCAACCCGGCCGACCCGGGCGACTGGTACGCGGCGGGCGACTGCGGCGCCGGTGTCCCCGCCAGCAACTCCTCCTGGCACGGCACCCACGTCGCGGGCACCATCGCCGCCGTCACCGGCAACGGCAAGGGCGTCGCGGGCATCGCGTACGGCGCGAAGATCTCCCCGCTGCGTGTCCTCGGCAAGTGCGGCGGCTACGACTCCGACATCATCGACGCCATCACCTGGGCCTCCGGCGGCACCGTCTCCGGCGTCCCGGCCAACAGCAACGTCGCCAAGGTCATCAACATGAGCCTGGGCGGCGACGGCGCCTGCACCTCTGCCACCCAGAGCGCGATCAACGCGGCCGTGAACCGCGGGACCACGGTCGTCGTGGCCGCGGGCAACGACAACGACAACGTGGCCAACCACTCGCCGGGCAACTGCAACAACGTCATCTCGGTCGCCGCGACCAACCGCACCGGCGCCAAGGCGTCGTACTCCAACTACGGTTCCCTGGTGGACATCTCCGCCCCCGGCGGCCAGACCAGCACCGGCACCGCCAACGGCATCCTGTCCACGCTGAACTCCGGCACGAAGACGCCCTCCACCGAGAGCTACGCGTACTACCAGGGCACCAGCATGGCCACCCCGCACATCGCGGGCCTGGTCGCGCTGATGAAGTCGGCCAACTCCGCCCTCACCCCGGCGCAGATCGAGTCGGCCATCAAGACCAACGCCCGTCCGCTGCCGGGCTCCTGCTCCGGCGGCTGCGGCGCCGGCCTCGCGGACGCCGCCAAGACCGTCCAGGCGGTCAAGGGCGGTACCGGCACCGGAACCACGTTCACCAGCACCACCGCCGTCGCCATCCCCGACAACGGCTCGGCGGTCGAGTCCCCGATCACCGTCAGCGGCCGCAGCGGCAACGCGCCCTCCGCCCTCCAGGTCGGTGTGGACATCACCCACACCTACCGCGGTGACCTGGTCATCGACCTGATCGCGCCGGACGGTACGGCGTACCGCCTGAAGTCCGCCAGCTCCTCGGACTCGGCGGACAACGTGAACACCACCTACACGGTGAACGCCTCCAGCGAGGTCGCCAACGGCACCTGGAAGCTGCGCGTGCAGGACACGGCGGCACAGGACACCGGCACGCTCAACGGCTGGAAGCTGACGTTCTGACAGGGCGCCGTGACATGAGGGTCTGACAGCGGCCACACAAGCAGGCGGGCCGGCGGGTGCGGATGGGGCACCGGCCGGCCCGCCGTGTTCTTGCCCACACCGCCCCCCAGTTGCATACCGGACGTGCCGTTTTCATTCGGCGTTTTGGGTAGTTGTGCCGGAAGTGCTCCCGCGCTAGCGGTGTTCTGGTGGGGGAGAAGCCGTCGCATGGTGGGTTATCGTGTACCCGGGGTAAAAAACAAACGGCATGACCCGTTCCTTTTCGTCCCGGGAGAGTCCAGTCGATGGCGAGGCAGTTACGCGCCGAACAGACCCGCGCGACGATCATCACGGCCGCAGCCGACCTGTTCGACCGGTACGGCTACGAATCGACCAGTCTCAGTGACATCGTCGAGCACGCCCATGTCACCAAGGGCGCGCTGTACTTCCACTTCGCGGCGAAGGAAGACCTGGCCCAGGCCGTGCTGGAGATCCAGTCCGAGACCTGCCGCCGGCTGGCGCAGGAGACCGACAGCCGGGGCCACTCGTCCCTGGAAGCGCTGATGCGGCTCACGTTCGGCCTCGCGCGCCAGTCCGTCGAGGACCCGGTGCTGCGCGCCGGGCTCCGGCTCGCCACCGGCGGCACACGGGTCCGCCCGCCGCTCCAGCACCCCTTCACGGAGCTGCTGGACATCGTCACGGCCCGGCTCCTCGGCGCGGTCAAGGAGGCCGACCTCAACCCGGACATCGATGTCGACGGCGTCGCGCACTCCCTGGTCTGCTTCTTCGTCGGCACCCGGATCGTGGGACGCTCCCGCGAACCGGTCACCCGGCAGCCCCGCAGGACCGCCGAGATGTGGCAGATACTGATCCGCGGCCTGGTCCCGGTGACCCGCCGGGCGCGTTACCTGAGTCTCGCGGCCCGCCTGGAGCGGGAAATCGCCCCGGTCTGAGGCGAGACGGTCCGACGCGGAACCCGGCCGGCCAGCGGACGAATCGTGCCCGGCCGGGAGTTCGGGCGAGAACCGCCCCTGGCGATGCGCGCTACGGTGAGCCGCATGCCCGACACCCCCACCGCCCCGGTCATCCTCGGCAACGCGCCGGGCTCCTTCCCCCACGGCGTCCTCGCCGACCGGCACCCCGCGATCATCCGCCAGGTACGCGAGGCCTTCCCCTACGGTCCCGCGCAGCACCGCGCGCTGGACGCCCTGCTCGACAGCTGCACCAAGGGCGTGATCGAACCGCTCCCCGCCGACGCTCCCGACCGGGACCGCTGGGACACCTGGGGCATGCCCGCGTACGCCGGCCGGTCCTGGTTCGACGTGCCGTGGCTGTGGGCCGAGAGCTACTTCTACCGCCGGCTCCTCGACGCCGTCGGCTACTTCGCGCCCGGCCCCTGGCAGGGCATCGACCCGTTCCAGCCGTTCAAACGCGCCGAACTCGACGCCCCCGAGACCGACGAGGAACTCGCCGCACTGGACGACCTCGCCCGCCGGCCCGCCGCCGAGCAGGCCGAGGCCCTGCTGCACGGCTCCCTGTGGGGCAACCGCGCCGACCTGGGCTTCCGGCTCTCCGCCGAGGGCGCCGGAGCCGCGGCCGCCGCCCCGGGCCTGGTCGCCGACGACAGCGCCGCCCTGTGGTCGCTGCTGCGCGCCTCCCGCCCCGGCACGCTGTGCCTGATCGCCGACAACGCGGGCCGGGAACTCGTCCCCGACCTGCTGATGATCGCCCACCTCCTGGACCGCGGGCACATCGGCCGGGCCGTCCTGCACGTCAAGCCGTACCCGTACTACGTCTCCGACGCCACCACCGCCGATGTGGTCGACGCCCTGCGCCGGCTGGTCCGCGCTCAGGAGGCGGCCGCCGCGTACGGCCGCCTGCTGTGGTCCGCCCTGGCCGACGGCCGCCTCACCGTCCGCGCCCACCCCTTCTCCTGCGCCCCGCTGCCGTACGCGAAGATGCCCGCCGATCTGCGGGCCGAGTTCGCCCCGGCCACGCTCACCGTGCTCAAGGGCGACCTCAACTACCGCCGCCTGGTGGGCGACCGGCTCTGGCCCCCCACCACGCCGTTCGCGGACGTCACCGCCGGGTTCCCCGGCCCGGTCGCCGCCCTGCGCACCCTGAAGTCCGACGTCGTCACCGGCCTGGACTCCGGCACCGAGGCCGCGCTCGTGGCGCGCGAGGAACAACGCTGGCGCACCAGCGGCACGCACGCACTCATCCAGGTCCGGGCCTGAGCACCGGGGAACGGCGCCGACTTCACGCGATGGTGTGATCATGTCCGGCCCGGCGGATGCCGCCGCGCGGCCCCGGGTAGGGCCCGGCCATGACGCAGCCGTTCGAACTCCCGCACTTCTACATGCCGCACCCCGCGCGGCTGAACCCGCACGTCGACGAGGCCCGGGCCCACTCGACCGCGTGGGCGCGCGAGATGGGGATGCTGGAGGGCTCCGGGGTCTGGGAGCAGGCCGACCTCGACGCGCACGACTACGGCCTGCTGTGCGCCTACACCCACCCTGACTGCGACGGACCCGCCCTGTCCCTGATCACCGACTGGTACGTGTGGGTCTTCTTCTTCGACGACCACTTCCTGGAGAAGTACAAACGCTCCCAGGACCGCGCCGCCGGCAAGGCCCACCTGGACCGGCTGCCGCTGTTCATGCCGCTGGACCTGTCGGCTCCCGTGCCGGAACCTGAGAACCCGGTGGAGGCGGGCCTGGCGGACCTGTGGGCGCGCACGGTGCCGGCGATGTCCGCGCACTGGCGCCGCCGCTTCGCCGTGGCCACCGAGCACCTGCTCAACGAGTCCCTGTGGGAGCTGTCCAACATCAACGAAGGGCGGATCGCCAACCCCGTCGAGTACATCGAGATGCGCCGCAAGGTGGGCGGCGCGCCCTGGTCGGCGGGGCTCGTGGAGTACGCCACCGCCGAAGTGCCCGCCTCGGTCGCCGGATCCCGGCCGCTGAGGGTGCTGATGGAGACGTTCTCCGACGCGGTGCACCTGCGCAACGACCTGTTCTCCTACCAGCGGGAAGTGGAGGACGAGGGCGAGAACAGCAACGGCGTGCTCGTCCTGGAGACGTTCTTCGGCTGCACCACCCAGGAGGCCGCCGACACCGTCAACGACATCCTCACCTCACGGCTCCACCAGTTCGAGCACACCGCGTTCACCGAGGTACCCGCGCTGGCGCTGGAGAAGGGACTCACCCCCGGTGAGGTCGCGGCGGTGGCGGCGTACGCGAAGGGGCTGCAGGACTGGCAGTCAGGCGGGCACGAATGGCACCTGCGCTCCAGCCGGTACATGAACGAGGGCGCGCGCGGCACCCGTCCGTGGCCCGGGGCCGGCGGCCTGGGCTCGGCGGCCGACGTGCGCGCGCTGCTCGCCACAGCCGGGGCCGGACGACTGAGGTCCCACACACACGTGCCGTACCAGAAGGTCGGGCCGTCCCTGATCCCCGACATCCGCATGCCGTTCCCGCTCCAGCTCAGCGGGCACCTGGACACCGCCCGCCGGAACCTGGCCGACTGGGCGCACCGCATGGGCATCCTCCGCGAGGGCGTCTGGGACGAGGACAAACTCGCCGCCTACGACCTCGCCCTGTGCTCGGCGGGCCTCGACCCGGACGCCACTCTCGAGGCACTCGACCTCAGCGCGCAGTGGCTCGCCTGGGGCACCTACGGCGACGACTACTACCCCCTCGTCTACGGCCACCGCCGCGACCTGGCCGCCGCCCGGCTCACCACGGCCCGCCTGTCCGACTGCATGCCCGTCGACGGCGAGGCGGTACCGCCCCCGCTCAACGGCATGGAACGCGCCCTGACCGACCTGTGGACGCGGACCACGGCAGGCATGACCCCCGGCCAGCGCGGCACGCTGAAGAACGCGGTCAACACGATGACCGAGGCCTGGGTGTGGGAGCTGTCCAACCAGGTCCTCCACCGCGTGCCCGACCCGGTCGACTACCTGGAGATGCGCCGCGCCACCTTCGGCTCCGACCTCACCCTGAGCCTGTGCCGCATGGGCCACGGCCCGGCCGTCCCGCCCGAGGTGTACCGCAGCGGCCCCGTCCGCTCCCTGGAGAACGCCGCCATCGACTTCGCGTGCCTGCTCAACGACGTCTTCTCGTACCAGAAGGAGATCGAGTACGAGGGCGAGATCCACAACGCGATCCTCGTGGTGCAGAACTTCTTCGGCTGCGACTACCCGACGGGCCTGCGGATCGTCCACGACCTGATGAACCAGCGCATGCGGCAGTTCGAGCACATCGTCGCGCACGAACTGCCCGTGCTGTACGAGGACTTCGAGCTGTCGGGCGAGGCCCGCGCGATCATGCGGGACTACGTGGTGGACCTGCAGAACTGGATGGCTGGCATCCTCAACTGGCACCGGAGCGTGGACCGTTACAAGGCCGAGTGGCTTGCCCGCCGCGTCCACGGCTTCCTCCCGGACCGGCCGCCCGCGATGCCCGCACCCGGGCGGGCCACCCGTATCGCCGCTACGGGTGCGCCGTCGCCCGTGCCCGTGCCGCCGCGTGCGTGACCGCGGCTCGTGCCGGTGCCCGGATCACCGGGTGCGGGTGCGAGCCGTCACCGGCGAGCTCCGGCTGGAACGGCGAGGCCAGGAAGAAGGGGTAGCCGGGCGGTTCGGCGATCCGGACGTGCCCGTCCGCGTGCCGTCGCCCGCCGCCCACCCGCTCGTCGGCCGCCCCCGGCTGCGCCTGGGCGGCGGCCTGCCGCTCGCCCAGTTGCGCGCCGTGAACGGCGGCCGGGGCTCGCCCGTCCCTGCGCTCCGAGGGCACCGACCTGGGCGCCTCCACCGCGCTGGCCGCCGACGGGCACGGCCTGACCCTGCTGCCCCGCTCGGCGGCCGCCGGTGTGCCGGGCACGGTCGCCGTCCCGGTCGCCGCACCGCGGCTCGCGCACCGGACCGAACTGGTCTGCGCCCGCTCGCCGCGCGGGGCCGCCGCGGAGCCGGCGACCGCGCTGGAGGCACGGGTCCGGCCCGTCGCGCCCGCCCCGTCCTGAGGTGCTTCCTCGGTCGACCGCAGGTCAGTCTCACTCGTTCGTGGCTCGTCGCGTCGCCGGCCGCCGGGTAGAGCACCAGCCGGAGGCGATCATGGAACACAGTGCGTTGCGCCCGAAGCCGATGCCCGGTCAGGCCCGCGGCGGGGGCCACGGGCCCGGATCCGCCGCGCGCCGTCCGCCCGCGGCGCGCCGTCCGCCCGCCGTGCGACGGCGCGGGCGACGGCCGGTGGTCCTGGTGTCGGCCGTGTCCGCCGTACTGCTCCTCCTCCTGGCCGGGGCCGGGCTGGGCGCGCTGGGCGCTACGGTCATCGGCGCCGGCCGTCCGACCGCACCGCATGCGCGGCAGCAGCAGTCGGCCCCGCCGGCCCCGCCGTCCGCACCCGCCCGGGCGACCCTCGGCGTGGAGGTCGCCGACGCCCGGAAACCGGGCGCCGTCGTGGTCGGCGTCCACATTCCCGGCCCGGGATTCTCCGCGGGCCTGGTCCGCGGCGACGTCCTGCTCACCTTCGGACCGGCCCGCGTCGACTGCGCCGCCGACCTCGCCCGCGCCGTCGCCTCCGCCCGCCCCGGTACGGAGGTCGAGGTGACCGTGCTGCACCGCAGCGGCGGGTACCAGCAGCTGACCGTCGTACCGGGCATCGCCACCTGACGGGCCGGACCCTGACCAGACGCCCGACCCCAGCCGGGCGACGCCGGGTCTGCCCGGCCAGGAGTGTGCCCGGCCACGGCGGGCGTTTGCCCGGCTGTCGGCCGGGTGGCGAGCAGTCGTCGGCGGAAAAGTCCGGGTGAAGACGGCGAACCGGGTCGCGTCGCCCCCGCCGGGCGGGCAGGATGCTGCCCGTAGTCCCTACGCCGCCCTGGGAGGCCCGGATGACCGGCACCGCGCCCGCGCCCTTCACCGCCGACGACTACCGGGCCCGCATGGAGCGCTCCGCGCGGGCGGCCGCCGAGGCGGGGCTCGCCGGGCTGCTGGTGGCACCCGGTCCGGACCTGGTGTGGCTCACCGGCTACACGCCCACCGCCGTCACCGAACGCCTCACCCTGCTGGTCCTGTCCGCCGGCCGGGACCCCGTCCTGGTCGTGCCGACGCTGGAGGCCCCGGACGCCGAGAAGGCAGCCGGTGCGCCCGCCCTGACCCTGCGCGACTGGACCGACGGCAAGGACCCCTACGCCGCCACCGCCGCCCTCCTGGACGGCTCCGGCCGCTACGGCGTCAGCGACAACGCCTGGGCCCTGCACCTGCTCGGCCTGCAGAAGGCGCTGCCCGGCACCTCGTACGCCGCGCTCACCGAGGCGCTGCCGATGCTGCGCGCCGTGAAGGACGCGGCGGAACTGGAGCTCCTCGCGGCCGCCGGAGCCGCCGCCGACCAGGCCTTCGAGGAGATCCGGAAGGTGCCCTTCGCCGGGCGCCGGGAGTCCGACGTCGCCGCCGACCTCGCCGCCTCGCTGCACCGCTTCGGGCACTCCCAGGTCGACTTCACGATCGTCGCCTCGGGACCCAACGGCGCCAACCCGCACCACGAGGTGGGCGACCGCGTCATCGAGCGCGGCGACATGGTCGTCCTCGACTTCGGCGGCCTGAAGGACGGCTACGGCTCCGACACCTCCCGCACGGTCCACGTCGGCGAACCCACCGACGAGGAACGGCGCGTCCACGACCTGGTGCGCCAGGCGCAGGAGGCGGGCTTCCGGGCGGTCCGCCCCGGGGCCGCCTGCCAGGAGATCGACCGGGCCGCCCGGACCGTCATCGCGGACGCGGGGTACGGCGCGGCCTTCATCCACCGCACCGGGCACGGCATCGGCGTCACCACCCACGAACCGCCGTACATGATCGAGGGCGAGGAGCAGCCCCTGGTGCCCGGGATGTGCTTCTCCGTGGAACCCGGCATCTACCTGCCCGGCCGTTTCGGGGTGCGCATCGAGGACATCGTCACCGTGACCGAGGACGGCGGGCGGCGCCTGAACAACACCACCCGCGAGATGGTCATAGTGGAGTAGGCGGTTCCCGATGACCCCGACACGCCTCCCGGACGACAACGGCGCGACCATGACCCAGGCACCGACACCCACCGCGGACACCGTCCGCCGACTGGTCCGTTCCCTGCTCGAGGACGGCAGGAGCGGCCAGGAAGGCAGGGCCGCGACAGCCGGCTCGGGCGCGAAGGGCGACTCGGGCGGCCCCGTCGCCCCCGACGTCCGGCCCGTCGCCGAGGACACCGGGCACACCACGTGGTGGGTCGGCACCCGCCATGTGCTGCGCCTCGCGCCCGACCGGGAGGCCTCCGTACGCCAGCGCCGCGAACTGCGTCTGCGCGACCTGGTCCGCCCGCACGTGCCCGTGGCGGTGCCGGCCGGTGTGGCCCACGGCGAGTGGGCGCCGGGACTGGCCTACACGCTGGACACCAAGGTCCCCGGCGGCTCGGGGGAGCGGCACGACGTGTCCGCCCTCGGTGAGGCCGACCTGGCCGGACTGCTCACCGGGCTGCGCGAGGTACCGGCCCGCCAGGCCGAGGCGCTCGGTGTGCCGCGCCTCGCCCCGCGCTCCCTGGAGGGGCAGCGGCGCGCCGCCATCCATGCCGCCGAACGTCTCGCCGAGGCCGACGAGTTCGACCCCGCGCGCCTGCACCAGCTCACCCCGCCGGCCGCGCTCCAGCTCGCCGCGCAGCCCGCAGCGGCGGTCCTCGTGCACCACGCCCTGACCGGCGACCACCTGGTGGTCAGCGCCGACGGCCGGGTGCGCGGCGTCCTCGGCTGGGGCGAGGCGGTCCTCGGTGATCCCGCCGAGGACATCGCGGGCCTCGCCCGCGCCGTCGGCTCCCCGGCCGCCGTGCGCGCCGCCACCCTCGCCGGCTACGGCGCCCGCCCCTGCCTGCGCGGCCTGTGGCTGGCCCGCTGCGACAGTCTCGTCCGCCTCGCCGAGGCTCTCACGGCCCGCCCTCCCGTCCCGGCGGACAGGCTGCGGAACCAGCTGCGCTGTGCCTGGGAGCCGATCCTGCTGGAGCGGGTGACGGATCTCTCGGTGGACGACTCCGACGGGGCGCGGTAGAGGCGGCTGAGCAGCGGGTCCGTACTACCGGACCCGGACTCCGGTCTGCGTCTCCGTCAGCCCCGCTGCAGCCAAACCGCGGTGTCCACGGGCAGCAGCCCGTCGCTGCCGAGCGGCCCGGACGCGAGGAGCAGATGACACGCCTCGGGGAGCGGCACCGGCTCGCCGGAGAGGTTGATCGCGCACAGTACGCCGTCACCGCGTTCGAACAGCAGCGTGCCGTCCGGGCTGTCGAGCCAGCGAAGCCGCTCGGTCCTCAGACCGGGGACGGTGCGGCGCAGACGCAGGGCAGTGCGGTACAGCCAGAGCATGGAGCCGGGGTCGGCCTGGTTGGCTTCGGCGGTGCAGTTCTTCCAGTCCGCGGGCTGGGGAAGCCAGGGGGTGGATCCGGGCGGGCCGAAGCCGAAGGGCGGAGTGTCGCCGGACCAGGGCAGGGGGACACGGCAACCGTCGCGGCCCCGGACGGTGTGGCCGGAACGCTCCCAGGTGGGGTCCTGAAGCACCTCTTCGGGGAGGTCCTCGACCTCGTACAGGCCGAGTTCCTCGCCCTGATAGACGTACGCGCCGCCGGGCAGGGCCAGCATGAGGAGAGCGGCGGCGCGGGCCCGGCGGGTGCCCAGCGCGAGGTCCGTGGGCCGGCGCTCACCACGCAGGGGCGCGGTGACGCCGGTGGAGGAGCGGCCGTAGCGGGTGACGTGGCGGGTTTCGTCGTGGTTGGACAGCACCCAGGTGGCAGGAGCCCCGACGGCGGCGAGGTCGGTGATGCTGCGGTCGATGACCTTGCGCATCTGCGCGGCCTCCAGGGGACACCGGAGGAAGTCGAAGTTGAACGCCGTGTGGAGTTCGTCCGGCCGGAGGTAGTCGGCGAGACGGCCGGGACGGACGTGGGCCTCGGCCACGAAGACACGGCGGTCGGGGTAGCTGTCGGCGATGGCACGCCAGGCGCGGAAGATGTCGTGGAGGTCTTCGCGGTCCCAGTGCGGGTGGTCCTTCTGGTCTTCACCGGCCAGCACGCGGAACTCCGGCAGGCCGAGATCCGGCAGGGCGGGGTCCTTGACCATGCCGTGGGCCACGTCGATGCGGAAGCCGTCGACGCCGAGGTCGAACCAGAAGCGCAGGACCGACTCGAACTCGGCGCGCACCTCGGGGTGGTCCCAGTTCAGGTCGGGCTGCTCCGGGGCGAACAGGTGCAGGTACCACTGGCCGTCGGCCACCCGGGTCCAGGCGGGCCCCCCGAAGGCCGCGTGCCAGTCGTTGGGCGGCAGGGCGCCGTCCTCGCCGCGCCCGTCACGGAAGACGTACCGCTCCCGCTCGGGCGAGCCGGGACCGGCGTCCCGTGCCTGACGGAACCAGACATGCTGGTCGGAGGTGTGGTTGGGAACGATGTCCAGGATCACGCGCAGGCCGAGGCCGTGGGCGTCGGTGATCAGCCGCCGCGCCTCGTCGAGGGTGCCGAAGACGGGGTGGATGTCGCGGTAGTCGGCCACGTCGTAGCCGCCGTCCGCCAGCGGGGAGGGGTACCAGGGGTTGATCCAGATGGCGTCGACGCCGAGATCGGCCAGGTAGCGCAGGCGGGAGCGGAGCCCCGCGATGTCACCCACCCCGTCGCCGTCGCCGTCGGCGAAGCTGCGGATGTAGACCTGGTAGATGACGGCTGAGCGCCACCAGGAGTCGCTCGGGTTGCTCACGGTGCGGGATTCCTGACTGTGCGTGTGTGTGGGGAGGACCGGCGGACCGCGCGGTGTTCGTGGGGACGGGGATCAGGGGGACCGTGGCCTTGCTCCGCGGCTCCCGGCACCTTCAGCCGGGAGCCGGGAGCCGGGAGCCGCAGCTCGTCTCAGCCCTTGACCGCTCCGCTGGTGAGGCCGCGGACGAAGTACCGCTGCAGGGTCAGGAAGACCAGCACCGGGACGAGCATGGAGAACAGACCGCCGGCCGTCACCAGCTCCCAGCCCATGCCCTGCTGTCCCAGCAGCCCGTTGGTCGCGATGGTGATCGGCTGCTTGTCGCCGGGGCCGACGAAGACCAGGGCCACGAGCAGGTCGTTCCACACCCAGAGAAACTGGAAGATCGCAAAGGACGCCAGCGCGGGAGCCGACATGGGCAGGATGAGCCGGTAGAAGGTCTGGAAGTGGCTCGCGCCGTCGATCTTCGCGGACTCGACGACGTCCTTGGGCAGGCTCGCCATGTAGTTGCGCAGGATGTAGACGGCCAGGGACATGCCGAACCCGATGTGGGCGAGCCAGGCGGCGGGGAAGGTGCCGTTGAGGTGCACCGTGGCGTAGAGCTTGATGACGGGGACGAACGCGACGTAGTTCGGGACGACGAGCAGGCTCACGATGACGATGAACAGGACGTCGCGTCCCTTGAACGTCATGAAGGTGAAGGCGTAGGCGGCGAAGGCGGCGATGAGGATCGGCAGGAACACCGCTGGGAGCGTGATGGCCAGGCTGTTGAAGAACGCCGAGCCGAGATCGGCCTGCTCGATGGCCTTGGCGTAGTTGCCGGTGGTCAGGTCGGCCAGCCCGCCGGGGTGGGCGAACAGGGTCCACCAGCCACTGGAGTTGGCGGCGTCGACGGTGCGGAAGGACGTGATGACCACCCCGAGGGTGGGCACGCTCCACAGGACGCACACGAACAGCACACTCAGCCTGACCGGGAGCGGACCGCGCCTGCCGCGCGGGCCGGAGGACTCCTGGGTGCCGCGCCGGACCGGAAGGCCGCGACGCGATGCCGCCGGGGTGACCGTGGGGGTCGTCTGGGTGGTCATGCCGACTCCTCCGCCCTGAAGTGGCGAATCTGGTAGATCATGATCGGCACGATGGCGATGAGCAGCATGACGACGATCGCCGAGGCGTAGCCGTAGTTGTAGTTCGTGTAGAGCTGGTTGAAGAACTCCAGGCCCACGACGTTGGTGTCGAAGGCGCCGTTGGTCATCACGTAGATGACGTCGAAGATCTTCAGAACGGTGATGAGGATGGTGACGAAGACGGTGATGACCGTCCCGCGGATCTGGGGGATGATGATCCGCCAGAAGATCCGCAGCTCGCCCGCGCCGTCCAGGCGGGCCGCCTCCAGGGTCTCCGCCGGTACGCCCTTGATGGCCGCGGACAGCAGCACCATGGAAAAACCCGCCTGTCCCCACAGCAACATCACCATCAGCAGCAGGCTGTTGGCGTGCAGGGAGCTCTGCTGGAGCCAGGGGACCGGGTCGTGGCCGAAGGCGGTGACGATGCCGTTGAGCAGGCCGGTCTGCGGCTGTCCGGCGGGCTGGGCGGCGTACATGAAGCGCCAGACCGTTGCCGATCCCACGGCACTGATGGCCATGGGCAGGAAGATGATGGTTTTGGCCGCCTTCTCTGCCCGGGGGGTGAGGCGGTCGGCGAGTGTGGCGACGAGCAGGCCCACCACAATGCACGCGGCGGGAACGACGGCGATCCACAGCAGTGTGTTGAACAGGGTCTGACGGAAGGCCGGCGTCTCCAGCAGCCGGGTGAAGTTCTCCAGGCCGACGAACCGTGATCCGTCGCTGCTCCGGAAGCTGTTGATCACGGTGATGACCGTCGGATAGACCAGGTACACCCCGATCGCCGCGACCGCCGGCGCGACGTAGAAGTAGGGCTTGATCCTGTTCTCCCAGTGGCCCGGAAGGGCTTCCGCGAGCTTGTTGAGCATCCAGTAGACGGCCAGGGCGGCGGCGATGCCCGCCAGCACTGTGAGCACCGTCGAGAGCACTTGGCTGGCCACGGCGGTTCCTTTCTCGAACGTGAGTCGCTGTCGAGTCGGTCCGGCGGCCGCACAGGGGTGGACGCGACCGTGGTCGCCCGCCCCTGTGCGGCCCCGCCGCGGGAGGTCAGCCGGCCGGCCAGCTGGCGTCGATGTTCTTCAGGGCGTCGTCGAGGGACTGCTGGCCGGAGATCCAGGCCGTCATGTCCTTCCAGAACGACCCGGAGCCGACCGAGGACGGCATGGCGTCGGAGGCGTCGAAGGCGAAGCCCGTGGAGTCGTAGGCGACCTTGGCGATCGACTGGGTGGTCTTCAGCGGGTAGGCGTCGAGCGGGAAGTCCTTGTGCGGGGAGATGAACGAGGAACCGTTCTTCGCCGCGGTGGTGCCCAGGTCCGTGGCCGCGAGCAGCTTCATGACCTTACGGGCGGCAGGGCTGTCCTGGTAGATGGAGGCGGTGTCACCGCCGCCCTCGACGGGATTGTCGCCACCCGCCGTGACCGGGGGCAGGCCGAAGACGCCGACCTCGGCGTCCAGGTTCTGCTGGACGGACTTGGGGAAGAAGCCGGTGATGAAGCTGCCCTGCTGGTACATGTAGCAGCCTGGCTTCTTGTCGAACATCGGGTTGCCGGCGGTGCCGAAGGCGTTGCTGGCGATCGACTTCCGGCCGCCGAGCACGTTGCCCTCGGTGAAGGCGATCTTCTGGAACTGGGCGGCGGCCTTGCGGACCAGCGGCGAGTCGAACTTGATCTTGTGTGAGATCCAGTCGTTGTACTGGTCGATACCGCCGTACTTGAGGATGAGGTTCTCGAACCAGTCGGTGGCCGGCCAGCCGGTGGCCGTGCTGGACTCGATGCCCAGGCACCAGGGCGTTTCGCCGTCGGCCTTGATCTTCTCCGTGAGCGCGTCGAGCTCGCCCATGGTCTTCGGAGCGGTGTAGCCCGCCGCCTCGAACGCCTTCTTCGGGTAGAAGACCAGGCCCTTGACGTTCATGCTGACCATCAGGCCGTAGGTCTTGCCGTTCACCTGGGCCACGTCCAGCGTGCCCGCCGTCATGCTCTTCTTCAGCGCAGGGAGGTCGAGGACGTCGTCCAGCGGGGTGACCTTGCCCTTCGTGGCGAGGTCCTTGATGATGCCCGGCTGTGGCATCAGGGCGATGTCCGGGGGGTCGCCCGCCTGGACCTTCTGCACGATGATCTGGTTGAGGTTGTCGACCTTGCGCCACTGGACGGTGATGCCCTGCGCCTTGGCGCGCGGGTTGAGCACTGCCTTGAGACCGTCGATGACGGGCTGGTCCATGCTCGTCCAGATCGAGATGGTCTTCTTGTCGCTCGCGTCGCTGCCGGGGCCGGCTGAGCAACCGGTGGCGAGAAGCGTGAGCGCACTGAGCGCGCTCACACCGAGGACCAGCTTCCGTCGGGACATGTGTTCCTCCTTGACCGGTGGTCCGGCGGCGGAAGGAGCCGCCCCAGCGCACCGGAGGTGACCTCGCCTGCCGGGGCGGGTCATGCGCCAGGCCGCCGGGACGGGGTCACTAATTCGGGTTAGTGGCCGGAAAGCTAGCCGTCTCCCGTTTCTCGCGTCAAGAAGCCGTTACGAGGGAGTTATCCGTGGATGAAGTCCGCGCGGGGGCGGGACGGAGACGGATCAGGCCCCCGCGCCCGGGCCGGCCGGCGCCGCGGTGGAGCCGCGCGTCACCACCGGGCAGTGCACGAGGGTGCGCCCCGTCGGCATGGCGGACTCACCGGCCGCCAGCTGCTCGGCGGCAAGGCGGCCCATCGCCTCGTACGGCAGCCGGACGGTGCTCAGCGCCGGGTGGATCTCCGCCGCGAGCTGGAACTGGTCGTCGTACCCCATCACCGACATCTCCTCGGGCACCCGGATCCCCGCCTCCAGCAGGGCGAGGATCGCACCGACGGCCATGCGGTCGTTGCCGCACATGATCGCGGTCGGTCTGGGGCTGCGCCGCAGCAGTTTCCGCGTCAGCTCGTAGCCGGAGTCGGCATGGTAGTTGCCGGACAGCACGAGTGGGCGCCGCGGGTCGAGCCCGGCCCCTTGCAGCGCCTGGCGAAAGCCGCGCAGCCGGGCTTTGGTCGCCCAGGAGCTGACCGTACCGGTGAGATAGGCGATGTCCCGGTGTCCGAGGTCGAGCAGCGCCTGGGTCGCCTCCCGCCCGCCCCGTACCTCGTCGGGCAGTATCGCCGGAACGGAATCGTCCGGGACGAAGCAGTTCAGCAGGATCGTCGGGACCCGGCGGGCGTCGTCCGGCAGGACCACCGACCTGGTGCCGGCCACCGCGAAGATCAGGGCGTCCACCTGCCGGTCGAGCAGATCGCCGACCAGCTGCGCCGCCTGACGGTTCGAGGCGCCGCTGTTGACCAGGAGCAGCAGATTGCCGTGACGCATGGAAGCCTCGTGCGCGCCCTTGATCGCGGAGGCGGTGAAGACACCGAAGTCGACGTCGTGGCTGACGAAGCCGATGGTGGCGCTGCGCCCCTGGCGCAGCCCCTGCGCGGCCCGGTTGGGGCGGTAGTCGAGCTCGGCGACGGCCCGCAGGACCCGCTGCCTGGTCTCGTCGCTGATCGTCTGCCCGGCCGTGCGGTTGAGCACGAACGTGACCGTCGCGGGAGAGACACCGGCCAGGCGTGCGACATCGGCCCGGCGCGGTCTTCCCGTCCTCGGTCGGTGATCTCCATGGGTGGACACGCCGCAAGAGTACGAGACGCCCCCACCCGCGAGAACCGGCTCCGGCCCGATCGGACCGTGAGGTTCTCACCACCGTTCGTCGGAAGTTGGCAGGAATGCCCGAATCCGCGACGCTGCCGCGCCGACCTGCACCCGGCACCACAGGGCCGCCGGCACGCGGTCGGCCGCAGCGGCCGTACGGACGTCCCCGGCCGGCGGGCTGACGCACCAGGAGGGGCGGCACCACCTCGTCCCCGGCGCGTGCGGGAGGCACGGCCCGGCGCCACGACCCCGCCCCCAGGCGCCTTTCCCGGCCCGCGGCAGCCCGCGGCACCGGACCCCGCCCGGGAGCGAGCCCCTCGGACCGAACGGCTTACGGGCGGCTGATCAGTCCTGCTTCAGCACCACGCCCGACTCCCCGGGCAGGTGCAGGACGCCGTCGCTGTCCGGGCCCTCGACGGGCTCCCAGGCGGCCAGTACGCGCGCGTGCGGGGTGCCGAGCGGGATCGCGGCCGGATCGGCGGCGAGGTTCACGGCCACGCAGACGTCCCCGCGCCGGAAGGCGAGCCAGCGCCGCGCCTCGTCGTAGGCGACCTTGGTGTCGGCGAGGTCCGGGTCGGTGAGGTCCGGCTGCTCGCGGCGCACCGCGATGAGCTGCCGGTACCAGGCCAGCACACGCGCGTGCGGGTCGCGCTCCGGCTCGGACCAGTCCAGGCAGGAGCGGTCGCGGGTCGCCGGGTCCTGCGGGTCGGGTACGTCCTCCTCCTTCCAGCCGTGCGCGGCGAACTCCCGCCGCCGCCCGCGCCGTACGGCCTCCGCCAGCTCCGGGTCGGTGTGGTCGGTGAAGAACTGCCAGGGCGTGCCCGCCGCCCACTCCTCACCCATGAACAGCATCGGCGTGAACGGCGCCGTCAGCACCAGGGTGGCCGCGCAGGCCAGCAGACCGGGGGAGACCAGCGCCGCCAGCCGGTCGCCCTGGGCGCGGTTGCCGACCTGGTCGTGGGTCTGGCTGTAGCCGAGCAGCCGGTGCGCGGCCACCCGGGCGCGGTCCAGCGGGCGCCCGTGGGACCGGCCCCGGAAGCTGGAGTACGTGCCGTCGTGGAAGTACCCGCCGGTGAGCGTCTTGGCCAGCGCGGCGAAGGGAGCCCGCCCGAAATCGGCGTAGTAGCCCTGCGACTCGCCGGTCAGCGCCGCGTGCACCGCGTGGTGGAAGTCGTCGTTCCACTGTGCGTCCAGCCCGAAGCCGCCCTGCTCGCGCGGCGTGATCAGCCGCGGGTCGTTCAGGTCCGACTCGGCGATCAGGAACAGCGGCCGGTCCACCTCGGCGGACAGCGTGTCCACGGCCGCCGACAGCTCCTCCAGGAAGTGGTACGCGCGCGTGTCCACCAGGGCGTGCACCGCGTCCAGGCGCAGCCCGTCGACGCGGTAGTCGCGCAGCCATGACAGCGCGCTGCCGATCAGGTACGCGCGCACCTCGTCCGAGCCGGGCGCGTCCAGGTTGACCGCGGCACCCCACGGCGTCTGGTGGGTGTCGGTGAGGTAGGGCCCGAAGACGGGCAGGTAGTTGCCGGACGGCCCGAAGTGGTTGTGCACCACGTCGAGCACGACGCCGAGCCCGAGTTCATGGGCCCGGTCCACGAAGCGCTTCAGTCCCTCGGGCCCGCCGTACGGCTCGTGCACCGCCCACAGCGACACCCCCTCGTACCCCCAGCCGTGCCGGCCCGGGAAGGGCGACACCGGCATCAACTCGACGTGCGTGACGCCCAGTTCGGCGAGGTGGCCGAGGCGCTCGGCGGCCGCGTCGAAGGTGCCCTCGGGCGTGTACGTCCCCACGTGCAGCTCGTACAGCACCGCGCCGGGCAGCGGCCGCCCGGGCCACTCGGCGCGCCAGGCGTACCGATCGTGGTCGACGACCGCGCTCAGCCCGTCCGGGCCGTCCGGCTGCCGCCGCGAGCGCGGGTCGGGCAGGAACGGGCCGTCGTCCAGCGCGAAGCCGTACCGGGAGCCGTCGTGCGCCTCGGCCTCCCCCCGCCACCACCCCGCCCGCTCGGGATCGCGTTCCAACGCGCGTGTGACGCCGTCGCACTGGAGCGTCACACGGCCGGCCTGTGGTGCCCACACCTCGAACTGCACGAACGGTTCCCCTTCGTCTGCTCACCGTGATGTAGCCCGTCCATGGTGCGTCAAAACGCGATCAATGCGCTTACGTGTCCTCCCCTTTGCGGCAGGTGTCGCGGCGGATCCCGCGGTGGCCGGCGTTCACCCGTTTTCTGGACACCCGGGGTTCACTGACCGACAATCACGAGCGTGACGTCGTCCTTCGAGTTCCACACATACCCCGCGCGGCTGTCGGACGCGGAGCGCGACAAGGCGCTGAAGGTGCTGCGGGACGGCGTCGCCATGGGCCGGCTGTCCCACGACACGTTCGTCCGCCGCATGGAGCTGGCGCTCGCCGCCCGCCGCGTGGACGAGCTCGCCGTGCTCACCGCCGACCTGCCCACGGAGGGCCGTTTCTCCCGCGCGGTGTTCGGCACCGTGGAGGCGGTCTCCGGGTTCACCGCGCGGCTGCGCAGGGCGTGGCAGGCGGAACGGCTGCCCAAACTGCTGCTGCCCCACCCGGCGCACGGGCACCCGCTGCGCATAGGCCGGGACCCCGCGAGCGGGCTGCGCCTGAACCACGAGACGGTCTCCCGGGTGCACGCCGAGCTGCGGCACCAGGGCGGCCTGTGGGTGCTGCGGGACCTCGGCTCCACCAACGGCACGACGGTCAACGGCCGGCGGGTCGTCGGCGCGGTCGTCGTCCGCGAGGGCGACCAGGTCGGCTTCGGCCGCATGCTCTTCCGCCTAGCGGCTCACTGAGCGACCGCAGCGGCCCACCCAGCGGAACCTTGCCGGGCTGAGCCGCGCATCGCGCCGGCAGCGGGCCGGCACCCCGAGGTCGCCCTGTGCCGGCACACCGGGCGACCGAGCCGGCGCCGCGCCGCGTCGAGCCGCGCCCGGGCCGGGCCGTGCCGGTGCGTGCCGGGAAGTGAGTCGGACCTTAGCTCTGGCCTGGGGTTTACCCGGTGCGGGTCTGCCTGGGAAAGCGGACGCGCCTTTGCCTGCAGCGGTGTTGACGTACCCCCGAACTCGTGACTGACTGTGCGTACTTCCCGCACGTCAAGTGAACCGACGGCGCCGCATCCGGGAGGTGTGTCCTGCCGCCCCTCCCGCGTTATCCGACCGTCGACGAGCTGCAGGCCCGGGCCGCCGCCCTCGTCGCACGGCACCCCCGTGACGCCCGGCTGCGCCAGGTCGGCACCTCCCGCGCCGGCACCCCGATGTGGCTGCTCTCCGTCGGCCGCGGCAGCCGCCACGCCCTCGTCGTCGCCGGACCGCACGCCAACGAACCCGTGGGCGGCGCCACCGTGCTCCGGCTGGCCGAGCGGACCCTGGCCGACCCCCGGCTCACCGAGGGCGCCGACGCCACCTGGAACCTGCTGCTGTGCCTCGACCCCGACGGCCTGCGCCGCAACGAGGGCTGGCTGACCGGCCCGTACACCCTCGGCCGTTACTTCCGGAACTTCTTCCGGCCGGGCTTCCTCGAACAGCCCGAATGGCTGCCCGACGGCGCGGCCGCCGCCGCCCTGCCGGAGACCCGCGCCCTGCTCGCCCTCCAGGACGAGCTGAAACCGTTCCTCCAGTGCTCGCTGCACGGGGTCGACGTCGGCGGCGCGTTCGTCGAGCTCACCCACGACCTGCCGGGCCTGGACCGGCGCATGGCGCACACCGCGGCCCGGCTCGGCATCCCCCTGGAACTCGGCGCGTACGACGCCCTGTACTGGCCCGTCCTCGGACCCGCCGTCTACCGGATACCGCCACTGCGCCGGGGCGACCTGGCCGCGGCCATCACCGAGGCGGCCGTCGAGTCGACCTGGCTCCATCCGTACCGGCACGGCACCGTCACGGCGGTCGTGGAGGCCCCCATGTGGGGGGTGGCGGCCGTGGCGGACGGCTCGGCGCCCGACGACCCGGACGGCGTGCTGCGCGCCGTCAGCCGCACCCTGCGCCAGGACATCGGCCTCCTGCGGTGCCTGCTGGCGGGGCTCCGGCCGCGACTGGCCGCCGTGCCCGACGCGGCGCGGCTGCTCGCGCCGATAGACGACTACCTCCTGGTGTGCCCGGGCCTGGCCGACGCGTGGGACCCCGGCACCGCCGACCGCTCGGCACGCCCCCTCCCGCCGCTGACCACCGCCCACCTGTCCGCCCTGCGCATCGCCGGACGACGGCTGGCCCTGCGCACCGCGGGACTGCTGCACCAGCTGGTGACGCGCGCCGGCCCCGGGCCGGCCGGCGCTCTGCCGGAACTGGACCGGCTCATCGACGCCTGGTGCGCCGACTACAGCGACGGCTGCGGGGCACGCTGGATCCCGGTCGCCCGCCAGAGCGAGTACCAGACCCGGGTGATCCTGGCGGCCTTCGCACAGGCCGTGCGGCACCCACCCGCGTGCTCCCGTTCGGGTGAGCCGGGGTGGGGTTGCGGGGCCGCCGTGCCGATGCACCGGGAATGACCCACACCCCAGCGAAAGCGCTCCGGCGCGGCCTGCCGGCCGCGCTGGCCCTCGTCGCCGTCTGCGGCGCCCCGGCGCAAGCCTCCGACCGGGACACCACCGGAGTGGACTGGCTCTACCTGACGGTCACCCAGGGCGAGACCCCCGCCGCCGACAGCCGCGGCACCCTGCTGCAGTGCGACCCGCCCGACCACCGGCCCACCGGCCACCCCCGCGCCGCCGACGTCTGCGCGGAACTCGACGCCGCGGGCGGTGACATCGACGGCCTCCCGGTCAGGGACGAGTACTGCCCGATGGTCTACGCCCCGGTGACCGCGCACGCCGACGGCCAGTGGCGCGGGAAACCGGTCACGTACACACGGACGTTCCCGAACGCGTGCGTGATGGCGGCCCGGACGGGCGCGGTGTTCGCCTTCCCCACCGCGCCCTGAGCGCACCCGGCCGGAGGCTCACGGCGCCTCCCCGTGCGACCCGGCCGGGCCCGGCACTCCCGCCCCCCCCGCCGGGGGGCGCCTCGCCGGGCGCCGACAACTTCACTGCCGGTGCAGCCCCCGCCCCGCGAGGGCCAGGAACGTCTCGCCCACCGCCTCGGACAGGGTCGGGTGGGCGTGGACGTGCCGGGCCACGTCGGACGGCCAGGCGTCCCAGCCGACGATCAGCTGGCTCTCGGCGATCATCTCCGACACGTGCGGGCCGACCAGGTGCACGCCCAGCACCGGCCCGCCCCCCGCCTCGGCGACGACCTTCACCATGCCGCCCTGCCCGTGCACCATGCCCTTGGCGACGGCGGTCAGCGGCATGCCGCTCACCACCACCTCGTGCCCACGCGCGCGTGCCTCGGCCTCGGTCAGGCCCACGGACGCGGTCTGCGGGGCGGAGTACGTCACCCGGGGCACGGCCCCGTAGTCCACGGGCACGGACCCCACGCCCGCCAGGGTCTCCGCCACCAGCAGGCCCTCCGCGAACGACGCGTGGGCGAGGCCGAGGGACGGCGGCGGCAGCAGGTCCCCCACCACGTGCACGCCCGGCACCGCCGTCTCCAGCCGCTGCCAGTCGGCCGGCGCGAGGAAGCCGCGCCCGTCCGTCGCCAGCCCCGCGGCGGCCAGGTCCAGCCCCTCGGTGACCGGGACCCGGCCGACCGCCACCAGCAGCCGCTCGGCCTCGACCGTACGGATCTCGCCCCGGGAATCACGCACCCGCACGCGTACCCCGTCGTCGAGCACCTCGGCGTCCAGCAGGTGGGCGCCCGCCCGCACGTCGACGCCCCGCTTCCTCAGACCCCGCGTCAGATGCCGGCTGACGTCGGCGTCCTCCAGCGGCAGGATCCGCTCGGCCGCCTCCACCAACGTGACCTCCGCGCCCAGGGAGCGGTGGAACGAGGCGTACTCCACGCCGATGGCGCCCCCGCCGAGCACCAGCACCGACGCCGGGAGCCCGGGCGCGAACAGCGCGTCGTCGCTGGTCACCACGCGCCGGCCGTCCGGTTCCAGCCCCGGGAGCGTGCGCGGGCGCGAGCCGGTCGCCAGCACGATGCCCCGGCGCGCGGTGAGCTCCTGCGCGCCGGGCGCGGACGGCCCCTCGACGCGTACCGAGCGTGCCCCGGTGAGCCGCCCGCTGCCGCGGAGCACCCGTACGCCCGCCTTCGCGAGGTGAGCCTCGACGCCCCGGTGATTGCGCGCCACGATGTCGTCACGGGTGGCGACGAGCGCCGGCCAGTCGACGGCGTCCAGCGTGGCCTTGACGCCCCACCGCTCGCGGGCCTCGGCGATGCCGTCCACGAGTTCGGCGGCGTGCAGCATCGCCTTGCTCGGGACGCAGCCGCGGTGCAGGCAGGTCCCGCCGACCTTGTCGCGTTCCACGAGCACCACGTCGAGACCCAGGTCCGCCGCGCGCAAGGCGGTGCTGTACCCGCCCGTGCCGCCGCCGATGACGATGACGTCCGGAGTGTTCATGCCCTCCACCCTCCGGCCGCCCCGACCGATAAGTCCAAGGCAAAGCTTTTGTCGAACCGATGCAGGATGCTTATGGCATGAGTCTGCGTCAGATGGAGTACTTCCTGACGGTCGTCGAGGAGGCGTCCTTCACCCGGGCGGCCGACCTGCTGCACGTCTCCCAGCCCGCGCTGTCCCACCAGATCAAGGCTCTGGAACGGTCGGTGGGCGGCGCGCTCCTGGAGCGCTTGCCACGCGGGGTGCGCCTCACCCCGATGGGGCGCGCCTTCCTGCCGCACGCCGAGGTCGCCGTCCGCAGCGCCGCCCAGGCGCGCCGCGCGGCCCGCGCCGCCGCCGGCGCCGAGGGCGGTGAACTGCACGTCGCCGCGCTGCACTCCGTCGCCGTCGGCGTGCTGCCGGACGTGTTCGCCCGCTGGCGCGCCGCGCACCCCGGTGTCCTGCTGCACCTGCGCGAGTACGCCACCGCCCAGGCCCTCGAGGAGGAGGTCGAGCGCGGCGCCGCCGACCTCGCCGTCGGTCCCGGGCCGCGTGCCTGGCCCGGCACCGTGGTCCCGGTCGGCGAGGAGGAACTCGTCCTGGTGGTGCCCTTCGACGACCGTTTCGCGGGCCGTACGTCGGTGACGCTGCCGGAGCTGGCCGACCGCCCGTGGGTGCGCTGCGCCATGGAACCCGTCGTGCACGGCGAGCGCTTCCTGGACTGGGCCTGCGGGCAGGCCGGCTTCACGCCGCGCACCGCGGTCTTCACCGAGCACACCTCCACCGCCGTGCGGATGGCCGCCGCCGGGGTCGGTGTCTGTGCCGCCCCGGCCCACCTGGTGCGCGGCGCGGTCGGGGAGGACTGCGTGGTCCTCTCGCCCGACCCGCCCTGGAAGCGCACCCTGACGGCCTTCGCGCGCGTGGCGCCGACGGGTGCCGCCGAGGCCTTCGTCGGCCTGCTGCGGGCGGCCTGGCCGGACGCAGCCGTACCGGCCGGTCCCGGACCGGCGTACGTCAGCTGTGCCGCCGGCTGAGCACGCGCGCGTATCGCCCCGGGACGAGAGGCCGGTCCGGCCCTGCCGTCCTCACCCCGCCTCCGCGTCCCCGGCCCGCTCCAGCAGAGCCACCGGCAGCCGTCCGAAGAGGTCCGCCACGCGCACGTGCCCCGTGAACGCGCGCCCGGGCTCCAGGACGTCGGCCCACCGCCCCGGCGGCAGCGGCAGCCGGGTCTCCCGCCAGCCGCCCGCCTCGGCCAGCCGCAGCGACAGCCGGGTCACGGCGGTGAGCACCGCGCCGGAGCGTACGAACGCCACGCAGTGCGCCGCGGCCGGCCCCTCGGCGGTCAGTGGCGCGTACGTCGCCGCCGTCCCGAAGGTCTCGGGCCGCCGTGCGCGCAGCCGCAGCGCCGCCCGGGTCACTGCCTGCTTCTCCCCGGACGTCCCGCCGGACGCGCCCTCGGGCGCCTCGGGCGGATAGCGCACGGCCCGCCGGTTGTCCGGGTCCACCAGCGCCCGGTACTCGGCCTCGGTGCCCTGGTAGACGTCCGGGACGCCCGGCATCGTCAGATGGACCAGGGCCGTGCCCAGCACGTTGGCCCGGATGTGCGGTGCCACGGACTCCCGGAAGGCGGCCACCCGCTCGCCCGGAGCCCCGCACGGCCCCGCCGCCACGAAGCGCGCCACCGCCTCCTCGTAGGGCGGCTCCTGCTCGGTCCAGCTGGTGTACATCCCCGCCTCGCGCACATGCTTCAGCAGGGCCCCCTGGACGCGGTCCTCCTCGGCCGGGCCCAGCCCGAACACCGTCTGCCAGGCGGCCCACGCCAGCTGCGCGTCCGGCACGCCGTCACCCGTGCGGGTCACCTCCGCCAGGACGTCCGTCCAGCGGTCCGGGCACTCGGTGAGCACGTGCAGGGCCGCCCGTACGTCGGCGCTGCGCTTGGTGTCGTGCGTGGAGACCACCGTCCCCGTCACCGGCCAGTCGCGCTGCACGCGCGCGCAGTACGCGTGGAACTCCTCGGCGGACACCGCCGGGCGGCCCGGTTCGCCGCCCACCTCGGTCGCCGACAGCAGCGGCACGTAGCGGTAGAAGGCCGTGTCCTCCACCGACTTGGCCCGCAGCGCCGACGAGGTCTGCGCGAACCGGGTCCGGAACTCCACATGGCGTGGCCCGTCACCGTACCGGCCGAGCACCAGGTCCCGTACGACGTCCACCGCACCGGCCTCCTCAGGCACCACGAAGGCGAGCCGGGCCTCGGCCGCGGCCTCCTCGGTGACCACGTCCGACGCGTCGACGGAAGCGTAGGGCCGGTACACCTCCAGCCGGACCAGGAGTTCCTGGAGCGCGGTGCGCAGCGCCCAGGGCGCGCGGTCGCGCAGGGCGGGGTCCGGGGAGGTGGCGCACAGCCGGCTCGCCACCCGGGTCAGCCGGTCGACCTCGGCGGCCAGTTCGTGCGTGAGCACCTTGTAGGCGGCCCGGCGCGCGGTCGCCGCCCACTCGCCCCCGCGGTCGGTCTGCGGCGCCGCGAACCGCCGGTAGCAGCCCAGCAGCTCCCCGAAGCCCGCCGGGTCCGTGAACAGCCCGTCGACGTGGCGCAGGGCGTCGTAGCCGGTGGTGCCCGCGACCGGCCAGGACGCCGGCAGCGGCTCACCGTCGGAGAGGATCTTCTCCACGACCGTCCAGCGGCCGCCGGTCGCCTCGTGCAGCCGCCGCAGGTACCCGTCCGGGTCGGCCAGGCCGTCGGGGTGGTCGACCCGCAGCCCGTCGATCACGCCCTCGTGCAGCAGCCGCAGGACCGTGGCGTGGGTGGCCTCGAACACCTCCGGGTCCTCCACCCGCACCCCGATGAGCTCGGAGATGCTGAAGAAGCGCCGGTAGTTGAGCTCGGTGCGGGCCAGCCGCCACCACACCGGGCGGTACCACTGCGCGTCGATCAGCTGCGGCAGCGGCAACTCCTCGGTGCCCTCCCGCAGCGGGAAGGCGTGGTCGTAGTAGCGCAGCACGTCGCCGTCGACCCGCAGCTCGTCGATCACCGTGCCCAGCGGCCCGCCGAGCACCGGCAGCAGCACCTGCCCCTCCTGCGCCTCCCAGTCGATGTCGAACCACCGCGCGTACGGCGACTTCGGGCCCTCCCGCAGCACCTCCCACAGGGCCCGGTTGTGGCGCGGGGACATGGCCATGTGGTTCGGGACGATGTCCACCACCAGGCCGAGCCCGTGCTCCCGCGCGGTACGGGCCAGGGACCGCAGCCCCTCCTCGCCGCCGAGCTCCTCCCGCACGCGCGCGTGGTCCACCACGTCGTAGCCGTGCAGCGAGCCCGGGACGGCCTCCAGCACGGGGGACAGGTGCAGGTGCGAGACCCCGAGCGAGGCCAGGTACGGCACCGCCGCCGCCGCGGCCCCGAAGGGGAACTCGGGCTGGAGTTGCAGCCGGTACGTGGCCGTGGGCACCGCGGGGTCAGGTCGCTCAGGTGTCATGGAGAGCTACGTACCCGCCCCACCGCCTTTCGTGTCATCGCCCGCTCCGGGTGCGCGGCGCGTCGCCCGGACGAGTGGCCCTCCGGCCGCCCGCGGGGGCGACCGGAGGCGCCGGGCGGCCGCCCCGCCGGGCACCCGCCTACACGGGCCGCTGGAGCACGGTCAGGCTGCGGTCCGCCAGCGTCAGCCGGTCCCCGGCCTGCACCTTCGCACCCGTGCCCGGCGGCACGCCGTCCGCGCGGGCCGTGTCCACCACCACCTGCCACTGCCGGCCGTGGTCGACCGGCACCACGAACTCGAGCGGCTCGGGCGAGGCGTTGAACACCAGCAGGAAGGAGTCGTCGACGATGCGCTCCCCGCGCGGGCCCGGCTCGGAGATCGCGTTGCCGTTGAGGAACACCGTCAGCGCCGACGCCTGCGCCGACTCCCAGTCCCGCTGCGTCATCTCCCGGCCGTCCGGGGTGAACCAGGCGATGTCGGACAGGTCGTCGTGGGTGCCCTCCACGGGACGGCCGTGGAAGAAGCGCCGTCGGCGCAGGACGGGGTGGTCCTTGCGCAGCCACACCATCGCGCGCGTGAAGGCCAGCAGGTCCGTGCGGAGGTCGTCCTGAGCCTCCCCGTCCTCCTCGGGCGGCCACTGCACCCAGGCCAGCTCGTTGTCCTGGCAGTAGGCGTTGTTGTTGCCGCGCTGGGTGCGGGCGAACTCGTCGCCGTGGCTGATCATCGGCACGCCCTGGGACAGCATGAGCGTGGCGATGAAGTTCCGCATCTGCCGGGCCCGCAGCCGCAGCACGTCCGGGTCGTCGGTCTCGCCCTCGACACCGCAGTTCCAGGACCGGTTGTGACTCTCGCCGTCCCGGTTGTCCTCGCCGTTGGCCTCGTTGTGCTTGTCGTTGTACGACACCAGGTCGTGCAGCGTGAAGCCGTCGTGGCAGGTGACGAAGTTGATCGAGGCCAGCGGGCGCCGCCCGTCGTCCTGGTACAGGTCGGAGGAGCCGGTCAGCCGGGAGGCGAACTCCGCCAGAGCCCGCGGCTCGCCCCGCCACAGGTCCCGCACGGTGTCCCGGTACTTGCCGTTCCACTCCGTCCACAGCGGCGGGAAGTTCCCCACCTGGTAGCCGCCCTCGCCCACGTCCCACGGCTCGGCGATCAGCTTCACCTGGGAGACCACCGGGTCCTGCTGCACCAGGTCGAAGAACGACGACAGCCGGTCCACCTCGTGGAACTGCCGGGCCAGGGTCGCCGCCAGGTCGAAGCGGAACCCGTCGACGTGCATCTCGGTGACCCAGTACCGCAGCGAGTCCATGATCAGCTGGAGCACGTGCGGGGACCGCATGAGCAGGGAGTTCCCCGTCCCTGTCGTGTCCATGTAGTAGCGGGGGTCGTCGGTGAGCCGGTAGTAGCGCGGGTTGTCCAGGCCCTTGAAGGACAGCGTCGGGCCCAGGTGGTTGCCCTCGGCGGTGTGGTTGTAGACCACGTCCAGGATCACCTCGATCCCGGCCTCGTGCAGCGCCTTCACCGCCGACTTGAACTCCAGCACCTGCTGGCCGCGGTCGCCCCAGGAGGCGTAGGCGTTGTGCGGGGCGAAGAAACCGATCGTGTTGTAGCCCCAGTAGTTGTTCAGGCCCATGTCGACCAGGCGGTGGTCGTTGACGAACTGGTGTACGGGCATCAGCTCCAGCGCCGTGACCCCGAGCTCGGTCAGGTGCTCGATGATCGCCGGGTGCGCCAGGGCCGCGTAGGTGCCGCGCAGCTCCTCCGGCAGCCCCGGGTGCCGCATGGTGAGGCCCTTCACATGGGCCTCGTAGATCACCGTCTCGTGGTACCCGTGCCGCGGCAGCCGGTCGTCGCCCCAGTCGAAGTACGGATTGACCACGACCGAGGTCATCGTGTGCGGCGCCGAGTCCAGGTCGTTGCGCCGCTCGGGCGCGTCGAAGTGGTAGCCGTACACCTCCTCACCCCAGCGGATCGACCCGCTGATCGCACGCGCGTACGGGTCGAGCAGCAGTTTCGCCGAGTTGCACCGCAGCCCGCGCTCCGGGGCGTACGGCCCGTGCACCCGGAACCCGTACCGCTGCCCCGGCATGACGCCGGGCACGTACGCGTGCCGGACGAACGCGTCGCTCTCCCGCAGCTCGATCGCGGTCTCCGAGCCGTCGTCGTGCAGCAGACACAGCTCTACTCGGTCCGCGGCCTCCGTGAAGACCGCGAAGTTCGTGCCGGCGCCGTCGTACGTGGCACCGAGTGGATACGCCTCTCCAGGCCAGACCTGCATGGATACGACTCTTTCAGGTGTGCGGCGCCGGTGGGGACGCCTTGACCCCGAGTCTCCCCGAAAGTGAGGGAACCACCTATGACTTATGTCCCTCTTAGTAAGTGACCAGTGCATACACCGTATGCCGAACCAGTGGGGCACAAACGCACTCCCGGGGCTTTTGGGGGATTTGGGGGGACATGTGCGTACGACAGTGCGCCGCCACCTGGGCAAGGTGACGGCCGGCCTGGCGATCGCGGTCACCGGGACGGCCGTGATGGCGGCGATCACCCTGCCGGGCACGGCGGGGGCCGAGGCCACGGGGAGCACCGGCGCCCCGGCCACGCGGCAGGCCGCCCAGGGCGGGGGACAGGAACGGACGCGGGTCGCGCCGGGGGTCGTCGAGCGGGCCCCCGCGCAGGGGGCGCGGGGCACGGGCCGTGATCCGCTGACCGACGACGAGGTCGAGCAGGCGGAGAAGGCGGCGCTGGACCGGCGGCTGCTGCACGCCGCCGAGGACGTCGACGGGGACCGCGGCCCGCAGCGGCTCGGGGTCGACCTCGCCGAGCCGGAGGCCGACGAGCTGGACCGCGCGGACGCGCCGCGGCGCGCGGAGGTGACGTTCTACGACTACCGCGGCGACACGCTCGTCACGAAGACCGTGAACCTCGGCACCGGAAAGGTCGAGGGGACCCTCACCCGGCGCGGTGTCCAGCCGCCGCCGACCCGCGCCGAGGCCGCCGAGGCCGCCGCCCTGCTGATCGCCGACCCGCTGGGCGCGGGCCTGAAGGCGGACTACCGGGACGCCACCGGCAAGGAGCTCACCTCCCCGGACCAGCTGCACGTCACCGGCGGGATCTACCGGGCCGCGCCCGGAGCCCGGCCCGCCGTCCTCGACCGGTGCGGCGAGCACCGCTGTGTGCGGCTGTTCACCAAGGTCAGAAACGGGCCGTGGATCGACAGTCTGGACCTGGTGATCGACCTGAGCGCCCGCAAGGTCGCCGAGCTCGGCCGCTGAGCCGCCCGCCCTCTGTGCACCTGCCGCGAAGGAGTCAGCCACGCATGCGCGCGAACAAGACCAGCCGTGCCCGCACCCGGACCCTGGTGGGCCTGTCCCTGGCCGCGCTGGCCGCCGCAGCGGCCACCGCCGGCCCGGGACCGGCCGTCGCCCGGCCCGCGGCGGCACCCGCCCCGGCCGCCGACTGCGGCGCCGCCCACCGCATCGAGCAGAAGCTCACCGGCGGCACGACCTGGCGGATGTGCTGGGGGTACGACCCGAAGTCCGGACTCGTCCTGAACGGCATCTCCTACCAGCCCAAGGGCGAACCGAAGCCGGTCAAGGTCCTCGCCAGCGCCCGGCTCAGCCAGATCCACGTGCCCTACGACAACGGCAGACGCGAGTACCACGACCTCACGGACCAGCGCTTCGCCCAGGGCCTGGTGAACCTGGCGCCGGCCGAGTGCCCCGGCGGCACCATCAAGACGATCAAGGTCCGGGACGCCGACTACTCCACCACCCCGGACATCAAGGGCCTGTGCGCCACCACACGTGCGCGTGGACACGCGTACCGCATGCAGTCCGAGGAGGACTACAGCAAGCGCTACCAGGCCCAGGGCAAGGACCTGCTCCTCTACACCGTGAACAAGGTCGGCTGGTACGAGTACATCTCCGAGTGGCGCTTCCAGGACGACGGCGCGATCCAGATGCACGTGGGCGCCACCGGCAGCCTCTCACCCGAGGACTACGCCGCCGACGACGGCCACGGCTGGCCCATCGGCAAGGGCGCCCGGGCCAAGGCCACCAGCCACAGCCACAACGTGTTCTGGCGGCTCCACTTCGCCCTCGACGGCTCCTCCAAGAACCGGATCGAGCAGTACGACTCCAAGGTCAGCCCGCCCGTCCGCGGCCAGGAGGCCCCCACCAACAGGACCACCCGCACCAAGGTCACCAAGGAGCTCGCGGGCGACGCGAAGAACATGCGCTGGTGGCGCGTGGTCAGCGCCACCGGCAAGAACAAGGACGGGCACCCGCGCTCGTACGAGATCGTGCCCGGCGCCACCAGCGCGTACCCCGGCCGTGGCTTCACCCGGCACGACCTCTACGTCACCGAGTACGACAGGTGCGAGCTGTACGCCAGCCACAACGGCGGCTGCGCCGGCGGCCACCCCGGCTCCCTGGACAAGTGGGTGAACGGGCAGGCCCTCACGCGCCCCGTGGTCTGGGTGAACATCGGCTTTCACCACGTCGCGCGCGACGAGGACCAGCAGCCCATGCCCGTCCACTGGCAGGGTTTCTCCCTCGCGCCCCGCGACGTCACCGCTATGAATCCGCTCACTCCGAAGGAGCTCGCGGGCCAGAACGGGCGGCTGGACGGCGGTAGTTGAGAACCAGCCTGCCCGTCGGGCTGCACCACGCACCGCTCGCGGAGTACCCTTCCTTGATCGTTGAGACGGTGCTCGGGGGAGCGGAAGGCGGTGCGCGGGTGGGCTCGGGAGGGCTGGAGCTGCCCCCTGGTGACGAGGGTCACGAGGGGAACTCCACAGACGTCCCGCCCGCAGCCGTGTCCCTGGCACGGCCGATGGACGCGGCGGGCTCGATCGGTCCGGAGCTGGACTGGGACGCCGACGCCTGGCGCGAGGTACGCACCCGCGCCCAGCGGGCCGGCCGGGCCTACATCTGGCTGAACCTCGTCGAGCAGCGGCTGCGCGCCGTCGTGGCCGCCGTGCTGCGCCCGGTCTACGAGCCCGTGCACGGCGAGGACTGGGTGGTCGCCGCCGCCGGACCGGCCGGCCAGGAGTGGGTGCAGCGCGCGGTCGCCGTCCGCGAGGTCAGCCGCCGCAAGGGCTATCTGCTGGACCCGGCCGACGACAACGTCCTCAGTTTCCTCACCCTGCCGCAGCTGCGCGAGCTGATGGTGCAGCACTGGCCCTGCTTCGAGCCCTACTTCGACGACCGCCGCGATCTCGAGCTCGCCCTGGACGAGCTCGAGGTCACCCGGAACGTGGTCTCCCGCAACCGGGCCCTGTCCGAGGCCGTCCTCGCCCAGGCCGAACGGGCCTCGGCACGGCTGCTGGAGATGCTCGGCGCGGGCGGCGACGTGCCCTCCGCGCGACGGCTGCCCGTGGACGCGGTCGAGGACCTGGTCGGTGACCGGTACGCCGACGTCGTCGCCGTCCATCCCGACCGGGTGCGGCTGCTGCGCCAGTTCCCGGCCGAGGACATCTTCGGCAGCGCCCGCCGTCTGGACGCCCTGGGGATCGGCCTGAACCTGCTGGTGCAGAACTTCTCCGGCCGGCGCCTAGTGCGGCTGGCCGAGTCCGGCTGCCGGGTGCGGCTGCTGTTCCTCAATCCGGCCTCCAGCGCGGTCAAGCGACGCGAACGGGAGCTGGGGCTGAAGCGGGGTGAGCTGAGCCGCTCGGTGGAGATGAACATCCTGCACATGCGCCGGGTCCGCGCCCGGCTGCGCGACCCGGGCGCCTTCGAGATCCAGGTGTACGACGAGACACCCCGCTTCACGGCGTACCTGGTCGACGGCGACGGGGCGGACGGCATCGCGGTCGTGCAGAGCTACCTGCGCCGTACGCGGGGCATGGAGGCGCCGGTGCTGGTGCTGCGCAACGGCAGCAAGGTGGTCAGGTCGGGCGAGATCGAGGAGGGCGGTCTCTTCCCCACCTACCGCGAGGAGTTCGAGGTGATGTGGGCTGATTCGCGGCCGGTGTCGTGAACTGTCCCTTTTGGTGAGGGTGTTGCGGGGCGGTGGCACGGGCGGTCCCGCAGGCGGTACCGGCGGATAAGCGGAATCCGCTCCTCTGATTGTCAGTGGCGCATGCGAAGGTGGAGATCACCGGGGGAACGCACCACCAAGAAGGGGGGCCGCCCATGGGCTGGCACCGGGAGCTGCTGATCGGCTTCGACCTGGAGACGACGGGGACCGACCCGCGCGAGGCACGCATCGTCACGGGAGCCGTGATCGAGGTCAGGGGCGGGGAGCCGATGGGGCGCCGGGAGTGGCTCGCCGACCCGGGTGTGCCCATCCCCGCGGACGCGGTCGCGGTGCACGGCATCAGCAACGAACGCGCGGCCACCGAGGGCCGCCCGGCCGACCAGGTGGCGGACGCCATCGCCGGTGTCCTCGCCGCCTACTGGAAGACGGGTGTTCCGGTCGTCGCCTACAACGCCGCCTTCGACCTGACCCTGCTCTCCGCGGAACTGCGCCGGCACGGACTGCCGTCCCTGCGCGACCGGCTGGGCGGCGTGGACCCGGCCCCGGTCATCGACCCGTACACCATCGACCGCTCCGTCGACCGCTACCGCCGCGGCAAACGCAACCTGGAGGCGGTCTGCGCGGAGTACGGCGTCGCCCTCGACTCCGCCCACGACGCCACAGCCGACGCCCTTGCCGCGGCCCGCCTGGCCTGCGCGATAGCCGACCGCCACCCCAAGATCGCCTCCCTCGGCCCGGCGGAACTGCACCGCCGCCAGATCGAGTGGTACGCCGACTGGGCGGCGGACTTCCAGGACTTCCTGCGCCGCAAGGGACAGACCGGGGCGGTGGTGGACGGGGTGTGGCCGGTCCGGGACCTGACGGACGAGCGGGTGTGACCCGCCCGCGGCGCGGACACGTTCAGAACGCGTACCACCGCACCGTCTCGTCCCCCGACCGCAACGACGCCACCCGCCGCTCGAACTCGGCCAGCGCCTTGGGGTTGCCCGGCGCGTGCTGAGCCACCCACGCGCAACTGGCCGTCTCCCGCGCACCGCGCAGCACCGCACAGCCGTCCCACTCGCGCACGTCCCACCCGTACGCCTCGGTGAAGGACCGGTACGCCTCCTCCGCGAGCCCGTACCGGTCGCGGGACAGGGCCATGACCACCAGGTCGTGCTCCCGCAGGTCGGCGGAGACGGTCTCCAGGTCGACCAGGACCGGACCGTCCGGCCCGACGTGGACGTTGCGGGGCAGCGCGTCGCCGTGGATCGGCCCCGGCGGCAGATGCGGCGTCAACGCGGCGGCCGCCTGCGCGAAACCGTCGCGCCGCTGCCGCAGATACGCCGCGTCCGCGGGGTCGATCGCGTCGCCCGCGAGGCGCAGCCAGCGTTCCACTCCGCCCAGCAGGTCGCGGGGCGGCAGGGCGAAGGCCGGAGCGGGCAGTGCGTGGACGAGGCGCAGCAGTTCGGCCAGATCCCGCGGCTGGGCGGGCCGGACCGGCTCGGGCAGCCGGTGCCACACGGTCACCGGGTGGCCCTCGACGAGCAGCGCCTGCGGCTCGGCCGCCCGCACCGCCGGCACGCCGGCCTCGGCGAGCCACGCCGCGACGGCCAGCTCGCGCCGCGCCCGGTCCAGCAGTTCGGCGTCGCGGCCCACCTTGACGACCCGGTCACCGGCGGCGAACACCGCGTTCTCGCCCAGGGCGAGCAGGCGCGCCTTCCGTGCCGCGCCCGGCAGCACCCCTGCCGCGGCCAGTACGTCCCGCGCCCGTGCCTCGTCCATCCGTCCGTCCGCCTCCGTGACGCCGTACCGCCATCAGCACCGCCGGCCGGACGGCGTCCTGACCCGGCCATCGCACGGCCAGTGTCGCATCCGCGCAGATCGGGGCGTGTGCCAGGTGCCTCGACGCCGCCTGCCGCCCGCCCGGTTGTGACCAGCACCGTCAACGACCCTCAGACGACGTCGAATTCGTTGCCCTCGGGGTCCTGCAGGGCTGCGGCGTAGAGCCCCATGTCCGGCTGGTCCTTGATCCGCAGCACGGTGGCACCGGCTTGGACCAGCCGTTCCACCGTGGCGTTGACCCGTTGTGCGCGGACGTCCAAGGGGACGTCACGGCCTCCGCCGACGTTCAGGTCGAAGTGCCACCGGTTCTTGACCGTCTTCGGTTCCGGAACCTGCTGGAACCACACCCTCGGCCCGCGTCCCGTGGGATCGATGATCGACTCCGGAACATCCCCGGCGCCGGCCGGCAATTCCGCCTCGGGCACCCCCATCGCCGCCCAGTAGGCGCGCCACGTGGCGTGCCCGCTCGGCGGAGGCTCAGGCACATAGCCCAGGGCCTCGGCCCAGAACGTCACCATGCTCTGCGGATCGGAGCAGTCGATCGTCAGCTGCACTGTCATCTCCATGCCCGGAGCATCCCAGGCGGGTCTGACACAACGATCCGCCTTCCCGTTCCGGGACGGCTTCCGGCCCGTGCCGCTGTCGCCGCGGTCGCAGGCGGCGGGCGCCGGAAAAAAGCTGTACGAGACGTCTCGTCTCGCCTACGCTGGGCCTCATGACCAGTCCTGCTCACCTCGCCATGTTCTCCATCGCCGCCCACGGCCACGTGAATCCCAGCCTCGAGGTGATCCGCGAGCTCGTCGCGCGCGGTCACCGGGTGACGTACGCGATCCCGCCCGCCTTCGCGGACAAGGTCGCCGCCACCGGGGCGGAGCCCCGGCTGTGGAACTCGACCCTGCCGCCGCCCGACGCCGACCCGGAGGCCTGGGGAAGCACGCTGCTGGACAACGTGGAGCCGTTCCTGGACGACGCCGTCCAGGCCCTCCCGCAACTGGCCGAGGCGTACGCGGGGGACGAGCCCGACCTCGTCCTGTACGACATCGCCTCCTATCCGGCCCGGGTCCTCGCGCACCGCTGGGGCGTGCCCGCGATCTCCCTCTCGCCCTGCCTCGTCGCCTGGGAGGGGTACGAGGAGGAAGTGGCCGAGCCGATGTGGGCGGAGCCGAGGAGGACCGAGCGCGGGCGGGCCTACTACGCCCGTTTCCACGCCTGGCTGGAGGAGAACGGGATCACCGAGCACCCCGACCGGTTCACCGGCCGGCCCGCCCGTTCCCTCGTCCTGATCCCGAGGGTGCTCCAGCCGAACGCCGACCGGGTCGACGAGAGCGTGTACACCTTCGTCGGTGCCTGCCAGGGCGAGCGCACCGCCGAGGGCGGCTGGCAGCGGCCCGCCGGCGCCGAGAAGGTCGTGCTCGTCTCGCTCGGATCGGCCTTCACCAAGCAGCCCGGCTTCTACCGGGAGTGCGTCAGGGCCTTCGGCGGCCTGCCGGGCTGGCACACCGTGCTCCAGATCGGCCCACACGTCGACCCGGCGGAGCTGGGGGAGGTGCCGGGCAGCGTGGAAGTGCACTCCTGGGTGCCGCAGTTGGCCATCCTGAAACAGGCCGACCTGTTCGTCACCCACGCCGGGGCGGGCGGCAGCCAGGAGGGTCTGGCCACCGCCACGCCGATGATCGCCGTACCGCAGGCCGCGGACCAGTTCGGCAACGCCGAGATGCTGCAGGCCCTCGGCGTCGCCCGGCACATCCCGGCCGACGAGGCGACCGCCGGGACCCTGCGCACCGCGGCCCTGGCGCTGGTGGGCGACCCGGAGGTGGCCCGCCGCCTGAAGGACGTGCAGGCGGGCATGGCCGAGGAGGGCGGCACCCGGCAGGCCGCCGATCTCATCGAGGCCGAGCTGCCCGCCGCGCGGACAGGTCTGTCAAGCGCTGTGCCCGGATGAGGCCGGCGGCGAGGTGGGGTGCGGCCTGGTGGACGAACGCGGGTTTGTCGGTTCGTGGCCAGGCCGCGCCTATGTTCGAGACGGTCCATGCACCGCTCGCGACTGCGGCGGCCTGAGTGCCTGGTGATCTGGGCCAGGACTACGGTGCGTGCACGACACCCGGCCCTTCCGCGCCAGGTCCGGCCAGCACTTGGCGGGAGTCGTCCCGTGTCGCGTCGTCAAGCAGTCCTGCCCGAGCGACGAGATAACCGAGCTGGGCCCGGCTGCGGCTGCCGAGAAGATTGGCGATCTTCTTGATGTGCATGTACACGGTGCGCGTGCTGATACCGAGCCGGGTAGCGATCATCTCGTCGGTGTGCCCGCTCACCATCAGACGCAGCACCGCGGTCTGGACCTCGTGAGTGAGCAGACCGGGGCCTGGGCGACCGGCAGTGTCCATGGGCCTCGCCCTGTCCCATATGTACTCGAAGAGCATGACCAGCAGGGACACCACATGCGCCTGCTGGATGACGAGGACTGCGGTCCGGCGGTCCTGGGGCACCGACATGAACGCGATGGAGCGGTCACAGATCATCAGATGTCCAAGAACCTCGTCGATCGTGCGGATCTCAGCCGCTTCGGCCTCTCTCTCGAGGCGGGCGAGGCTGGGGCCATGCGAACGGGCCGAGTGCTGGTACAGCGACCGCCGGTGTACGCCGGCCAGGGCCGGCGGCGGCTCGGCCGAGAAGACGTCGAGCGGCGTCCCTACGGACAGCTCCACGTTGGGCTGGAAGGTGAGCAACTCCTCCTTGCAGGTGCGGACGGCTTCCCTGACAGCGACCGCGGCCATGGTCCGGTCGGCCAGGAGGCGGGTTGGTTCCGCCCCGCGGAGCCGGAGTGCCTGGTGGATGCCTTCCACACGTGACATCGCCGACCGTACGGCGATCACGGCGTGTCGCTGAGTGAGAATGCTCTGTTCCAGGGGCTGGATGAGTGCGGCGGAGGCGATATCCGGCGGAACAGGCAGGAATACGCCTGTCTCTTCCGGGACGGGCTGGATCAGTCCCCAGGCGACGAGGCACTCCGGGACATGGCCCCACAGCCGTCCCTGCGCGAGCGCCTCCCTGTAGTGCTCCACGCCCTCATCGCATATCTCCACCGACATGGAACGTAACGCTGTGCCCGCTTCTGTGCACATGCGCCCCCCCTTCATAATCACGCACTTCAAGATCACGATCCCATCCGTGGCCCTCAATGCCAAGCGGGATCGAGCAGAATCCACATTCGGAAGAGCGGCGTTCGTCACACGCTACGGCCGCCGGGCGGAGCCACCGGAGAGCCGTGCGGACGACGGACGGTCACCCTGTCGATTCGTTGCGGAAAGACCGTTTTGCATTGAATCGCGTTTCATCTGATCAGGCATTTATTACGACCTCGGGACTGTCATGGCAAAAATCGCTGCACTCACCAATGACCTGCAGTACGACCTCGTCCACAAGAACGCGGAACGCATTGCGGCGGTTGAAGCGGCCACGCCGACGTTTGTGGCCTTTCTGAAAGGTATTCGGCAGCGCGGACATCACGTCTTCCATCTCCAGCTGATCATCCCGCCCGACGACCCTAACGAGGAGTGCGACGAGCACGGGCGACTGCCGGTCCAGGAAGGTACCGAGGGTGCGGAGATCGTGCGCGAATTCCTGGACGACACCGACGTGGTGATGGTCAAGAACAAGGACAGCGGGTTCTACGAGACTGACCTGCATGAACAGCTGCAGGCGCTGGGTGTCGACACCGTGGTCATCACGGGTATGCAGACACAGATCTGCGTGCAGACGACTGCGGCCGACGCCTTCTTTCGGGGCTACAAGGTCTGGGTTCCGGCCGACTGTGTCGTCTCGGCCCGGCAGGAGGACAAGGACCGTGCGCTCGAATGGCTGGCCGGTTACTGCGCGACTGTGAGTGACTCCGCCGAGATCCTGCGTCTGATCGATGAATCCGGAGAGCTGCCCCGCAAGACCGTCAAGATCCCGTAATTCCGTCCCTCCGCAAGAAATCTGGTCAATCCCGCATGAGCGATACGGCAATCAACTCCCGAGAAATAGTGCTCGACCATGGAAGTGGCGCGGCACTGAGTCATGAGTTGATCTCTCTCATCGTCGAGACTCTCGGTGATGTGTACATCGGTGAGATGGAAGACAGCGCGATGCTTCCCATCGTGGGCGAGCAAATCGCCATGACCACCGATTCATTTGTTGTGGACCCGCCGTTCTTCGGTAATGGCGACATCGGCAAGATCGCGGTGTGCGGCACCGTCAACGACCTCGCCGTGGTGGGAGCCAAGCCCACGTACCTCACCCTGGGCATGATCCTGGAGACCGGGCTGCCCATCGAGAAGCTGGTGCGGGTGCTCACCTCGATCCGCGAGACGGCCAAGGAGGCCGGCGTCCTGATCGTCTGCGGTGACACGAAGGTCGTGCGCAAGGGTGAGGCCGACCAGATCTACCTCAACACCGCCGGCGTCGGGACCTTCCAGCGGCGCCCGCTGCGGATGCGTGATGTCCGACCCGGTGACCGGGTCATCCTGAGCGGCCCGATCGGCAACCACACCGTCCATCTCCTCTCGATCCGGGAGGGCCTGGGCTTCGAAACGCGGGTCCTCAGCGACTGCGCACCGCTCAACGGCATGCTCGATCAGCTGTTCACGAGGGTCGCCGACGGAGCCGTGCACTCGGTGCGTGACGTCACGCGCGGTGGCCTGTCCGCCGTGCTGCACGAGTACGCCTCGTCGGCCGGCCGTACGATCCGCGTCGAGGAGGCCGCGCTGCCCATCCAGGCGGAGACGGCCATGGCGATGGACATGCTGGGCACCAACCCGATCCACGCCGCGAACGAGGGCTGCGTCGCCCTCTTCGTGGCTCCGGAGGCCGAGGAGGAGGTGCTGGCGGCACTCAGGTCGCACGCCTACGGCAGTGGGGCCGTTGCCATCGGCGAGGTCACCGAGGAAACCGACGGCCTGGTCGTGATGCGGGGCACCGACGGCCGTACGACAACGCTCGACGAACTCCAGGGCGCCGAACTGCCCAGGCTCTGCTGATGGCACCCGACCAGGCCGCCGGACCGGTCGAGCGCCGGCGGCTCCGGGTGACCGGGGTGGTCCAGGGCGTCGGCTACCGGCCGTTCGTCTACCGGCTCGCCCTGACGCACGGGCTCACCGGCTGGGTCCTCAACGACCCCGAGGGCGTCCTGACCGAGGTCGAGGGAAGCCCTGAGGCGCTCCGGCGCTTCACGGTGGCCCTCAGCGACGACGCCCCGACGCTGGCGCAGGTCACCGGGGTCGAGGCCGCAGACGTGCCCGTGCGGGGCGAGCCCGGCGAGGGCTTCGTCATCCGCGAGAGCGTCCACTCGGGCCGCAAGGACACCCTGGTACCGGCCGATTCCCACGTATGCGCCGACTGTCTCGCCGAGCTGCGGGACCCGAACGACCGGCGCTACCGCTACCCGTTCATCAACTGCACCAACTGCGGACCGCGTTACTCGATAATCGGCGGTCTGCCGTACGACCGGGTACAGACGACCATGTCCGCCTTCACCATGTGCGAACGGTGCCGGGCGGAGTACAACGACCCACTGGACCGCCGATACCACGCCCAGCCCAACGCGTGCGCGGACTGCGGGCCGAGTCTGCTGCTCGCCTCCCCGGACGGCACGGTGCTCCGGGGGGAAAGCGCGCTCGCCGCGGCCGTGGCCGCGCTCACCGCCGGCCGCATCGTGGCCGTCAAGAGCGTGGGCGGCTTCCACCTCGCGGTCGACGCGCGCAATGAGCAGGCCGTGGATCTGCTGCGGCGGCGCAAGCGGCGCGACTCCAAACCATTCGCGGTGATGGCGCGCGACCTCTCGACGGTCGCGGAGATCGCTCGGTTCAGCCCGGCCGAGGCCGAACTGCTCCAGTCACCGGCCCGCCCCATCGTGCTGCTGCGCAAGGCCGCCGGCGGACTGCCGGGAGCGGTGGCACCCCGCAACCCCAACCTGGGGGTCATGCTGCCGTCCGCGCCCCAGCACCATCTGCTGGTTGACGCGCAGGGGTTGAGCGCACTCGTCATGACGAGCGGCAACATCTCGGGTTACCCCATCGCCTACCGCAACGACGAGGCACTGGAACACCTCTTCGAGATCGCCGACGTCATCCTCTACAACGACCGGGACATCGAGATCCGCGTCGACGACTCCCTCGTCAGGTTCTCGGCGCACCCCGAACTCGGCGAGCCGGTGCTGAGCTTCCTGCGACGCGCCCGCGGCTATGCCCCGTACGCGGTCGAAGTGGACCTGGAACTGGCCCCGATCGTCGCCTATGGCGCCGAACTCAAGACGACCGTGGCCCTGACGGAGGGATCCAGGGTCTATGTCAGTCAGCACATCGGTGACCTGAAGAACGACGAGACCTTCGCATCCCACCGCCAGACGGCGCGGCATCTCGCCGATCTGCACGGCATCAAGTCCCGGTACGCCGTGTGCGACATGCACCCCCAGTTCCGGGCGACTCGGCAGGCACTCCAGGAGGACGGATCCGGTTTCGAGCAGGTGCTGCTCGCCCAACACCACCACGCCCACATGGTCTCCTGCATGGCGGAGAACAAGCTGGCGGGAACGGCCATCGGCGTGGTCTTCGACGGGGCCGGGTACGGGATGGACGGCACGATCTGGGGCGGTGAGTTCCTCCTCGGCGGCTACGCCGACGTGGCGCGAGTCGCGCACCTGAGGCCCATCGCACTGCTGGGCGGCGACCGCGCGGTCACGGAACCCGTGCGCACGGGCTTCGCCTTGGCGGTCGACACGTTCGGCGACAGCGCCGAGGCATGCGCGGCGTTCCCCGTACTGCGCCGGCTCGGCGAACATGAGCGGCACGTCTTCTCGACGATGCTGCGGCGCGGCGTCAACTCCCCGCTCGCCTCCAGCATGGGCCGGCTCTTCGACGCCGTTGCTGCGCTGCTCGGCGTGTGTGGTCATGCCGAGTACGAGGCGCAGGGGCCGATCGAGCTGGAGGGGCTGCTGGGGCGGGAGCTGTCGCTCTCCCCGACCGCCGAGCGGTACCGCTTCGAGGTACGCGATCAGGAAAGCCCCGCCGAGATCGACCCGCGTCCGGTCGTCCGGGCGATCGCGGCCGATCTGGCCGACGGGGTGGGCATCGCCACGGTGAGTCGGCGTTTCCACTCGGCGGTCGTCGACATGGTGGTCGAGCGGTGCCGGGCGATCCGGGAGGTCGGCCAGGTGACCGCCGTGGCTCTGTCGGGAGGCGTCTTCCTCAATGAGTTCCTGCTGGTCAACTGCCTTGTCGAACTCCGCCGAGCGGGTTTCGACACGTACTGCCAGCAACAGCTGCCGACGAACGACGGGGGTATCGCCCTCGGCCAGGTCGTCATCGCCAACGCCCGGATCACCGCACAGAAAGAGAAGGAGGACTGAGCGCGTGCCCGCCCTGCATCCCCGGACCGTCCCCGTCCGTTCGCACGTCATCCTCCTCCACCGCTGGCGGGACCGGCACGCCGACTACGCCTCCTACCTCGACCACGACGCCCACACGGTGTCGTATGTGACCACGTCCCTGGGGCGGCAGTCCGTTCCCGAGGGCGCGGCCGGTGTCGTGGTGGTGGACGCCACGGACGACCTCCGCGAGGTACGCGCGGCGGTCGCCTCGCTGGTCGAACGGTTCGGCTCGCCGGACGCCCTCGTGGCGCTCAATGAGGGCGACCTCGACACGGCGGCCGCAGTGCGCGACGAGCTGGGCTGCCCGGGCCAGGGGTCCGAGGAACTGGCCCGGTTCCGGGACAAGCTGGCCATGGTGGCCGCGGTGCGGCGGGCGGGCATTCCTGTTCCCCCCTTCGCCGACGCGCCGGGCCGGGCGGCGGTCGTCGGGTTCGCGCGGCATCAGGGCTGGCCGGTGGTGGTGAAGCCACGCCGGGGCACCGCGAGCCGGGGCGTGAGGATCCTGCTGTCCGAGGCGGATGCGGCTGACCTGCCCGAGCTTTTCGACGAGCAGTGTCTGGTCCAGAGCTTCGTCCCGCATCCGATCGTGCACATCGACGGCGTGTGGGACGGCAAGGCACTCGGCCCCTGGCGGGCCTCCCGCTATCTGCGCACGTGCCGGGAGTTCACAGAAGGTGACTGGCTGGGCTCCGTCGAGATCGACGATTCCGCGCTGCTGTCCGCCCTGGAGACCTTCACGGCCGCAGTAGCCGCCGCGCTGGACGACCGGCCGTGGGTGTTCCATCTGGAGGCCTTCTTGAGCACCCCTGCGGACGGCCCCCCTGCGGTGACTTTCCTGGAGGCCGGGGCGCGGGTCGGCGGGGCCGAGATCCCGTTCGTGTGGCGGGAGGTTCATGGCATCGATCTGATGAGAACCGCCTTCGACATCCAGCTCGGCAGACGGCCCTCCCCGGCGCCGGCACCGGTGTTTGCCGAGACCGGAGGCTGGCTGCTGATCCCGCTGCCGGTCGAGCCGCCCTGCCGGGTCGAGGAGGCGACCGCCGTGCCGGCCCTCGCCGACGGCCTCTACGCCCAGGTCGTTCCCGAGCCGGGCGCAGTGATGCCGAAGATCGGCGGCTACGAGCACGTCGGAGCTCGCTTCCGCTTCCGCGGATCGTCCAGCCAGGACGTCGAAGGGGCGGTTGAGAAGACGGCGGCCGCGTTCCGGCTGCGCTGCACGCCGGTGGCTGCCCCCGCACCCCAGTAGCCGGCCCCAGTCCGTCCACACCCATCCTGGTACATGAAAAGTGGTGAACCCTCCCCGTGAACGCCCGGCAGGACCTCCTCATCGTCGTCGGCAGTCGACTGCAGGCATACCGCGCATACTCCCTCGCCTCCCTGGCCCGGGTCTACGACGTCGCCCTGGTGACATCGCAGCCGGTCAGCTGGGAGAAGCCGTACATCTCCCGCAGCCGGGAGGCAGACACCTCGTGTGCGCAGAGCCTGCTGCCCGCTGTGGAGGCCGTGCTCGCCGAGGCCGGTGACCAGGTTCGGGCAGCCATCGTCACATGGGACGAATTCTCCCTGACCGCGACGGCCGAAGTGGCTCGCCAATTGGGCCTGCCGCATATGTCCCCGGAGGCCGCCACCGCCTGCCGTGACAAGTACCAGACTCGTACGATGCTCGACCGGGCCGGGCTGGCGAACGTCCGCCACCGTCTCGTCACCTCCCTCGACGAGGCGCTGGACGCGGCGGCCGCCGTCGGCTACCCCGTCGTCCTCAAGCCCACTTCCCTCGCGGGCAGCCTCGGTGTCACCGCCGTACCGGACGCCGACGCACTCCGGTCCGTCTACGCCGAAGTCGCGGGGGCGTCGCTCACCGGCGTCCAGGCCGGCGGTGACGTCCTGGTCGAGGAACTGCTGGACGGTCCGGAGATCAGCATTGACAGCGCCGTCTTCGACGGCGAGGCCGAACCGGTGATCGTCGCCCGCAAGCGGCTCGGTTTCCACCCGCTCTTCGAGGAGGTCGGCCATCTGGTCGGCGCGTGGCGTCATGAGCCGTGGGCGGGCAAGGTCGAGGAACTGCTTCGCGCGGCGCACCGGGCCCTGGGGATCGACCAGGGCGTCACGCACACCGAGATACGTCTGACCTCCGGCGGGCCGCGGATCGTCGAGCTCAACGGCCGGCTGGGCGGCGACCTCATCCCGCATCTCGGCCACCTCGCCACCGGCGTCGAACTCCCGCTGGTCGCCGCCGACATCGCCTTCGGCCGTCGCCCCGACTGCACACCCACCCAGGCCCGCACCGCCGAGATCCGGTTCCTTTACCCGCCCTACGCCGGTGTGATCGACCGCGTCGACCTGGGCGCCGCGCGGAACGTGCCCGGCATCGCCGAGGTCGTCGTCCTGGCCGAGCCCGGCACGGAACTGCTGCTGCCGCCGAGGATGCTCACCCCGCGCACCGCGGCCTTGATCGCGGTGTGCGACACGCCCGTCGAGTGCACCACGGCGCTCGACGCCGCCGAGGCCGAGGTGGTCACGACGGTGCGCGGCCCGGCCGAGGCGGGGCTCGGCGCCCTGCTGGAGAACCCGGTGACCCGCCGCTTCCTGGACCTCAGCCGGGGCGGCCTGGACACGATGGCAGTGGACGGGGTCTCCGACCCCTGGTTCCGCTACGGCGCCGGCGGCGGGGAGATGCTCAACCGCCCCGTACTGCTGTCCGCCGCGGACACCCGGCGCATCCAGGACGATCTGAACGGACTCTTCGACCTGCTCACCACGCTGCCCGACCGGCTCTTCGGCAGTGACCGGCGGGCCTTCGCCGAGGCGGTGGGGATGTCCCCCACCCAGATCGACCTCGTGTTGCGCGGTTCGGCCGACCATCTGGCGCCGATGGCGCGTGCCGACATGTACCGCGAGCCCGGTGGTTTCAAGGTGATGGAACTCAACACCGGGAGTTCCCTGGGCGGTTGGCAGATGGCCGAGTTCGGCCGGGCCATGATGTATGACCTTGCCTTCCGCGCCTTCGCCGAGCGCGAGGGCCTCGTGTACCCGGACCCCCTGGCGGAGATCGCCAAGGCCATGCGTGCGGCGTGTGGCGACCGGGTCCTGCCCGCCCGTCCGGTGCTCGCCATCACCGAATGGCCGGACGGCTTCGACAAGACCAAGCCGTGGCTCGATTTCGTCGTGCCCGGCTGGATGCGGCTCGGCTTCGACACCGTGGTGTGCCACCTCGGTGAGTTCGAGTACCGCGACGGCGTGCCCTTCGTCCACGGCAGGAAGGTGGACATCGTCTACCGGATTTTCCTGCCCGGTGAGATCGAGGACGACCAGCGCAGTTTCGACCTGGTCGACCCTCTCCTGAGGGCCGTCGATCACGGGCACACCGTCCTGTTCGCCGGGCTCGACTGTGAGCTGTACGGCAACAAGGGCAGCCTGGCCATGCTCAGCGACGAGCGGAACCGGAACGCCTTCTCCCCAGCGGAACTGGAACTGATCGACCGCATCTTGCCGTGGACCCGCTTCGTCCGGGACGAGCCGGTCGACCTGCGGGGCGAACGGATCGATCTGGTGGCCCATGTCCTGGCCAACAAGGACCGGCTCACCCTGAAGCCGACCCTCCTCTACGGCGGTGTCGGCGTGGTGTGCGGCTGGACGGTCACCGAGGAGGAATGGCACCACCACATCCGCGAGGCCGTCGGAGGTCCGTTCGTGGTGCAGGAGCGCGTGCTGCCGGTGGCCGAGCGGTTCGTGAACGACACCGATGACGGCTTTCAGCAGATGGTCGTCGCCTACGGCGCCCTGCTCATCGGCCGCACGTACGCCGGCATGCTCGCCCGCGGGGTGGCCAACCCCCACGTGGGGATAGTCAACATGCCCAACGGTGCCCGGATCGGCTGCGCCTTCCACGTGGCGGACAGGAACACCGCAGGAGCCGGTGCATGAGGCGCTTGCGACTCGAGGGTCTCTGGCGCGACCGAGAGTTTCTCAAGTTGTGGAGCGGCGAGTCCGTGTCCCTGATCGGGGCCCAGGTGGGCACGCTCGCGCTGCCGCTCGCCGCCGTGTACGAACTGCACGCCAGCGCGCAGCAGCTGGGTTTCCTCAATGCGGCGTCATACGCCCCGTTCCTGCTGGCAAGTCTGGTCATCGGGGTCTGGGTGGACCGGCACCGCCGTCGGCCGCTGATGATCTGGAGCAACATCGGCCGTGCCGTCGTGTTCGCGAGCATCCCCCTGTGCGCGGCGCTCGACATACTGCAGCTGGCGTACCTGTATGCCGCCGCGCTGGTCGTCGGCACCCTGACGGTGCTCTTCGACGTCGCCTACCAGTCGTACTTGCCGTCCTTGATCGGTCGTGATCACCTGGTGGAGGGCAACAGCAAGCTGCAAGCGAGCAGCTCCGTGGCGCAGATCGGCGGCCCAGGCCTGGCCGGTGTGCTGGTCGGCTGGCTCACCGCTCCCGTCGCGATGCTCGTGAACGCCGGCGCCTGGCTCGTGTCCACGGCGTCGTTGCTCGCGATCCGGCACCGCGAGCCGGCCCCCGCGCCCCCCGCGGAGCGCACCTCGTTGGGCAGGAGCGTCACCGAGGGCCTGCGCCTGGTGCTCGGCGACTCGCTCCTGCGCAACTGCGCCCTGCACTCGGGGACGTACAACATGTGCTGGCTGTCGCTGCAGACGGTCTTCGTCGTGTACGCGGCCAGGTCACTGGGTCTCGCTCCGCACACCATCGGGCTGGTCCTCGGGGTCGGTGCGGTCGGCTCCCTGATCGGGGCGATGAGCGCCCAGTGGATGAAGCGACGGCTGGGCCTCGGCCCGGCGATCATCGTCGCTGGGGTGATCTGCTGTGCGCTGCCGCTGCTGATCCCCGCGGCCCCGGGCCGCGGCCCGCTCGCGCTGGTTCTCTTCGTCCTGGCCTTCGCCGGCTGCGGTCTCGGCGGGACGGTGGCCACCGTGCACATGGTCAGCCTCCGCCAGGCGATCACACCAGCCGCAATGCTCGGCCGCGTCAACTCGGGCTGCCGTTTCCTGTCATGGGGCCCGCTTCCGTTGGGCGGCGTCGCCGGTGGCTACCTGAGTGATGCTCTGGGCCCTCGCACGGCTCTCGTGATCACCGGGATCGGCTTCCTGTTCGCCCTTCTCTGGCTGGCGTTTTCGCCGGTACCCCGTCTCAAGGACTTTCCCGAGCCCCCGCTCACCGAGCAGCCGCGCGCTGCCTCACAGCTCTGACTACCAGGGAGAGAACATGTCCTCACCATCGCCGTACCAGCCCGCGGGCGGCACAGCCGGCCTGGCCAGTGTCCGCGCCCTGGTGAACACAGCCCTCGACATCCTTGAGGAGGTCTCCGCCGAACGCCTCGGCCCGGTGTCCCCCGGCGGCGCCCGAGGCGTGCGGGAGGCCGCAGGCAAGGCGCTGGCCCAGCCGCTGCTTCCCGAGGCGGGCGGCGAGCCGTCCGTCGTACTGGACGAACTGGTCCGCCCGTACGCCAAGTGGGCGGTGGACCTCACCCACCCGGCCGCGCTGGCCCGAATGCAGCCACCTCCCACCCCGGTCGGCGTGGCCGCCGAACTGGTCGCCGCGACGCTCAACCAGTCGCTGCACGCCTGGGAAAGCGGCCCCTTCGGGCTGGAGCTCGACCGCTGGGTGATAGCGCAGCTGGCCGAGTTCGTCGGATACGGACCCGAGGCCGGCGGCACCCTCACCGCCGGCGGCAGCGTGTCGAACCTGATGGCGATGGTGGCCGCGCGAGATGAGACCGTGAACACCAAGCTCGGCAGGTGGGTGCGGCAGGAGGGGCTGCTGAACCTGGGTGTGCAGCTGGTGGTGCTGTGTCCGCAGGGCATTCATTTCTCCATCGGCAGGGCCACACGCATCCTGGGTATCGGCGAGGACCAGGTCGTGCTCGTGCCCACTGACGAGCAGGGCCGCATGATCCCCGCCGAGGCCGACCGGATCCTGGCGAGCCTGCCCGAAGACCAGGTGCCCGTCGCCCTGGTGGCCTGTGCCGGTTCGACCGACCTCGGAGTCGTCGACCCGCTTCCCGAGCTGGCCGAGGTAGCCCGCAAGCATGGGGTCTGGCTGCACGCGGACGCCGCATACGCCGGCGGGGCGCTCTTCTCCGAGCGGCTCAGGGGCATGCTCGACGGGCTCGCCGAGACGGACTCCGTCACGATCGACCTGCACAAGATCGGCTGGGCTCCCGCATCGTCCGCCGCCCTGCTGGTGCGCCGGGAGGAGACACTGGCCCCGTTCGGGCTGGAGGCGACCACGTGTCTGAGCGCTGACGACGACACCTGCGCCGGTTACATCGGCTCGCAGAACACCTCCCTGCAGACCACCCGGCGGGTGGACGCCCTGAAGATAGCGGTGACCATGCGGGCCCTCGGCAGGGAGCGGCTGGGCGCCATGGTCGACGCCTGTCACGACCTGGCCCGTCATGCCGCGGCTCGGATCGCCGCCGAGCCGCGTCTGGAATGCCTCACTGAGCCGCCGCTCACCGCCGTGCTCTTCCGCTACCTGCCGGGCGACGGAATCGATGTCGACGCCTTCAACGGCGCACTGCGCCGCCGGATGCTGGAGGACGGACGCGCTCTGCTGGCCCGTACCCACCTCCAGCAGGACGGGGTCAGCCGGGTGTGGCTCAAACTGATCTTCCTGAATCCGGAGACCACCCCGGAGAACCTCGATCACGTCCTCGACGAACTGCTGGCGACAGCGGCCGAGTTGGAGGCGGAACAGCGTTGCCAGAGCTGAACGAGACTTCCGCGCCCCGGCTGTGGCCCAGTGACGTGCGGGACGAGGTACGGGAGTCGATGACCCGGCTTCCACGCTTCCTCGCCCTGCCGCTGACCATGCTGACGGGGCGTCCGCACGCAGAGCAGAAGCCGCTGCGCTTCACACCGACCGCGCATCTGGTGAACGCGTTCTCCTCCCTGGTCTGCGGCCTGGCAGTGAGTGCCACGGCGCTCGCCGCCAGGGGCTGGTGCCTGGTGCTGCTGCTGCCGGGCTGGGCCGTGACCCTGCACGCGATGCGCAACCTGCGCATGATGGTGTTCCACCAGTGCGCGCACCGGAACATGTGGCGCAAGCCGAAGCCGGACGCGCTGCTGGGCGAGTTCCTCGCCGGGCTGCTGGTCGTCCAGGACTTCGACCGCTACAGCGCGGAACATGTCAAGGACCACCATGCGGTCCACCACATGACACTGCGTGATCCCACCGTCCAAGCCATCCTGGTCAGCCTCGAACTTGCGCCGGGCATGTCCCGGCGCGCGATGTGGCGCAAGGTGCTCGGCAAGCTCGCCTCACCTCGCTTCCACGCCCGTTTCCTCGTAGCCCGTGTCCGCTCCTACTGGCACGGCACGAAACCATCGGGCCGCGCCGTCTGGCTGCTGAGCATGGCCGCGGTGGCGACACTCGCCACCTGGCTGCACCTGTGGGTCTTCGTCCTCCTCGGCTGGGTCGTGCCGCTGACCTTCTTCTACCAGGTCAGCAACACGCTCCGGCTGTGCGTCAAGCACACGTTCCCCGCCGCTGACGAGAAGGCCCGCAAGGGCCGGCACTACTTCGGCAGCCTCACCAACGCCATCTTCCTGGGCGAGGCCGCACCCCCGGCCGGCCTGCCGACCGGTCGCCGAGCGCGGGCGTGGTGCCGATGGTGGCTGCGCATGCTGTTCGTCCATTTCCCGGCGCGCTATCTGGTGCTGACCGGAGACACGGTGGTCCACGACTTCCATCACCGTTATCCGATGAGCAAGGACTGGGCGAACTACGTGTTCGCCCGTGAGGCAGACAACGCCGCGGGGGCACCGGGGTGGCCCGCTTACCGGCACGCCTGGGGCCTGATCCCAGCCATGGACGCAGTCTTCGACTCGCTGCGCGCCGCAGATCCAGAGGAGTACAGCCTCGTGCGGCTCTCCGAGGTCAATGAACGCGAGCTGTTCGCGGCCTTCGACGACTGATCGCTGTAGGACACACTGAAAGAGGCGTCTGTGAACGCATCATGCGGGGACGGCGTGCGCGTTGTCATCCTCGGCGTCGCCGAGAGTGACGCGCATGCCGTGGCGAACCAACTGATCAACATGCAACTGGAACAGCACGGATTCACCGTGGTGAACCTGGGGGTGTGCACACCGCTGGAGGAGTTCGCGGCGGCGGCCGAAGCCTGGCCCCACGTCGAAGCGGTCCTGATCGGCAGCCTCAACGGGCATGCTCATCACGACCTGCGCAGGCTTCCGGAGTTGCGGGCGGCAGGCCGGCTCCGCTGTCCGGTCATCGTCGGCGGCAACCTGTCGGTCGGCAGTCACAAGACCGACGGAGATCTGCAACGGCTGCGCGACCTCGGCATCGACCACCTGCTCGACGCGTCCGACGAACTCGTCCTGCTTCTGGACCGGTTGCGCTCGGCCCGGATCGCAGCACTCCAGCATGGCTGACCTGCACGGCATGGAGCTCAGTCTGTCCGTCGCGGCCGAACTGCCCGACTGGACGGAGACGGTGGCCTATCTCACCGCACCCGGGCGGGCACACGCCGTCGAGGTCCTGCGGCAGGCGGAGGCAGCCCGCCGTCCTCTGGTCCAGCCGCGATGCGGGGTGGGCGGTCACCAAGCGATGCTGCGGCTGCTTGGCGATCTGGAACCAGCCCGTCCCGGCATGCTGTCGGTCACTATTGATGCGCACACCCGGCTGAAGCGGTTCACTACGGCCGAGTCGCTGCTTCGGGCAAACCCGTTGGACCTCAACGGGTACCCGCTGGTGGCCCACGGGTGGCGACGAGGACGTGAGCTGGTCGAGGCGGTCGGCGTGCCGTTGGAGATCCGGCACGGATCGCCGGACGGCCGGGACCTCTTCGCGGTGGCACTGGCCTCGGGCATCACCTCGTTCGAGGGTGGCGGTATCGGCTACAACCTGCCGTACTCGAAGGACGTACCGCTGTCCGTGTCGCTGCGGGACTGGCAGCAGGTGGACGCCCTGTGCGGGTGGCTTGCCGGACACGGGGTGGTGGTGGACCGGGAACTCTTCGGCACCCTCACCGCTGTGCTGGTGCCGCCCTCGATCAGCCTTGCGGTCACCCTGCTGGAGGCGTGTGCGGCGGCCCGCGAGGGGGTGCGGTGCCTGTCCCTGTCCTATCCGCAGGGTGGTGAGGTGCACCAGGACGTTGCTGCCCTGCGTGCCATCCGTACGCTCGCCGCCCGCTATCTGCCCGAGGATGTCGAAGTCTTCCCGGTGCTGCACGAGTTCATGGGGGTGTTTCCGCGGACTCCCGCCTTCGCCCGCGCGCTCATCCTCTGCGGTGGTCTGGTGGCCCGGCTCGGCCGTGCGACGAAAGTGATCAGCAAGACCACGCAGGAAGCCTTCGGAATACCGGATTCCACGGCGAACGCCGATGGGATTCAGGCCGCCCGCATCGGTGCCTCTGAACTGCTGGACTTCGTCCGGATCGACGAGGACCGCGTGGCGGAGGAGAAGTACTGGATCGAACGCGAGGTGGCGGAGCTCATCGAGCCGGTGCTCGGTTCTGCCGACATTCTGGCGGGTATTGCGCTGGCCTTTCGCGAGGGGCAGCTCGACATTCCGTTCAGCGCCAGCATCCACGCCCACTCGCGGATCATGCCTCAGCGGGACAGCGGCGGTGCCATCCGCTTTGCCGACACCGCGTCCCTACCGTTCTCCGATGCCACCCTGGCCTTTCACAAGGAACGTCTGAGGTCCGTCGGCGGGGCGGGCAGGACGCTCATGGAAACGGCCAGCGCCGACATCTACCACTTCCTTTCGCAAGAGAGCTCCATGCTCCTGGACGATACGAAAACGAGATTGTGATGACTTCTGAGACCTCGATGAGCCAACTCGGCCCGGGCCTGCCCGACCCGGAAGAAGGCGAGCGGATCCGCGCTCTGGACCGTGCCCATCTCTTTCATTCCTGGGCCGCGCAGGGCAGCGTGAACCCGCTACCTGTCGCCGGTGCTTCGGGCCGCCACTTCTGGGACTACACGGGCAAGCGTTATCTGGACTTCGCCTCGCAGTTCATCAACTCGAACATCGGCCACGGTCACCCGAAGGTCGTCGACGCGATCAAGGCACAAGCCGACCGCATCTGCATGATCGCCTCGATCTTCGCGAACGACCAGCGCAGCGAGGCGGCGCGGCTCATCGCCGAACTCGCGCCCGGCGACCTGAACCACGTCTTCTTCACCAACGGTGGCGCTGACGCCAACGAACACGCGGTCCGGATGGCCCGGATGCACACCGGCCGGCCGAAGGTGCTCTCAACCTACCGCTCCTACCACGGCGGTACCTCGACCGCGATCGGCTTGACCGGTGATCCCCGGCGCTGGGCGAATGAGAACTCCGGCAGCGCCTGCGGCAACATCGCGCACTTCTTCGGCCCGTACCTGTACCGCTCGCATTTCCACGCCACGGTCGAAGAGGAGGAGTGCGCCCGCGCACTCGCCCACCTGGAGCAAGTCATCGCTTTCGAGGGGCCCTCCACCGTCGCCGCGATCGTGCTGGAGACGATCGTCGGCACGGCCGGCATCCTCGTTCCTCCTCAGGGATACCTGGCCGGTGTCCGTGAGCTGTGCGACCGGTACGGCATCGTCTTCATCGCCGACGAGGTCATGTCGGGCTTCGGCCGCGCCGGCGAGTGGTTCGCGGTCGACCACTGGGGAGTCACCCCCGACCTGATCACCTTCGCGAAGGGCGTCAACTCGGGATACGTACCGCTGGGCGGCGTCATCATCTCGGACGCCATCCATGAGACCTTCCGTGACATCGCCTATCCCGGTGGCTTGACCTACTCCGGCCATCCGCTCGCCTGCGCGGCGGCCGTGGCGACCATCAACACCATGCGGGACGAGGGAATCGTCGAGAACGCCGCGCGGATCGGCAAGGAGGTGCTCGGCCCCGGTCTGCGTGAGATCGCCGCGCGGCACCCTTCCGTCGGCGAGGTGCGCGGCATGGGCGTCTTCTGGGCGGTGGAGCTCGTGCGCGACCGCGAGACCAGGGAGATGCTGGTGCCCTACGCGGCGACCGGCGCCCAGAACCGTCCCGTGGACGAGGTGGTGGCCGCGTGCAAAGAGCAGGGCATGTGGCCGGTCTACAACTACAACCGGATCCATCTGGTCCCGCCGTGCACGATCACCGACGAGGAGGCGGAGGAAGGCCTCGCCATTCTGGACAAGGCGCTTGACGCGGCCGACGAGTATGCCGTCTCCGGCTGACCCTGAACGGATCACCCGCAGGACAAGCGGGGCGGTGCGGGGCGTGCGCGGCTGAGCCGCCCACAAGAACGCGGGGCCCGCCTTGCGCCATCGACAACGAATGGTCCCCCGACCTCGTCGGGGGACCATCACGAAGGATCAAGGCCGGTGCCGACCGGCTGGACCCCGAGCCCAAGGGGCCTTGTCGGACGGAATCCGGACCGGGTCAGACCTTCAGCGGCTCCGCCTCGCCCCGCCCGGAGGGCGGCGCCACGGCGCCCTCAGGCGCCTCGTCGTGGGTGAGGTCGGGCAGCCGGTGCAGCCACTTCGGCAGGTACCAGTTGCGCTCACCGAGCAGCGCCATCACCGCCGGCAGCAGCACCCCGCGGATGACCGTCGCGTCGATGAGCACCGCGGCCGCGAGGCCGACGCCCATCTGCTTCATGGACTGCATGGACAGCGTCCCGAAGATCGCGAACACGGCGACCATGATGACCGCGGCACTGGTGACGACCCCGGCGGTGGTGACCACCCCGTGCCGGATCGCGTCCGTCGTGGTACGGCCCCGCAGCCGGGCCTCACGGATCCGGGACACCACGAACACGTGGTAGTCCATCGACAGGCCGAACAGGATCACGAACAGGAACAGCGGCAGCCAGGAGATGATGGCGCCGACGCCCTCCGCGCCCACCAGGGACGCGCCCCAGCCGTGCTGGAACACCGCGACGAGGATGCCGTACGCCGCGCCCACCGACAGCAGGTTCAGCAGGATCGACGTGATCGCGACCGTCAGCGAGCGGAACGACAGCAGCATCAGCGCGAAGGCGAAGACCACGACGAAGGCGAAGACCGGGACGACGGCTCCGCCGAGCTGGTCGTTGAAGTCCTTCGAGCCGGCCACCTGCCCGGTGATCGGCGCCTGAACGCCGTCGACCTTGCCGAGCGTGGCGGGCCGCACCTCCTCGCGCAGCTTCTCCAGGCTCGCGCCCGCCTTGTCGAGGTCGGAGCCGCCGACCAGCGGCACGTACACGAAGGCGAGGTTCTGCGCGTCATGCAGCTTGATCTCCACCGGGCCGCGCGAGGCGCCCGAACTGATCGCCCGCTCACGGAAGCCGGCGAGCGCGGCCTTGACCTCGGGCGCGTTGATGTCGTCGGCCTTGACGATCACCTCGGCCGGCTCCGAGCCGCCCGGGAAGGCCTCGTTGAGCCGGTCGTAGGTCTGCACGATGGGCAGCGAGTCGCCGAACTCCTGGTCCAGCGTGAGGTTCTGGGTCTTCATGCCGACCGCGGGAGCCGCGACGGCCAGCAGCGCGCCCGTGGCCACGACCACCGAGACCACCGGCTTGGCGAGCACCCCGCGCAGCACGGCCGTCCAGAACCGGCTCTGCCCGTCGCCGTGGTCCCGGCGGCGGCGCAGGAACGGCAGGCGGCCCTTCTCGACCCGGTCGCCCAGCAGCGACAGCAGCGCCGGCAGCACCGTCACGGAGCCCACCATGGCGACCGCCACGACCATCAGCGAGGCCAGGCCCATCGCCTCGAACTCGGCGATGCCGGTGAACAGCATGCCCGCCATCGCCACGCACACGGTGATGCCGGACACCACGATCGCCCGGCCGCTGGTCGCGGCGGCGATCCGCAGCGCCGTGCGGGCGTCCCGTCCCGCGGCCCGCTCCTCGCGCTCGCGGCGCAGGTAGAACAGGCAGTAGTCGACGCCGACCGCCATGCCGACCAGGAGCATCACGGAGTTCGCGGCGTCCGTCATCGGCACCAGGTGGCTGACGACGCCCATCAGGCCCATCGTCGCCATGATCGCGGTGATCGCCAGTGCCACCGGCAGCAGCGCCGCCACCAGCGCGCCGAAGGCGATGAGCAGAATGCCGAGGGCCACCGGCACCGCGGAGTACTCGGCCTTCTGGAAGTCGTCCCCGAACGCGTCGTCGAACGTCTTCATCATGCTCGCGGAGCCGATCTCCTCGATCCGCAGCGAGCCGTGCTCCTTCTGGACTTCCTCGACGGCCTCCAGCACCGGCGCCACGCGCTCGCCCGCGGTCTCCGCCTCACCGCGCACGTCGAACTGCACCAGCGCGCTGCGGCCGTCCTTCGAGATCGTCTTCGTGTCGTACGGCGAGGTGACGGCGGTGACCCGGCCGGTTTTCCCGACCGCCTCCATCACCTGGGTGACGGCGGAGCGGAACTCCTCGTCGGTGGCCTTCGGGCCGGCGCCCTTCGCCTGGATCAGTACCGTCTCACCGGCCGGCTCCTCGATCCCGGCGTCCTCGATGATCTTCGCGGCGGTGTGTGTCTCCCCCTTCAGCTGGTCGCTGTCCTTGACGTCGACGCGGCCCGCGGCCGAGCCGAGCCCCATCGCCAGGACGACGAACAGCACCCAGATGCCGACGGCCGCCCATCGGTGCCGCGCACTCCAGCCGCCGGCGCGCGCGGCCAGGCCCCGCACCGGCGCTTCTCCGTTTCCCATGACGGTCCCCATGACGGGCTTGCCCCCTCGTATCCGGTGCCGGCCCCCTGCCGCCACCCTTCGTTCGAAGGTATGCGCGGGATAAAGCCATCTCGTCGTGCTGGCCGGTGAAGCGCCGCGGCCGGAACTCATCCCCCCGGAGACCGGGCCCTCCGCACTGGGGAGGACAGCGGCCCCTTACATCTACCGGGGCTTGTCGGGGGACGCCCCCTGCGGGGCCGCCCGTACTGACACGTGTTACATGGGTCACAGAAACGGGAAGCGGTTGATCATCGCCCGGCCGGTCGGCCAGAGTTTCGCGCAGGCCGCCCCGCGCGGACGCGGCCGTCGTGCCCACCCCCACGGGGCACGACGGCCGCTCTATCGTGAGCGGATGACGACCAAGTACGCGGCGCTGCTGCGCGGCATCAACGTGGGCGGCAAGAAGGTGCCGATGGCCGACCTGCGCACCGTCCTCGAAGGCCTCGGCCACGGCGACGTACGCACCTATCTCCAGAGCGGCCAGGCCGTGTTCGTGCCGGACCACGGGGACGAGGACTCCCTGGCCGCCGAGATCTCCCAGGCCATCGAACGGCACTTCGGCTTCGGTGTCGACGTGCTGGTCCGCGACCACGCCTATCTCAAGGCGGTCGCCGAGGCCTGCCCCTTCCCGGCCGCCGACCTGGCGCCGAAGCAGCTGCACGTCACCTACTTCTCCGCGCCCGTCACCCCGGAGCGCTTCGCGGAGATCGACCAGGACGCCTACCTCCCGGAGGAGTTCCGGCTCGGCGACCGCGCGCTGTACCTGTACGTCCCGGAGGGCCTCGGCCGCTCCAAGCTCGCCGAGCACCTGGCCAAGCCCCGCATCACCAAGGGCCTGATCGCCACGTCCCGGAACTGGAACACGGTGGTGAAGCTGGTGGAGCTGACCGGTGACTGACCGCACGCCCGCCGTCGCCGCGGCCGTCGAGGCGGAACTGGCCCTCCTGGACGGGGCGGTCCGCGGCTCGCCCCAGCGGGTGGACGCCCTGCTGCACCCGGACTTCCACGAGTTCGGCGCCTCCGGCAGGGTCTGGGACCGGGCGGCGATCATCGCCATGCTCGCCGACACCGCCGGCTCCGACGCCCCGCCGATCACCGCCTCCCGCATCCGGGGCGTCCAGCTCGCCGCCGACCTGGTCCACCTCACGTACGACACGGACGCGGGCGGCCGCCGGGCCCACCGCAGCTCCCTGTGGCGCCGCACCCGGCAGGGCTGGCAGCTCTACTTCCACCAGGCCACGCCGTTCAGCGGCCCGGAAGAGTGCCCTTCCGGGCCGGAGGAGTGCCCTTCCGGGCCGGAAGAGTGACCTTCCGTACGCCGAGGTACGTGGTGTACGAGGTGACGACGTCCGGGACGGCCAGGCGGGGATCCTCGTACAGGCGCCGCAGTTCTCCCTCGTCGGTGGCCGCGGCGACCGTGTCGATCAGGGCGAGGTCGTCCGCCGTGAGCCGGCTGTCGTCGAGGATCTCCGGCCCCCAGCAGTCCCACGGCAGCACCTCGACGCCGTTCAGGGCGGCCAGGTCGCGCAGGACGTTCGCGCGGACGAACCACAGGCCCCTGGCCCAGGGGAGACCACTGAACCCGAAGCTGTCGGGTGCTGCCCGCCCCGACCGGCAGGCCCGCCAGGCGTCCGGCGCCACGAGGAAGCGGTCCCGGGGCACATCCACCGGGTCGAACGGCAGGCCGTCGTACGCGTGGTGGACCTGCGCGTCCGCCAGCCGCCAACCACCGTCCGAGGCACGGTACTCGGTGACCCAGTGGTCCTCGTGCCGGCCCTCGGTGAAGTAGGTGGCGAAGCCGCAGCGCAGCCGCGCCGGTGTCCCCGTCGCCCGCAGCAGGGAGCACAGCAGCAGCGCGAAGTCCCGGCACGTGCCCACGAACCGCTCCCGCGGCGCCCGGGGTTCGCTCAGCGGTGCGTCCCGGCGCTCGCGCAGCACGCGCAGCAGCCCGGTGACGTACCGCGACTCGGCGTCGGTGTGCAGCCGTGGCGCGGGGATGGTGTGCCCGAAGCGCTCGCCCTCGCCCCGGTGGATGATCAAGTCCCTGACCAGACCGGCGAGTTGTTCCGGATCGCCCGGCAGCCCCGCGGTGTCCAGGTGGCCCGGGTCGCTGTACGGCGTCTGCCTCAGGTAGAAGTCGTCGTCCATGCCGTTGAGCTTCGACCCTGACACGGTGGCAGGGTCAACTCCCCAGCGTGTCCAGGCGGCCAGGTCGTCCGCCGTCAGCCGTACGGCCGCCGCGTCCAGGTTCTCCTCCAGGTGGGCGAGTGACCCGGTGCCCGGGGTCGGACACAGGACGGGGGAGTGGTGCAGCAGCCAGGCCAGGGCGATCTGGGACGGGGTGGCGCCGTGCGCGGCGGCCAGGCCGGCGCACACCGGGTGGACCGTCAGCGTCCCGTTGCCGAGCGGAAACCACGGCAGGAACGCGATGCCGCGCGCCTCGCACAGCCCGAGCAGCGGCTCCGAGGCCCGGTCGAGCAGGTGGTAGCGGTTCGGCACGGAGCTGATGTCCGTCACCGCCAGGGCGGCGGACAACTGCTCGGCCGTCACCGTGTCCAGACCGATGTGCCGGCTCTTGCCCTCCGCCCGCAACTCCTCCAGGGCGCCGAGCTGTTCGGCCATCGGCACCTGCGGATCGAGCCGGTGCAGCTGATCCAGGCCGATGGTGTCCAGCCGCAGCCGCCGCAGGCTCGCCTCGCACCCGGCCCGCAGCCGCTCCGGCCGTCCGTCCACGTGCCAGGAGCGGTCGCTGGTCCGTACGACTCCGCCCTTGGTGGCGATCAACAGCCCTGGCGGGTAGAGGTGCAGGGACTCGGCGATCAGTTCCTCGGCGATCGACGGGCCGTAGTTGTCCGCCGTGTCGATCAGCGTGACCCCGCGCTCGACGGCGCGTCGCAGCACCGCCACCACGTCCCCTCGGCCGCCGCGCGGACCCGAGTAGCCCGGACCGGTGAGCTGGCGGTGCCGAAGCCCAGGCGGCGGACCCGTATCTCCCCGCCGACGGCGAACGTCTGATCGATCATGGGTGGACCGTACACCCGTCTGTGCGAGGCTCCTCCCATGCGCTACATCATCATCGGAGCAGGGGCCGTCGGCGGCGTCGTCGGCGGACGGCTGGCCCAGGCCGGGCACGAGGTCGTGCTGGTCGCACGGGGAGCACACCGCGACGCGCTGAGGGAGCACGGGCTGCGGCTGCGCGTCCCGCAGGGCGAACTGACCTGCCGGCTGCCGGTCGTCGACGGACCGGCCGCGCTGGGCGAGCTGCGCGAGGACGACGTGCTGGTGCTCGCCGTCAAGACGCAGGACACCGAGGCGGCCCTGCGCACCTGGGGACCGGCGCCGGTGCGGGGCGGCGGCACCGCCGCCGGGACGCTGCCGCTGGTGTGCGCACAGAACGGCGTGGAGAGCCAGCGCCTGGCCCTGCGCCGCTTCCGGCGGGTGTACGGCGTCTGCGTCTGGCTGCCCGCCACCCACATCGAACCGGGCGTCGTCGCCGCGGCCGGCACCCCGCTCACCGGCATCCTGCACCTGGGCCGGTACCCGCACGGCACGGACGACACCGCCCGGCGGATCGCCGCCGACCTGGAGACGGCGCACTTCGAGGCCCCGGTCGTGCCGGACGTCGCCCGCTGGCAGTACGCCAAGCTGCTGGCCAACCTCGCCAACTCCCTGGAGGCCGTCACCGGCCCGGTCGGCAGCGACGAGGCCCGGGCGCTGTACACGCGGGTGCGCGCCGAGGGCGAGGCGGTGCTCGACGCGGCCGGCATCCCGTACGCCGGCGAGCAGGAGCAGCGCGCGGTGCGCGGCGACAAGGTCCGTCAGGTGCCGCTGGACGGCGTCCCCCGCAGCGGCGGCTCCTCCTGGCAGTCCCTCAGCCGGGGCACCGGCACCATCGAGGCCGACTACCTCAACGGCGAGATCGTCCTGCTGGGCCGGCTGCACGGCGTACCGACCCCGCTGAACGAACTGCTCCAGCACCTCGCCAACACCTTCGCGCGCGAGCGGCGGGCGCCGGGCTCGATGCCGCTGGAGGAATTGGTGGCACTGGCGGACAAGGCCGCTGCCGAGGCCGGATCGGCCCACTGAGAACCCACCGGCTCGGTTCGCGCCCGAGCGCACCCGCACGGGACAGCTGCGCTTCGGCCGACGGGCCGGGCTCAGGCGCCGAGCGCCGCCCGCACCGGCAGCCGGGCCTCGTCGTACCGGTCCAGCAGCAGCCGGGCCACCTCCGGTGCCGGACCCAGCACCTCCGCCAGGACGTCCGCCTTCGCCGCGCCCCGCGCGATGCGGTCCGGCAGGAAGCCGGGGGCCAGGACGTAGGGCGCGACGGCGACGCGGGCGCAGCCCAGCGCCCGCAGCTCCCGTACGGCGTCCTCCGTACGGGGAAGGGATGCGGAGGCGAACGCAGGCCGCACGGCGCACCAACCGGTGTGCCGCCACTCCCGCGCGATATCAGCGATCACTGCGATCGCCTCCGGGTCGGTGGACCCCGCCGAGGCCAGCACGACCCCGGTCGAGGACTTGTCGGCGGGGGCCAGCCCCGCCTCGGACAACCGCCGCTCCAGCGCGGCGAGCAGCAGCGGGGAGGGGCCCAGCACCTGCGCCTGCCGGATCCGCAGCCGCCGCGGCGCGTCCCGCAGGACCGCGGGGATGTCCGCCTTCGCGTGGAACGCGCGGGTCAGCAGCAGCGGCTGGGCGACCACGTCCCGGACGCCCTGCGCCGCCAGCGACTCCAGGACTCCCTGCACGGAGGGGACGTTGAAGTCCAGGAAGCCCGTCTCCACCCGGACACCGGGGCGCTGCGCGCGCACCCGGCGCACCAGGGCGTGCACCGTCGCGGCGTGCCGCGGGTCGCGGCTGCCGTGGGCGATGACGAGGAGCACCGGCTCACCGGACACCAGGCTCAGCCCTTCACCAGCAGGCCGCGGCTGCGCAGCACCCGCCGCTCCAGCGGGCTGAAGATCAGCAGGTCGATGGCGATACCGACGAACAGGATGAGGATGATCGCCTCGAACACCATCGCCATGGAGCTGTTGGTGCGGCCGTTCTCCAGCAGCGCGCCCAGCCCGATGCCCAGATCGGGGGAGGAGGCGATGATCTCGGCCGCCATCAGCGACCGCCAGGAGAACGCCCAGCCCTGCTTCAGCCCGCCCAGGTAGCCGGGCAGCGCCGCCGGCATCACGATGTGCCAGGCACCCTTCAGACCCGTCGCGCCCATGGTGCGGCCCGCCCGCAGGAACAGCGGCGGCACCTGGTCGACGCCCGAGACCAGGCCGTTGGCGATGGAGGGGACCGCGCCGAGCAGGATCACCGCGTACATCGCGCCGTTGGTCAGCCCCAGCCAGATCACCGCGGCCGGCACCCACGCCACCGACGGCAGCGACTGCAGACCGGACAGGATCGGGCCGATCGCGGCGCGCACGAACTTCACTCTGGCCACGATCAGCCCCAGCGGGGTGCCGATGGCCAGCGCGAACAGGAAGCCCAGCAGGCCGCGCGAGACGCTGGTCCAGATGTAGCCGAGGAGGTCGCCCCGCAGCCAGGCGTCCTTGAACTCGGCGCCCACGGCGGCCGGGGAGGGCAGCTTGCTGGGGTCGTCGACGATCTTCAGCGAGATCAGCGCCTGCCACACCACCAGGACCACGGCGACGGCGAGGACCGGCGGCAGGATCTTGTCGAAGAAGGTCACCCGGAACGGCGTACGGCCCGCGCTCCTGGTCTCCAGGGCGTCCAGGCCCGCCTCCAGACCGCCGAGGCCGTCCTTGGCGGGGGCGTCCGTCGTGTCGGTCGTCTCAGTGCTGGCCATGACGGCGGATCTCCCCACGCAGTACATCGGTGATCTCGAGGGACAGTTCGGCGACGGGCGCGTCCTCGATGCGGCGCGGCTGGGGGATGCCGACCGTCCACTCGCGGGCGATCCGGCCCGGGCGGGACGACAGCAGCACCACGCGCTGGGCGAGCCGGACGGCCTCGCGCACGTTGTGCGTGACGAACAGGACCGACACCCCCGTCTCCGCCCAGATCCGCGTCAGCTCGTCGTGCAGCACGTCCCGGGTGATGGCGTCCAGCGCCGCGAACGGCTCGTCCATGAGCAGCAGCCGGCTGTCCTGGGCGAGCGCCCGGGCCAGCGCCACGCGCTGGCGCATACCGCCGGACAGCTCGTGCACCCGCTTGCCGTACGAGCCCTTCAGACGCACCAGTTCGAGCAGTTCCTCGGCCCGGCCGCGCCGCTCGCTCTTCGCGACCCCCCGCAGCTTCAGGGCCAGTTCGATGTTCTTGCCCGCGGTCAGCCACGGGAACAGGGCGTGCTCCTGGAACATCAGGGCCGGCCGCCCGTCGGTGGTGATGCTGCCGGCGGAGGGCTGGTCGAGGCCCGCCACCAGGTTCAGCAGCGTCGACTTGCCGCAGCCCGAGGCTCCCAGGAGGGTGACGAACTCGCCCGGAGCGACATCGAGGCTGATGTCGTCCAGGACGAGCTGCTGCCCGCCGGGCCCGGCGAAGGACTTCGAGACGTGGTCGATGCGCGCGGCGTGCTCGACGGCCTCGGCGTTCTCGGCCTTGACGATCGTGGTGGCCATGGTCGTCACCTCCTGGGAACTCTCGGATGCGGACTCGTGCGGACTCAGCTGGCGCCGAGGCCGGCGTCGTCGACGGTGGGTTCGCCCTCGGCCTTGAGGACCTTGTTCAGCAGCGTGAGGTCGTAGATGCCGTCCAGCTTCGGGTTCTCCAGAAGGCCGGCCTTGACCGCGTGCTGCGCCTCGGTGTTGAGGGTCGAGGCCAGCGGGTCGTTCGTGAACTGGATGGACGTCCAGGCCGGGTCCAGCACCTTCGCCGGCAGTTCCTTGCCCGAGTCGATCGCCAGCTGCTTGTTGGCCGCGGCCTTCGCCTGGTCGGGGTTGGCGTTGATCCACTTGTTGGTCTCGACCGAGGCCTTCAGCACGGCCTCGACGGCCTTCGGGTGCGCGGCGAGGAACTTCTGCGACACGATGACGTTCGTGATCACGAACTTCTTGTCCGGCCACAGGGAGGACTCGTCCAGCAGCACCTTCGCGCCCTCGGCGACCAGCTTGGACGCGGTCGGCTCGGGCACCCACGCGCCGTCGATGGAGCCCGACTTGTAGGCGTCCGGGGTGACCTTGTTGTCGGTGCGGATGACCGAGACGTCGCCCTTGCCGCTCTGCGCGTCGACCTTCCAGCCCTGCTCGGCGATCCAGTTCAGCAGCGCCACGTCCTGGGTGTTGCCGAGCTGCGGCGTCGCGATCCGCTTGCCCTTGACGTCCTTCAGCGACTTGATCTTCTTCGGGTTGACCACGAGCTTCACGCCGCCGGACGCCGAACCGCTGATGATGCGCAGGTTCTTGCCGTCGGACTTGGTGTAGCCGTTGATCGCCGGGGACGGGCCGATCCAGCCGATGTCGATGGACCCGGAGTTCAGCGCCTCGATCTCGGAGGGGCCGGCGTTGAAGATCTGGTACTTGGCCTCGGTGCCGCCCAGCGCCTTCTGGAAGAAGCCCTTCTGGACTCCCACCAGGGCGGTGGCGTGCGTGAGGTTGCCGAAGTAGCCGATCTTGACGGAGTCGAGCCCGTCGATCTTCTTCGCCCCGGCGGCGACTTTCTGCTCGGGCGACTTGTCGTCGGCCTTGGACCCGTAGCCGCAGGCGGCGAGGGTGAGCAGCGGGAGGGCGGCGATCACCGCGAAGGTGCGGCGCAGGGAAATCTTGGCAGGCACGGGAGGCGTTTCCTCTCGTCGGCCCGGCGGTCACGGTCTTTCAGGTCGTGGCCGGGAGGTCGGCACAGGGTCTTCGTCGCTTCCGGGACGTCGGGTGGGGGGACGGGGCGCGCAAGCGGTGCGCGTACGTCAGCGCACACATCGCGCCACTCCGCCCTGCCCGCTGCCGAGGGCACCGCTGCCGACGCGGCCGCCCTCCTTCGCGAACGTGGAGTAGAAGTCGGCGGGGTTCATGTCAGAAGTCCCACCCGTCGTCGTCGCCCTCGTCCTTGACCGGCTCCGGGGAGGCGAACGACTCGCCGACCATGCCCGCGGTGAGCGTGGTGCCGTCGTACGGGTCGATCAGGATGAACGAGCCGGTGCGCCGCGAGTCGGCGTAGGAGTCGACCGGCAGCGGCTCGGCGGTGCGGACCTTCACCCGGCCGATGTCGTTGGCGACGAGCTGCCCCGGGTGCGGGTGCAGGGACAGGTCGTCGAGGGTGAGGCGGGAGGGGATGTCCTTGACGATCGCTTTCACCGTGCGGGTGCCGTGCTTGAGCAGCACCCGGTGACCGACCCTGAGCGGCTCGTCGGCGACGTGGCACACGGTCGCCTCGATGTCCTGGGTGGTCGGCGGCGCGTCCTTGCTCGGCACGATCAGGTCGCCGCGTGAGATGTCGATGTCGTCCTCCAGCAGGAGGGTCACCGACTGCGGCGTCCAGGCCACGTCGACCGGCTTGCCCAGCACGTCGATCCCGGCGATCTTCGTGGCCCGCCCGGACGGCAGTACCGTCACCGAGTCGCCGACCCGGAAGGTGCCCGCCGCGATCTGCCCGGCGTAGCCCCGGTAGTCGGGGTGCTCGGCGGTCTGCGGCCGGATCACGTACTGCACCGGCAGCCGGGCGTGGCAGTGCGCCAGGTCGTGGCTGACCGGCACGGTCTCCAGGTGCTCCAGCACGGTGGGGCCGCCGTACCAGTCCATGTTCGCGGACGGCTCCACCACGTTGTCCCCGGCGAGCGCCGAGATCGGGATCGCGGTGACCTCCGGGACGCCCAGCTCGGTGGCGTACGCCGTGAACTCCTCGGCGATCGCCGCGAACACCTTCTCCTCGTAGCCGACGAGGTCCATCTTGTTGACCGCGAGCACGACGTGCGGCACGCGCAGCAGGGCGGCGATGGCGGCGTGCCGGCGGGTCTGCTCGACGACCCCGTTGCGGGCGTCGACCAGGATCACGGTCAGCTCGGCCGTCGAGGCACCGGTGACCATGTTCCGCGTGTACTGCACATGGCCCGGGGTGTCGGCCAGGATGAACCGGCGCCGGGGCGTGGCGAAGTAGCGGTAGGCCACGTCGATGGTGATGCCCTGCTCCCGTTCGGCCCGCAGACCGTCGGTGAGCAGCGCCAGGTCCGGGCCCTCCTGGCCGCGGCCGGCGGAGGCGCGTGTGACGGCCTCCAGCTGGTCGGCCAGCACCGACTTGGAGTCGTGCAGCAGCCGGCCCACCAGGGTGGACTTGCCGTCGTCGACGGAACCGGCGGTGGCGAACCGCAGCAGGGTGGTGGCCGAGAGCTCCTCGGTCGTGGTCGTGCTCATCTCTAGAAGTACCCCTCGCGCTTGCGGTCTTCCATCGCGGCCTCGGAGAGCTTGTCGTCGGCGCGGGTGGCGCCGCGCTCGGTGAGCCGGGAGGCGGCGATCTCGGCGATCACCTTGTCGATGGTGTCGGCGTCGGAGTCGACGGCACCGGTGCAGGACATGTCACCGACGGTCCGGTAGCGGACGAGACGCTTCTCGACGATCTCGCCCTCCTTCGGGCCGCCCCACTCGCCGGCGGTCAGCCACATGCCGCCCCGCTGGAACACCTCACGCTCGTGGGCGTAGTAGATCTCCGGCAGCTCGATGCCCTCCCGGGCGATGTACTGCCACACGTCCAGCTCGGTCCAGTTGGACAGCGGGAACACCCGTACGTGCTCACCGGGCGCGTGCCGGCCGTTGTAGAGGTTCCACAGCTCGGGGCGCTGGCGGCGCGGGTCCCACTGGGAGAACTCGTCGCGCAGCGAGAACACCCGCTCCTTGGCCCGGGCCTTCTCCTCGTCGCGGCGCCCGCCGCCGAAGACCGCGTCGAACTTCTCGCTCTGGATCTTCTCGGTCAGCGGCAGCGTCTGCAGCGGGTTGCGGGTGCCGTCCGGGCGCTCCTTGAGCACCCCCCGGTCGATGTAGTCCTGCACGGAGGCGACGTGCAGCCGCAGCCCGTGCCGGGCGACCGTACGGTCCCGGTAGTCGAGGACCTCGGGGAAGTTGTGCCCGGTGTCCACGTGCAGCAGCGCGAACGGCACCGGCGCCGGGGCGAACGCCTTCAGCGCCAGGTGCAGCATGACGATGGAGTCCTTGCCGCCGGAGAACAGGATCACCGGGTTCTCGAACTCGCCCGCCACCTCGCGGAAGATGTGCACCGCCTCGGACTCGAGGGCGTCCAGGTGCGAGAGGGCGTACGGGCTGCCGGTCTCCTCGGTGACGGTGGCGACGGTGGTCGTCATGCCAGTCCCCTTTCGCTGAGCAGGGCGTACACCGACGCCGCGGACTCCTGCACGGTCTGGTTCTGCGACTCGATCCGCAGATCGGGCGCGGCGGGCTCCTCGTACGGGTCGTCGACGCCGGTGAGCCCGGTCAGCTCGCCCGCGGCCTGCTTGGCGTACAGGCCCTTCACATCGCGCTCGCTGCACACCTCCACCGGGGTGGCCACGTGGACCTCCAGGTAGGCGGTGCCGTTGGCCTGGTGCCGCTTGCGCACCGCCTCGCGGCTGTCGGCGTACGGCGCGATGACCGGGACGAGGACGAGCACGCCGTTGCGGGCGAGCAGTTCGGCCACGAAGCCGATGCGCTGCACGTTGGTGTGCCGGTCCTCGCGCGAGAAGCCGAGGCCCGCCGAGATGAACTCGCGGATCTCGTCGCCGTCGAGCACCTCCACACGGTGCCCCTGCGCGCGCAGCCGGCCGGCCAGCTCGTAGGCGATGGTGGTCTTGCCGGCGCTCGGCAGACCCGTGAGCCAGACGGTGGCTCCGCTCGTCACGTCGGTCTCCTGAATGGTCGCCTGATCAGTCGTGGTCATCCGTGCAGCCCGCACTCGGTCTTGGCCCGGCCCGCCCAGCGGCCGGCCCGCGCGTCCTCGCCCTCCGCCACGCGGCGGGTGCAGGGGGCGCAGCCGATGGAGGCGTAGCCGTCCATCAGCAGCGGGTTGGTCAGCACGCCGTGTTCGGCGACGTAGGCGTCCACGTCGTCCTGGGTCCAGCGGGCGATGGGGGAGATCTTCACCTTCTGCCGCTTGTCGTCCCAGCCGACCACCGGGGTGTTCGCCCGGGTCGGGGACTCGTCGCGGCGCAGGCCGGTGGCCCAGGCCAGGTAGCCCTTGAGGCCCTCCTCCAGCGGCTGCACCTTGCGCAGCTTGCAGCACAGGTCGGGGTCGCGGTCGTGCAGCTTCGGGCCGTACTGGGCGTCCTGCTCGGCGACCGTCTGCTTCGGGGTGAGGGTGAGGACGTTGACGTCCATCACCGCCTCCACCGCGTCCCGGGTGCCGATGGTCTCGGGGAAGTGGTAACCGGTGTCGAGGAACACCACGTCGACGCCGGGCATCGCGCGGGAGGCCAGGTGGGCGACCACCGCGTCCTCCATCGAGGACGTCACGCAGAAACGCTTGCCGAACGTCTCGGCGGCCCACTGGAGGATCTCCAGCGCGGTGGCGTCCTCCAGCTCGCGGCCCGCCCGCTCGGCGAGCTCCTTGAGCTCCTCGGTGCCGCGCTCTTCCTGAATCGCCGTCATATCTCAGCCCTTCCGTCGTCGGCTCGCCGCAGCCCCCGGGCCAGCAGCCCGAGGAACTTCAGCTGGAAGGCTCGATTGCATGCCCCGCATTCCCACGCGCCGTGGCCCTGCTCGCCCGGGCGCAGGTCCTCGTCGCCGCAGTAGGGGCAGTAGAACGGAGCGGCTCGCTCGGTCACGACAGCGACTCCTCACTGGCCCGGGCCGCCCAGGCGGCGAACCGCTCGCCCTCCTTGCGCTCCTGCTGGAACCGCTTCAGCACCCGCTCGACGTAGTCGGGCAGCTCCTCGGCGGTGACCTTCAGGCCGCGCACCTTGCGGCCGAAGCCCGCCTCCAGTCCGAGCGCGCCGCCCAGGTGCACCTGGAAGCCCTCGACCTGCTCGCCCCGGTCGTCGAGGACCAGCTGGCCCTTGAGGCCGATGTCCGCGACCTGGATACGGGCGCAGGCGTTCGGGCAGCCGTTGAGGTTGATGGTGATCGGCTCGTCGAACTCCGGAAGCCGGCGCTCCAGTTCGTCGATGAGCGACGAACCGCGCTGCTTGGTCTCCACGATGGCGAGCTTGCAGAACTCGATGCCGGTGCACGCCATGGTGCCGCGCCGGAACGCCGAGGGCCGGGCGGTGAGGTCCAGCGCCTCCAGCCCGTCGACCAGGGACTCGACCTGCCCCTCCTCGACATCGAGGATGATCATCTTCTGCTCGACCGTGGTACGGACCCGGCCCGAGCCGTGCGCCTCGGCCAGGTCGGCGATCTTGGTGAGCGTGGTGCCGTCGACCCGGCCGACCCGCGGCGCGAAACCGACGTAGTACCGGCCGTCCTTCTGGCGGTGCACGCCGATGTGGTCGCGCCACTGCTGCACGGGCTGTTCCGGCGCCGGCCCGTCGACCAGCTTGCGCCCCAGGTACTCGTCCTCCAGCACCTGCCGGAACTTCTCCGCGCCCCAGTCGGCGACCAGGAACTTCAGACGGGCCCGGGTGCGCAGGCGCCGGTAGCCGTAGTCCCGGAAGATCGACAGGACGCCCTCGTAGACGTCCGGGACCTCCTCGAGCGGCACCCAGGCGCCCAGCCGGACGCCCAGCTTGGGGTTGGTGGACAGGCCGCCGCCGACCCACACGTCGAAGCCCGGGCCGTGCTCGGGGTGCCGTACGCCGACGAACGCCACGTCGTTGATCTCATGGACGACGTCCAGCAGCGGCGAGCCCGAGATGGCCGTCTTGAACTTCCGCGGGAGGTTGGAGTACGCCTTGTTGTTCAGCACCCGGCGCTTCATCTCCTCCAGCGCCGGCGTGCCGTCGATGATCTCGTCCTCGGCGATGCCGGCGACCGGGGAGCCGATCATCACGCGCGGGGTGTCGCCGCAGGCGGTGACGGTGGACAGGCCCACGGCCTCCAGCCGGTTCCAGATCTCCGGCACGTCCTCGATGCGGATCCAGTGGTACTGGACGTTCTGCCGGTCGGTGATGTCGGCCGTGCCGCGCGCGAACTCCTGCGAGATCTCCCCGATGACACGCAGCTGACGCGTCGTGAGCGCACCGCCGTCGATGCGGACGCGCAGCATGAAGTACTCGTCGTCCAGCTCCTCCGGCTCCAGGACGGCGGTCTTGCCGCCGTCGATGCCGGGACGGCGCTGGGTGTACAGACCCCACCAGCGCATGCGGCCGCGCAGGTCGTTGGGGTCGATGGAGTCGAAGCCCCGCTTGGAGTAGATCGTCTCAATGCGTGTCCGCACGTTGAGACCGTCGTCGTCCTTCTTGAACTGTTCGTTGCCGTTGAGCGGGGTGAAGTGCCCCGCGGCCCACTGACCCTCACCGCGGTGACGGCTCACCTTGCGGCGGGGAGTCGCGGCGGCAGGGTTCTGCGGGGTGGCGGCCATGGTGAATTCGTCCTTCGGGACAGGCGGGAATCGGCTCTGACCTGCGCTGCGGGGGCGCACGGGCAGGAAGGTGCTGCCTCGCGCGCCGTTGCGCGGGAATCAGGGGGAAGACGAGGATGCCGGGCTGCTGGAGGGTCCTGACCAGCTCTCAGCGCGCCGGACAGATGGCGCTGGACATGCGGCCGAGGTCGACGTGCCGTCGACTCACCAAGGCGATTCCAGTTCCAGACATGACGGAAGCGTGTCACGGCGATCTGGACACAGTCCAGCTTCGTCCGTCATGTGGACATCCCTGTCTCGTTATGCAAGACGGGCGTGTCGTTGGTCACATGCTGTGCGAGACATCTTGTCCGCGCAGGTCAGGCCGGGTATGCGCCCGGCCACGGACCCGGTGCGGCCGCCTCGGGCTCCTCCTCGACCTTGGTGTCGAACAGCTTGAAGCCGCGGCGCAGGTAGTTGTCCATCGCGTGCTCACCGTCCTTGCTGCACGTGTGCAGCCACACCCGCTTCGTCGGCGCCAGCCCCGGCCAGCGCTCCGCGAGGTCCCAGGCGCGGGCGGTGCCGTACGACAGCAGGTACCCTCCGATGCGCCGGCCGCGGAAGGCCGGCAGCAGCCCGAAGTAGACGATCTCCACCACCCCGTCGTCCTGCGGCTCCAGCTCCACGTACCCGGCGGGCGTGCCCCGGTCGTACGCCACCCACGTCTCCACCCCGGGTCGCTCCAGGTACTCCCGCCACCGCGCGTACGACCAGCTCAGCCGGTCCGTCCAGTGGATGTCGCCGCCGACCGAGGCGTACAGGAAGCGGCTGAACTCGGGCGAGGGCACCTGGGAGCGGACGATACGGACGTCGCCTTCCGGTCCGGCGGCCGGCAGCAGGTCGGCCGGCGCGGTCTGCTCCAGGGACCAGGTGGTCACGGCGAGGGTGCTCATGCCGGTCAGGGAACCATCCGCCGCGCCGATCTGTCGAACAGAGCGCGAAGGGTGTCCAGGACGTGAGCCGCTAGTCCACGGACCGGTCGATCGACTCCAGCGGCAGCGCGAACAGCATGCGCCCGGACTGCGACCACACCTCGCCCGTCTTCTCCCCGTACGACAGCGGGCCCGGCCGGCCGCTCCAGCAGCGGCGGGTGGCGTCGGCACCGCACTCGGTGGCCTGCGCGCCGCTGGTGTCCTGCCGCCACAGCGTGCCGTGCCCGCCCGGTTCCCGGGCCGCGCCGGCCAGGTACCAGGCCGAGCCGTACGCCAGCACACCGCGCACGTCGGTCGTCTTCGTCCGGAACGCCTCGACCACCGGCACGTGCCCGGTGGAGTCGGTGGCGAGCAGCCCGGAGCGGGCCGGGTCCGCGCTGAACGCGTAACGCCACAGCCGGGTGGGCCGCCCCGCGTCCGCGGGCACCCGCTCGCTCGCGACCAGGCTGTCCGGTGCCGTGCTGCGGTCCAGGGAGATGCTGTCCGGCCGCGGGACGCCCGGGCCGGCGGGCAGCCGGTAGGAGGCGACGGCGGGCAGCACGAACCGGGCGCCGGCCGCCGCCCAGCCGCCGGTCACCCGGCCGACCGCGTCGGTGCCGACGGTGGCCCGCTGGATCCGGTGCACGTCGTAGACATACAGCGCCTCGCGGTCACCGGAACCGGCCGTCACCAGCAGCTTGTCCTGGTACCAGACCATCCCGGACACCGGCGACAGCAGCGCCCGGTAGTCCCGGCCCCCGTCGACGGGCACGGCGAGCAGCGCCCAGGTGTAGGTGACGTCCGCCGGGTCGCTCGCGTCGACGAAGGCGACCCGGGCCTGGCCGTCGGCGGCGGTGCCGGTGTCGCGGGACCAGGCGGACAGGATCACCCGGTGGTCGCCCCACCGGCCGTCGTCGTCCGCGTCGCCGGAGGTCGTGACCGCGCCGGGCCGCCAGCCCTTCGTGTCGGCGGCGCCCCAGCAGTACGCGCGCGTGGCCGCCGGCTCCACGGGCAGGGCCTGCTTCTCGGCGGCCGGGCAGTCGGCCGCGTCGGTCAGGGTCCGGTCGGCGTCCGCCAGGGCGTCACCGACCCCGACGGGCCGGCCCATCGCGGAGGCGAGCCGGTCGAGCCAGGGGCGCGGCACCCGGTCCTCGGTGAGCCGCAGCGCGGCGGTGCCGTCGGGCCCGGTGAGGGGCTTGAGCGCCCCGGGGTCGCCGGCGACCGTGGCCTGCGAGGCGCTGATCAGGGTGGCGGCCGCGGTGAGAGCGAGGGCCGTCCCGGCCAGGGCGGCGCGCAGCGCCTTGCCCCGCCTGCGCCGGCGGTGTCTGCCGCGATGCTTCATCGATCCTCCCGAGGCGAGCCAACTGCGCCTGATGTTCCGTACGTTGACGCAGGAGCAGGTGGGGTGGCCCGTCAAGGGATGCTACGGCAGGCAAGGAGGGTCCGGAACGGGATGCCGCACATCCGCCGAAGACGCCAGCCTGCGCCACCCCCCCGGCCGGGGGTTCAGGGCGTGTGGAGGGCGGCCCGCCGCCTGCCCACCGCCGGTGCCGTGGAGTGCGGCAGCAGATCGCGCGGGTCCTCGGGCAGCAGCACCTCCACCTCCGCCTCGTCGTGGAACCGGTACGGCCGGTGCTCCAGCAGCGCCCCGAGGTAGCGCCGGATCCGCGACATCTCGGCGCGGACCGTCACCGTACGGGCCGGGTCGCCGAACAGGTCCGCCGCCAGGCCCGCGGCACCGCGCCCCGGCCGGTGCACGGCCAGCAGGTACAGCAACTCGGCGTGCCGGGGACTCAGTTCCCGGCTCCAGCTGCCCGCGCCGCCGAAGACCTCCAGCGACCAGCGGCGCGGCTGCCTCAGGTCCAGCACGATCCGGGCGGCACCGCCGGGCACCGGCTCCTCGTCGGGCCGTACCAGCCAGCCGCCGGCCAGCGGCTCCAGCGTGCACATCCCCAGGGCCGGCAGCCAGGCCGGGCCCGGCGACGGCGCCTTGGGCAGTCCGACCCGCCGCGTGTACGACATGCCGGTCACCGCGGCGGTCCAGCCGTCCGCGTCGACCACCAGCGCCCGCCCGTCGAGCCGGGCCAGCACCGGGGCCGCCACCGCGCGCAGCCGCTCCAGCGACTCCAGGTGCATCTCGCGCAGCCGCGCCTCGGCGAGCCGGGCCACCGATTCCACCCAGGCCAGCGTCGCCGGGTGCATCGTCTCCAGCGGGCCGCTGACGTCCACCACGCCGATCAGCCGGCCGTCCCGCGGGTCGGTCAGCGGCGCACCGGCACAGGTCCAGGTGGCGTGCGACCGTACGAAGTGCTCGGAGGCGAAGACCTGCACGGGGCGGCGGGCCACCGCCGCGGTGCCCACGCCGTTGGTGCCGACGACGTCCTCACGCCAGTCCGCGCCGGGCTCGAAACCGAGCCCGTCGGCCTTGCGCAGCACCGGCGCGCTGCCCTCGCGCCACAGCACCCGGCCCTCCTCGTCGGCGACCACCATGATGTGGTGGGCGACGTCCGCGACCGACAGCAGTCCCTCCCGCAACACCGGCAGCACATGCCGCAGCACCGAGGCCTCGCGCCGCCGCCGCACCTCCTCCCGGGACAGCAGCCCCGCCCTGACGCCGTGGTCCGGGTCGACACCGCGGCGCAGCATCCGCTCCCAGGACTGCCCGATCACCGGCCGGGGCGGTACGGGGGCGCGCTGACCGGAGAGCGTGGCGGAGCGGACCTCGTTGAGCACCCGGGCCGCCCGTGCCGTGTCGACGGCGGCGAGCTGCGTCACGTCCAACGGCGTCGGTGCCACGGGGCCTCCTGGAAGTCCGGTCCGTTCCATGGTGCCGTCCGCCGCGGCTCAGGCGCACAGTCCGCACACAGACAGCAGCAAGTTGCAACCCCTTGCAACCCTGGTGAACGGCCCGCCCCGGGGCCGAGAATGGAGCGACGCCGCTGAGCGGCGTCGACGGCTCGAACGGGCCAGTGCGGCGGGGGGTGGTGCCGTGTCGGCGCAGCACCACCCCTTGCCTCCGGCGTGCCCCGCCTTTTCTCCGGCGTGCCGCCCTCCGCTCAGGCGGGCACCGGACGCGCCCGCTCCACCACGTACGTCAGATCCAGACTCGGCGGCAGGGTGCCGAAGGACGCCCCCGCGTCCGTGCCCAGGCGGGACGCGCAGAACGTGTCGGCGATCTCCGGGGGCGCGTACCGGACGAGCAGGGCGCCCTGGAGGACCAGGGCGAGCCGCTCCACCAGGCGGCGGGCCCGGGCCTCGACACCGCCGAGGTCGGCGAGTTCGGTCAGCAGGTTCTTGATGGCGCCGTCGAGGCGGTGGTCGGCGCCCCGCGCCTGCCCCACCTCCCCGAGGTACGCGTCGAGCACCTGCGGCTCCCGCTGAAGCGCCCGCAGCACGTCCAGCGCCTGGACGTTGCCCGCGCCCTCCCAGATCGAGTTCAGCGGCGACTCGCGCACCAGCCGGGGCATGCCGGACTCCTCGACGTACCCGTTGCCGCCCAAGCACTCGGCGGCCTCCACCGCCACCGACGGGCAGCGCTTGGTCACCCAGTACTTGGCCGCCGGCACCGCGATCCGCAGCAGCGCCCGCTCCTGCTCGCTGCCGGCGTCGTACGCGGCCGCCAGCCGCAGCGCCAGCGTCGTCGCCGCCTCCGACTCGATCGCCAGGTCGGCGAGGACGTTGCGCATCAGCGGCTTGTCGATCAGCTTCCCGCCGAACGCCTCCCGGTACGCGCAGTGGTGCACGGCCTGCGCCACGGCCTGCCGCATCAGCCCCGCCGAGCCCAGCACACAGTCCAGCCGGGTCGCCGCCACCATGCCGATGATGGTGCGCACCCCGTGCCCTTCCTCGCCCACCCGGCGCGCCCAGGTCCCGTCGAACTCGACCTCGGCGGAGGCGTTGGACCGGTTGCCGAGCTTGTCCTTCAGCCGCTGGACGAGGAACACGTTGCGGGTGCCGTCCTCCAGCACCCGAGGGACCAGGAAGCAGGTCAGCCCGCCCGGCGCCTGGGCGAGGACCAGGAAGGCGTCGGACATCGGCGCCGAGCAGAACCACTTGTGCCCGGTCAGCTCGTACGTGCCGTCCTCGGCGAGCGGCCGGGCGGTCGTGGTGTTGGCGCGTACGTCGCTGCCGCCCTGCTTCTCCGTCATGCCCATCCCGAACAGCACCCCGGCCTTGAGGTGGGCGGGCCTCAGGCCCCGGTCGTACACCGTCGACGTCAGCCGCGGCTCCCACTCGGCGGCGAGCTGCGGGTCGGTGCGCAGCGCGGGCACCGCGGCGTGCGTCATCGACAGCGGGCAGGTGTTGCCCGCCTCCACCTGCGTCCACACCAGGAACGCGGCGGCCCGCCGCACATGCCCGCCCGGCCGGTTCCACGCCGAGGTCAGCCCCGCCGAGACGCCCTTGCCCAGCAGCCGGTGCCAGGCCGGGTGGAAGTCGACCTCGTCGACGCGGTGCCCGTAGCGGTCGTGGGTGCGCAGCCGGGGCGGGTTCTCGTCGGCCTGCACCCCCCACTCCTGCACCTGCGCCGAACCCGAGGTCCGCCCGTGCGCCGACAGCTCCCCGAGCGCCTCGTCGAGCAGGCCGGGGTCCAGGTGCCGGCGGACCGCCGCCGTCAGGGCCCGGTCGGCGGAGAAAACGTCGTAGCCGGTCAGCGGCGGTGGCTGGTTGGCCACGGTGTGGGTGCTGCGTGCCATGTCTGCGAACGTACCCCGCGGTACCCCGAGCTCACCTCACGGACACTGCGGGTGAGCGCGACCTGGCGCGACGGATACCTTTAGGGCGTGCAGCCAGCAAGTGAAACCCCCGACAGGCCCTCCGGCCGCCTCCACCGGGCCAGAGCCCTCTACCGGAACGTCTCCAAACGCAAAACCGCCTGGCTGTTGCTCAAGGACACCGTCAACTCCTGCATGGAGTACCGCATCCTGGGCCTGGCGGCCGAGGCCGCGTTCTTCACGCTGCTGTCCGTGCCGCCGCTGCTGCTGAGCATGATCGGACTGCTCGGCTACGTCGACGCCTGGACCGGCGCCGACACCATCCAGAGCCTCCAGACCAACCTGCTGGAGGCCGCCCGCACGGTCCTGTCCGACCGGGGCGTGAAGGAGATCGCCCAGCCGATCCTGCACGACGTGATGAAGGGCGGCCGGCCCGACGTCATCTCCATCGGTTTCCTGTTCGCCCTGTGGTCCGGCTCCCGCGCCGTGAACGTCTTCATCGACACGATCACCGTGATGTACGGCCTCGACGGCGTCCGCGGCATCGTCAAGACCCGCCTGCTGGCCTTCCTGCTGTTCATCGTCGCCCTGCTGATCGGCTCGGTCGCGCTGCCGCTGATGGTGGCCGGGCCGGACGCGGTGGTGCGGATCGTGCCCTGGTCGACGACGGTGGTGCAGATCCTGTACTGGCCCGTCGTGATCCTGCTGTCGATCGCGTTCCTGACCACCCTCTACCACGTGTCCGTGCCCGTGCGCTCCCCGTGGGTCGAGGACGTACCGGGCGCGCTGGTCGCCCTCGGCATGTGGGTGCTCGGCAGCTTCCTGCTGCGCATCTACCTGACCAGCACGGTCGAGGGCCCCACCATCTACGGCTCCCTCGCCGCGCCGGTCGCCGTGCTGCTGTGGATCGGCGTGTCCGCGTTCGCCGTGCTCGTCGGGGCCGCGGTCAACGCCGCCATCGACCGGGTCTGGCCGGCCGCCGCCACGGCGGCGGCCCGCGAGGCCAACGAGCGGCTGCGGCAGGCCCAGGTCGCCGAGTACGTGGCCCGCGCCGCGGCCGCCGGGGAGGCCGACCCCGACATGCCCTCGGAGTTCCCCGAGCGGTGGTCGCGCTTCCTGCCGCCCGACGACGTCACGGCCCGGCTGCGCGCCCATGTCAAGAGCACCCACGGCAGGACCGGACACGCGGACGGCTCCGACCACCACCGGGACGAGCCGCCGCCCGGGCAGTGACCATCGGCCCTTCACGGCTCCGCCGGGGCGGTCCACCGGGCCGGGCGGCGCACCCCCGGTGGGGTACCGGGCCGGGCGGCGTAGCCTGGCGTACGTGTCGTCGTACGTGTACGCGGAGCGGCCCTCCCGGCTGCCCGGCGCGGTCGTGTGGACCAGCACCCCGGCCGGCTCCGACCCCGCCCGGATCCTGCCCGACGGCTGCATGGACCTGCTGTGGAACCAGGGACGGCTGCTGGTCGCCGGACCCGACACACGCGCGTACGTCACCGACGGCGAGGCTGGCGCCTGGGCCGGTGTCCGCTTCTTCCCGGGCACGGCGCCCGCGCTGCTGGGGGTGCCCGCCGACGAGCTGCGCGACCGCAGGGTCGCGCTCGCGGACCTGTGGCCCGCCGCGGAGGTCCGGCGCCTGGCCGCCCGGGTGGCGGCGGCCCCGGACCCCGCCACCGGCCTGGAGGAACTGGCGCTGCGCCGCGCGGCCGGCACCCCACCCCCCGACCCGCTGCTGCGGCGCGTGGTGACGGCCCTGGCCGCCGGCCGCCCGGTCGCCGCGACCGCCGACGCGCTCGGCCTCGGCGCCCGCCAGCTGCACCGCCGCTCCCTGGCCGCCTTCGGCTACGGACCCAAGACGCTGGCCCGCGTCCTCAGGCTGCAGCGCGCCCTCGCCCTGGCCCGCTCCGGCCTGCCCCTCGCGCAGACGGCGGCCCGGGCCGGTTACGCCGACCAGGCCCACCTCACCCGCGAGGTGCGGGAGCTGACCGGGCTGCGGCCGCGGGACCTACTGGCCCGGTAGCGGCGCGAACAGGTCCACGCCGTTGCCGTCGGGGTCGTGCACGGTGGCGTACCGCTGCCCCCAGAAGGCGTCCCACGGCTTGAGCTCACCGTGGTACCCGGCGCCCACCAGGTCCGCGTACACGGCGTCGACCTCCTCGGGCCCGTCGCAGCGCAGCGCCAGCGAGGCGCGGCTGCCGCCCCGCGGCGGCCGCCATTCGGCGTGGAAGGAACGGACGGTGTCCTCGGTGTCGAGCATCAGCCGCAGCCCGCCGGGCAGTGCGGCTTCGGCGTGCGGCTGGTTGCCGGAACCCTCCGGGAAGGGGAACCCGAGACGGCGGTAGAAGGCGACGGAGGCGGCCATGTCGGAGACGACGAGGCCGATGGCATCGAAGCGTGCGGTCATGCGGTCACCGTAGGCGGGGCCGCGGTGGCCGGTCTTGAACGAATCGGACCTCACTCCCCGCCGGGTCAGCGGGCGGACTTGTCGGGGAACTCCTGGAGCACCTTGGCCAGGTGGTCGGCGAGCGCGGTGAGCTGCGCCAGCCGTGGCCCGCCCCGGGCGATCCGGAAGCCGTGACGGCGGCCGTGGAACGCGGCCTGGACGGCGTGGAACTGGGCCCAGCGGCGGGCGCGTTCCCGTTCGACCTCCGCGGCCTCGGCGAAGACGTCCAGCAGACGGTGCACGGACCGGCGCAGGTCACCGCCGGCCTCCAGCAGCGCCGGCAGGCGGGACTTCAGCAGGGTGCCGCCGTCGTAGGCCAGGTCGCCCGCGTACCCCTTGGGGTCCACGGCCAGCCACGGCTCGCGGTCGGCGCGCAGGATGTTGCGGGCGTGCAGGTCGCCGTGCAGGAGCGTGTCCGGCTGGAGGGGGCCCAGCTCGCGGACGGTCGCCACCGCCGCCGCCACCACACGCCGGGGCATGGTGTGCGGCAACTCCGCGGCGTCTCTTCGCAGTTCCGCCTCCCAGTGGCCCGCGCGCTCTCGCAGCCGGGGCAGGCCGGGCGGCGCCGGGACGGCGAGTCGGCGGCCGATCCGCGCCGCGACCGTCACGATCTCCTCGTTGTCCGCCCGCTCCGCCAGGGTCGTCGTCCGGGCCCGCTCCAGCAGCATCGCGAACCGGTCGACGTCGCGCTCGTACAGCAGCACGGCCCCGCGCCCGCCCCACGCCGCGAAGGCGTCCGGCTCGTGGACGTTGCCCGGATGCGGAAAGGACACCTTGAGCACGGCGGCCTCGCCGCCTTGCCGGCGCACCGGGACGACGACGCCGACACCACCGTGCAGCACCTCACCGTCCGGCACGCACCCCCAGCGCGCCAGCAACTCGTCCACGATCCCGGGCAGCTCGGCGAGCCAGGCCGCGCCGGCCTCCCCTTCCCGCTCGACGGTGCCCCGCGCGAAGGCCTGAGGTATCCGGATCATCCGGCGACGATACCGAGCCCTGGGCGTCCGCGAACGGCATAGGCTCACGCCATGGCGCCCCGACTCCTCGTCTACAGCCGCACCACCGCCTACCGGCACGACTCGATCCCCGCGGGCATCGCCGCCCTGCGCGCCCTCGGCGGCTTCGAGGTGGACGCCACCGAGGACCCCGCCGTCCTCGAGCACCCCCTGGACGCCTACGCGGCCGTCGTCTTCCTCTCCACCAGCGGCGAGGTCCTCACCCCGCGCGGCCGCGAACGGCTCGCGGCGTACGTCGACGCGGGCGGCGGCTTCGCCGGCGTGCACGCCGCCGCCTGCACCGAGTACGACTGGCCGTACTACGGCCGGATGCTGGGCACCTGGTTCGCCCGCCACCCGGAGCACCAGCCCGGCCGGGCCGTCGTCGAGGACCACGACCACCCCGCCACCCGGCACCTGCCGGCCGTGTGGCACGTCACCGACGAGTGGTACGACTTCCGCACCAACCCCCGCGCCGCGGTCCACGTCCTGGTCCGCGCCGACGAGTCGTCCTACGAGGGCGGCGGCATGGGCGACGACCACCCCGTGGTCTGGTGCCGCCGCCAGGGCGCCGGCCGTGTCTTCTACACCGCCCTCGGCCACGCCCCGGAGGCCTACCACGACCCCCACTTCCGGGCCCACCTGCGGGGCGGGATCGGCTGGGCCGCACGCGTGACGGACAGCGGATCACACTGACGAGGCGTCAACTGCGTGGCGGGCGCGGACGGCTGCCCGCGGCGGAGGTGCCCGGCCGGCGGTCAGGCCGTCAGCGCCGCCTCCACCTGCGCCAGTTCCTGCCGCGGGTCGGCCATCCGGGACAGCACGACCAGATCGTCCTGGCTGTAGCGGGCCCTCACGTCGTCGTCCCAGCGGGCGGCGGCGGTCCGCAGCGGCTCGACGGCTTCGGCGAGACGCCCCAGCCGGTGCAGGACGAGTCCGTAGTACCCGGCGGCCTCCGTCCTGAAGGCCGTCTCCCCGCCCTGCTCCCAGGCCGTACGGAGAAACGGCTCCGCCTCCGCGTACGCGCCGCGCTGGGCCTTCAGCTTGCCCGCGAGCATGGCGTTCAGCCCGGACCCGTCACCGGCCGCGCGGACATACCAGCGTTCGGCCTCCTGGAAGTCCCGGTGGTGCTCGGAGAGCCACCCCATGTGGTTGCACGCGTCATGGTGCCCCGCCTCGGCGGCCGTCCGGTACCACTGGTCGCGCAGGGTGGGCTTGCGCAATGCGCCGTACAGTTCCGCCAGGTCGTACGCCGCCTCGGGGTCCCCGGCCAGCGCGGCGGGTTCGATCCAGCGGATGAGGTGGCGGTCGTCCGCACCGCCCCAGTCGCCGAGGATCTTCCCGTACGCGTACGAGGCGTGCACGTCGCCCGCCTCGGCCCGCTCGCGCAGCCCGGGCAGCCGGCGCAGATCCTTGCCGGGCCCGACGGTTCCGCTCTCGCGGATCGCGGCGATCCGGGCGAGCTGCTCGACGACGTCCTCGTCGTCCTCGCCGACTTCCCGGAACCACCGTTCGGCCTCCTCGTAACGCCGCTGCCGCTTGCACAGCAGCGCGAGGTTCCACTGGGCCGGCGGATGCCCCTGGGCGGCGGCGAGGCCGTACCAGTGCTCGGCGTCGACGAGGTCGCCGCGCTGCTCGTGCAGGACACCGAGGACGTACGAGGCGCCTTCGTAACCCTCTTCGTGGGCCCGCAGCAGCAGGCCACGGGCCTCGGGCCAGGAGGAGTCACCGCCGGTCTCCGCCAGGAACACGGCATGGTCCACGCGGGCGGCGGAGCTGAGCGCGGAGGCCCTGCGGTAGTAACCGGCGGCTTCGGCCGTCAGGCCCGGGTAGTCGCGGAAGTGCTGTTCCAGGGCGAACAGCGGGCGCAGCGCCTCCGCGGCGGCGTCCGCGTCCTGGGCGGCCTCGGCGGCGTTGAGCCCCGCCGCGACGCGGTCGAAGTCCTCGCGGATCGACTCGAAGAGCTGTACCCAGCGGAAGACCGCGATGTCGCCGAGATCGATGTCGCTCATCAGGAACTTCGCCGCATCGTCGACCCGCCCCTCGGCCGCGAGCAGCTTGCCCAGCTCGATCTTGCAGTCGAGGTGGCGTCCGCCCTCCCAGCCGCGGCGGAACCAGTCGGCGGCCTCCGGGTCCCCGTTCTCGCGGAGCAGGACGCCCAGTCCGTAGGCGCATCCGGCGTGACGGTCGGCGACGGCGCGGTACAGCGCTTCCGCGGCCTGCCGATCGCCCCGGATCTTCCGGTACCGGGCAAGGGTGTAGTGCGAGAAGGCGTCGCCGGCCGCCACCGCCTGCTCCCAGTAGGGGATCCCTTCGTCCACGAGGTGGCGCAGCACGAAGAAGTCGGTGTGCCGTCGGGCTGCCGCGGTGTCGCCGGCGCGGGCGGCGGCGACGAGCGCCTCCCCGTGGGCCTGTATGTCCTCCATCATGATCGCATCGTGCCAGGGAGCGCCAACAACCCGCCAACACGGGGGTGTTGCCCTCCTCAGGTCAGCCTCGCGGTCTCGCCGTGCTGGCGCGTTCGATCAGGCGCGTGGACAGTTCCGTGCGGGTGCCCTCGGGACGGCTGCCGTCCATCATCCGCACCAGCAGCCGCACAGCCGTCGCCGCCATCTCCGACAGCGGCTGACGGACCGTGGTCAGGGCCGGGCTCACCCAGCGGGACTCGGGAAGGTCGTCGAAACCGACCACGCTGACATCGTCCGGGACCCTCAGCCCCCGCTCGGCCAGCGCCTCGTACACCCCGAGCGCCATCCGGTCCGAGCAGACGAACACGGCCGTCGGCGGCTCGGGCAGGTCGAGGAGTTCCAGCATCCGGCGGCGGGCCGCCGCCTCGTCGAACGCGCCGTGCCGGACGTACGCGGCGCGCTGTTCCACACCCGCCGAGGCCAGCGCCGAGCGGTACCCGGCGACCCGGGCACTGCTGCTCACCGTGCGCCGGGGACCGGCGATCACGGCGATCCGCTCGTGGCCCAGCGCCAGCAGGTGCTCGGTCGCGCTCACCCCGCCCTGCCAGTTCGCCGCACCCACCGACACCACCCCCGGCGGCGGTTCGCGGACCGGGTCGATCATCACGTAGGGAATGCGGTGCTGTTCCAGCCAGGCGTACTGCGACTCGCTCAGCTCGGCCAGGTCGAACAGCACCCCGTGCGAGCCGCGTGCGCCCAGCCTGTCCAGCCAGCCCCGCTCGGGGCGCCCGCCGCGGTCACGGGCCGGCGCGGCGCAGACCACGACCTCCAGTCCCACGTCGTACGCCGCCTCCGTCACACCGTGCAGCACCGCACCCGACCAGGGACTCTCCAGCGACTGCACGACCAGGTCGACCAGCCGCGGTGCCTTCGCCGTGTCGAAACGGGGCCGGCGCACGTAACCGAGCCGGTCCAGTGCCTCGGTGACGCGCCGGCGGGTCTCGGGCGCCACGTCCTCCCGTCCGTTGACCACCTTCGACGCGGTCGGCACGGACACCCCCGCCTCGCGGGCCACGACCGCCAGCGTCGGACCGGCCGCCGCGCTCGCACTCCCCGTACGGACCATCGGGAACCCCACCTCTCCGGCCCGCCCGAGGGCCGTGGAAAGTTTCGACCAGCGCTGCCTGCCGCGCTCCGCAGAGCACGCCGACCAGACCCTAAAGAAAGCGCTTCCTACTCTAGGTCTGGCTCAACTCGGCGGGAAGACAGAGGAATCAGCGGGTTTCCTTGGCGCAAAACTTTCGAAACCCCGAACGCGTGGGTGATCCCCATGCGGACAGGCGCGGGTGTGCCCGCGGGCGGGCGGCCGAGGCGGAGCTTCCCGAGGTGCTCAGCCTCCACCGCGAGCTCAGCCCCGACGACGCCCCGCTGCGCCACGACACGCGGCCGGGATCTGGGCCGCGACAGCCGCGCAGCAGGGGCGGACGCCGACCGTCCTGGTGGCCGACGCCGACGGCGCCCTGGCCGGAACGGCGGACTGCCTGGTGATGCCGAACCTCACCCGCGGCGGGATGCGTCTCGGTGGGGGCGGGTTGCTGCCTGGTGCCCGGCGCGGCTGGTCACTGCGTACTGGGACCGGCTGGTGTGCGTCTCGGTGGTGGTGGGTTGCTGCCTGGTGCCCGGCGCGGCTGGTCACTGCGTACTGGGATCGGCTGGTGTGCGTCTCGGTGGTGGCGGGTTGCTGCCCGGTGCCCGGCGCGGCTGGTCACCGCGTACCGGGCGCGGCCGACGTGCGCCTCAGTGGCGGGCCGGCTGCTGCCCGGCGCCCAGCCGCACGGGCGCCACCATGTCCTCCAGCATGAACGCCAGAGTGGGCGTGCCGGCCCGGGCGACCCCTTTCGCGCGTGCGTCGGCGACGTGGTCCAGCTCGCGCACCGCCCGCATCACCCGCGCCCTGGTGGCCGCGCTCACCGGGTACACCCCCGCCGAACTCCCGGGACACCGCCGACGCCAACACCCCCGCCCAGGCAGGCCGCCACGTCCCGGATCGCACCCGGACGGGAACCGGCTCCCGCGGGGAGGCCGGCGGCAGTGGGGAGGAACGGGACGAGGGTAGAGGGGCACGCTACGGTCCGGCCTGCCGGGCGGATCGTCCCGCCCGTGCCTCCGCCTCGGCGCCCCCGTGGAATCCCCGGGTGTCCCCCTCGGCGCCGCCCGAGAGGCCTGGCCGCTCGCCCGGTGCCGCCCAGCGCTCCTCCTTGACGGCGGCCGTCTCCGGGTCGGCCACCGCGTCGGTGGGTTTGCCCACCTCCGACAACGTCAGCTGGGCCCGGTCGTCGACCAGGCGGGTCACCAGGTGCTGCGCGGCGCCGAAGACGGCGGCCCAGGCGAGCACCTGGGCCCGGCTGTCGAGATCGCTCAGCCCGGGCACGAAGGCGCCCCTGATCAGCAGCAGCCCGAGGAAGGCCGACAGGGCGCCGGTCGGGAACTTCAGGACCGCCGACGCCAAGGGAAGCATGTACGGGGCGTTGGTGCCGCGGATGCGGCGCAGTGAGGCGATGACGGTGAGCGCCGCGCCGGCCAGCCCGGCGATCTCGACGGTGAGGATGTCCTTGCGCTGGGCGAGGCTGCTGGCGGCGGTGCTGGGCGACACCCCGGAATGCTCCCTGGAGGGACACACCACCTGCACCTGTTCCGCGCCGCCCGGGCTGACCTTCGGGGTGAAGCACAGGCTCAGCGAGGACGGGAAGAACCAGCCGTACAGCGCGAGGCCCGCCACACCGAGCAGCACGAGGAACGTGGCGGTCCACAGGATGTTGCGCAGGCTCCGCACCCGGGCCAGTTCGCCGTCGAGGGTGTTGTAGGAGGCGTCCAGCACTCTGGCCATGAGCTCCCGGTCGCTCGGCGTCATCTCCCCGGAGACGATCTGCCGGAGCCGCTGGGTAAGCCGTATGCGCTGCGGGTCGTCGGCTTCCAGGTGCTGCTTGGCGAGCGCCATGACCTCCCCGGCGCGGCCGGCGGCCTCCGTGTCGGACACCAGCTGCAGCAGCAGGACGTCGGCGCTGCGCACATTGGACCAGACACCTTCGCGGGCGGTGGAGCCCGACCACAGCCGCCGCCATCCGAACTCCTCGTCGGCGGCGGCGCGGGCGTTGTCGAGGTGACGCCGCATTCCCTCCAGCAGCGCCTTGCGTTCCTCGGAACGACCCGGCCTGCCGGTCTCCTGCTGGAGTTGCGCCTCCAGATACGCGATACGGGTCTTCGCCCGGGCACGCCACGGCGAGGGCTGTGCTCGGGTGCGCCCCCGGCCGGTGAGCCACGGGTACGCACCGACCGGCTGCCGTTCTCGCGCCGGCACGGAGGTGTTCATCGTCAAACCTCCGTCGGCACGCGGGACATGCTCAATCCCGTAGCCTAATAAGAATCGAGCGGAATGGGAAGAGAGGGGAAGAAGGAGGGAAGAAAGGGGAAAGAGAGGAAACGGCCGTGCGTTACACCGTCAATTTACGCGCTCGCTCTGCCTTTTTTCCTCTTCAGTTATTGACGCGTGAACCGCTGTGGCGGTTGCCGTGCTCGCGAAAGGCGGCGCCATGAGCGACCGTGAGCTGACCATCGCGCTGGAAGAAGGCTTCGACCACCGGCATGTCGTCGTCCTGGTCGACGGCCGGGTCGTCCTCGACGATCCCGATGTCAGCACGCGGCACCAGATCGGCCTGGCCAGGTCGGTCCGTGTCGCCCTGCCCGAGGGAGACCACTTCGTCGGTGTGCGTCTGGACGGATCCGACCGCCTCGACCTGCGGATCGACACGGCCGCCATCCGTTCGGTGCGGGTCAGCGTCACCGCTGACGGCGGTGTGCACGCCGTCGCCGGCGGCGATCTGCCGGGCTATCTCTGAGAGCGCCGAGCCGAGTTGCAGCCCGTTTCCGCCGGGCTTTGACTGAGGAGAGGGCCACGAACAGGCGGGTTTTCCCGCCCTTGCTCGAATTACTCGCCCGATTCTCTCTTCCCGAAAGTCTCGCTCCCCGAGGTTCGTTGCCCGAAGTTCCGCTGTCCCAAGCCGCGCTGCCCCGAAGCCGCGGTGCCCGAAGTGCGCCTCGTACCGTGCGCCTTCGCCCTGCCGGCGGCTTTCCGTGCCGTCGTCGGACAGCCGTGACAGCGGCGGAAGCAGAGGCCTCCCGCGCCGACGCCTCATCAGGAGGAAGAATGACCACCCAGGAATTCAAGCCCCGCGGCGAGTTCGACCAACTGGTCACCGCCGTCGCGGACCAGATCTCCCGCCGTCTGGGCGGCGAACAGCAGGCCGAGCAGGCGCCACAGGCGACCAGGGAGCCCGAGCAGCTCCTCCCGGCGCGACGCAGCGGCGTCTACGTCCGTGACAACCGTCCCTTCCCGGTCCCGGGCGGTGGTCAGGGGGCCGAGGCCCTGGCCGGGGCCGGGGAGGCCGGCGCGGCCGGGACCGGCCCGGGCGGTCCGGCGACGAGGCCGGGCGGCGTTGCGCCGCGCAACGGGCAGGCCCAGCCGGCGGACGCCGAGGCCGGCCTGCGGACCGGCCCCGCGCCGGCCGCCGCGATCCCGGGCACCTTCGAGGAGCTGCGCGTCGACGTGGACGGCCCCGCGCCCACGATGACCGTCTCCGGCACCGTCTTCCGGCTCTTCGGCGGCAGGCTCACCTGGATCGCACAGGTCACCCGGCAGCCGAACGGCTCGTACACCGGACCGATCACGTACCGCGACGGCAACCCGTCGCTGCGCCCGGGCAACGCGATCCGTGTGCGGCTGACCGGCACACCGCCGCTTCAGCTCATGGGCGCGCTGGTGACCTTCGTACGGCCCGACGCGCCGGACGAAGTGGTCCGCTACACGCATGTCACCCCCGACTTCCGCACCGTGCACATCGAGTTCGACCGGGTCTCCGACGCCGAGCAGACCGACTCCTACCGGCTGCGCGACCATCCCGTACGGCCGCCCGACCTGCCCGACGTCACCCTGAGCATCGAGGACGCGTTCACCCGGCAGGGCATCCACGTCACGCGCACCAGGGGCAGCAACGAGATCCCGCTCTCCGAGTCCGTCGACGGCAGCTGGTCCGACATCGAGATGCACGACGCGATGCAGCGGCACTGGTCCGAGTGGAAACCCGGCCCGTCCGGCGAGGGCGTCGCCCAGTGGCAGGTGTGGACCCTGTTCGCCGGGCAGCACGACCTCGGCCACGATCTGGGCGGCATCATGTTCGACGACATCGGCTCCGCCCAGCGCCAGGGCTGCGCGATCTTCTCGCGCTCCTTCATCTCCGATCCGCCCCCTCGCGACCCCGCGCCCGAGGCGTACGTCCGCCGTATGCGTTTCTGGACGGCGGTGCACGAGATCGGTCACACCTTCAACCTCGCCCACTCCTGGCAGAAGGCGCTGGGAACACCGTGGATCGCGCTGGCCGACGATCCCGAGGCGCTCAGCTACATGAACTACCCGTTCCGCTACCCGCCCGGGGAGCAGGCGTTCTTCAGCGAGTTCCGGTACTTCTTCTCGGAGGACGAACTGCGCTTCCTGCGGCACGCTCCAGAACGGTTCGTGGAACAGGGCAACATCCCGTGGTTCGACCACCACGCCTTCCAGCGGGCGAGAAGTGCCGCCGCCGCGGGGCCGCTGCGCCTCGCCCTGCGCGTCAACCGTGCGTCCGACCCGCAGGGCACCTACCGCTTCAGCATGCTGGAACCGGTGATCGGCGAGCTGAAGCTGACCAACGTCTCGACCGCCCCCATGATGGTCGACCGCGACGCCCTGGTGAGTGAGGACGTCAGCGTCGTCGTGCAGCGCCGGGGCGCCGGCGAGGCCCGCGTCGTGCGGCCGTACCTCACCCACTGCCGGCGGCCCGTGCCAGTGCTGCTCCAGCCCGGTGAGTCGCTGTACGCGCCCGTCTTCCTCTCCAGCGGCCTCGGCGGCTGGCAGATCGACGAACCCGGCGACTACCAGGTGTACGCGGCACTGCGCATCCCCTCCGACGGCGCCGCGCACACCGCGGCCCCGGACGCGACCGGGCAGGTCCTCGCCGAACCGCTGCCCGTACGGGTGCTGCGCCCGGTCAGCCGCGAGCACGAACGCCTCGCGGACGACGTGTACACCGACACCGTCGGACGTGTCCTGGCGCTCGGCGGCAGCCGGGTGCTCGACCACGCCAACGACGTCCTGCGCGAGGCGATCGAGCGTGTCCCCGAGGAACCGGTGGCCCAGCACGCGGCCGCGTGCCTGGTCACCGCCACGGGCGTCCCCGGCAAGGTGCTCACGCGCAGCGACGGCGGTGCCGCGCGCGTCGACGCCCAGGGCACCGACGTCGACACGGCCCTGCCCCTGGCGCAGCGGGCCTACGGCGACCTCGACGCGGCGGCCGACACCTTCGGCCACATCCGCCTGACCCGCAAGGTCGAGGCCACCGCCGGCGCCCTTGCCGCACAGGACCGCCACGACTGGGCCACCGAGCTGCTGGACCGGCTCGTCCAGACGCTGCGGGAGCGCCGGGTCACCCCGCGGGTCGTGGAGCAGGTGCAGGAGGAGAAGCAGCGGATCAGCCGGGAGCAGGGCGGCAGCTAGCCACCGCCGTCGCCGGCCGGCCCACGCCCGCTCCGCCGGGCGTGGGCCGCACGCCGCGTGGAGTGGTCAGCCGGCACGCAGCGAGCGCGCGATCCCGCCGATCGCCTCCGGCCCCACCCGGCAGCACCCCCCGATCAGCCGGGCCCCGGCCGCGCGCCACCCCGTCACCTGCTCGGCGGTGAAGGTCGCGCGGCCGTCCCAGGCCCGGGCCCGGGCGTCCCAGGCCTCACCGCTGTTCGGGTACACCACGACCGGCTTGCCCGTCACCCGCGCCGCGATCTCGATCGCGCCGTCCACGTCCTCGGGCGCGCAGCAGTTGACGCCGACCGCGATCACCTCGTCCACGTCCGCGGCGAGCGCGAAAGCCTCTTCCAGCGGCTGCCCGGCGCGCGTCCGGCGCCCCTGCACGGTGTACGACAGCCAGGCCGGCACCCCGAGCCCGCGCACCGCGCGCAGCAGCGCCGCCGCCTCGTCGGCGTCCGGGACCGTCTCCAGCGCGAGGACGTCGGGGCGGGCGGCGGCCAGCACCTCCATGCGGGGCCGGTGGAAGCGTTCCAGTTCGTCCACCGTGCGCCCGTAGCGGCCCCGGTACTCGGAGCCGTCCGCGAGCATCGCCCCGTACGGGCCGACCGACGCCGCCACCCACAGCGGCCGCGGAACCTCGGCCCGCCGGGCCGCCTCGCGGGCCAACTCCACGCTGAGGGACAGCAGTTCGGCGGCCCGCTCGCGGCCTATGCCGCGCTTGGCGAAGCCGGCGAAGGTGGCCTGGTAGCTGGCGGTGATGGCCACGTCGGCGCCCGCCTCGTAGTAGGCGAGATGCGCCTCGGTGACCGCCTGGGGCCGCTCGGCGAGCAGCCGCGCCGACCACAGCTCGTCGCTCAGGTCGTGCCCGGCCGACTCGAGCTGGTTGGACATGCCGCCGTCGAGGACGACGGTCCCGGCGGCGAGGGCTTCGGCGAGGGGCGAGGTGCTGGTCATGGGGTCGACGGTAGTCGAGGCGACGCCGTACGCCACATCGGTGTGTGTCCATTACATGAACAGGTCGCCCAGCATGTGGGATGCCGGGTTACGATCACGACCCTCCCCGCCCCGTCCGTACAGGAACCGTCATGACCGCCCCCGGCACCACCGACGCAACACAGCCCACCGAGCCCGCGGACTCTGCCCAGCCCGCCGAGTCCGCTCCGGACCGGTCCGCTCCCCGCCGCACCTTCGGCCTGGCCGCCGCCACCGCCCTGGTGATGGGCAACATCATCGGCGGCGGCATCTTCGCCCTGCCCGCCACCGTCGCCCCCTACGGCACCGTCAGCCTGCTCGCCTTCGTCGTCCTCTCGGTCGCCGCCGTGCTGCTCGCCCTGCTCTTCGGGAAGCTGGCCCGGCGCAGCCCGGTCACGGGCGGCCTGTACGTCTACCCGCGCGACGCGTTCGGCCCGTTCGCGGGCTTCCTGTCGGCGTGGTCGTACTGGACGATGTGCTGGGTCAGCATCGCCGCGCTCGCCGTCGCCGTCGTCGGCTACGTCGACGTCCTCATACCCCTGCGCGGCAACCACGCCCTCGAGGCGGCCGTCGCGCTGGCCGCCCTGTGGCTGCCGGCCGCTGCGAACTTCGCCGGCACCCGGTGGGTCGGGGCGGTCCAACTGGTCTCGACCGTGCTGAAGTTCCTGCCGCTGCTCCTGCTGTCCACCGTCGGCCTGTTCTTCGTCGACGCGGACAACTTCGGCCCGTTCAACGCCTCCGGCCAGAGCGTGTCCGGGGCGCTGGCCGCCTCCGCCGCGCTGCTGCTGTACAGCTTCCTCGGCGTGGAGTCGGCCGCGGTCAGCGCGGGCGAGGTCCGCGACCCGGAGCGCACGGTGGGCCGGGCGAGCGTCCTCGGCACGCTCGGCTCGGCGCTGGTCTACCTCCTCGGCACCGTCGCCGTCTTCGGCCTGGTCCCGCACGACCGGCTCGTCGACTCCGGCGCCCCCTTCGCCGACGCAGTCAACGCCGTCACCGGCGGCTCATGGGGCGGCACCGCCGTCGCCCTGGTCGCGGTGGCCTCGATCACCGGCTGCCTCAACGGCTGGATCCTGATGGCCGCGCAGATGCCGTACGCCGCCGCCCGCGACGGCCTCTTCCCAGCCCCGTTCGCCCGGGTCGGCAAGGGCGGGGTCCCCGGTTTCGGCGTGTGGGCCTGCGCGGTGCTCGGCACGGTCCTCATCGCCCTCAACTACACGGCGGGCCCGGACACCACCTTCCGCGTCCTCGTCCTGATCACCACCTTCACCGGCTGTGTCCCCTACCTGCTGTCCGCCGCCGCCCAGCTGTACTGGCTGGCCCGGGGCACCCGCGAGCGGGTCCGCCCGGCCGGCCTGGCCCGCGACCTCACCGTGGCGGCCCTGTCCTTCGCCTTCTCCTTCTGGCTGATCGCGGGCGCCGGGTACGCGGCGGTCTACCAGGGGGTGCTGTTCCTCTTCGCGGGGATCCCGGTGTACGTGTGGCTGCGCGGGCGCCGGGAAACGACGCAGAGCGCCACCGGACCGCGACCGTGACCTCACGACGGCTCTCCCACACGCACGTGTGGTGCTTCACCGGTCACCCCACGCGGATCCTCGAGACACAGACCAGATCCTGCTGGTACGTCACGCCCCCCTGCCGGTAGACGTACCGGCATCCGGTCAGATCACCGGTGACCTTGCCCGTCACGCGGACGCGGGCCGCCCAGAAGACCTCGCCGGGTTCGTGCGCCGGCACCACGGCCGGCCGGCCGGAGCGGTCGGGCAGCGTGGTCAGATCCGGTATGCCGGGCGAGCCCCCGACCGGAGAGGCACTGAGCGGGTGCCCGCCCGTGTCCTCGTGGCTCAGTGCCTTGTACCCGATGATCCGAAGGCCGTCGGGCACCCGCGTGATCTCGCCCCGCAGAAGCGTCAGCGGCCGGTCGGAGACGTTGTCGGCCGTGGGAAGGGCGACCCAGTACTCCTTCCCGATCCGCGCGTGCGGGCTGGTCACCTCGACGCCGGCCTGGATGTCACCGTCCAGCGCCGTGCCGGCCGCATGGCCCCCGGAGGGCTCCTCGCCGGGCAGCGACCAGACGGCCAGGACGGTCAGCGCGGCAGCCAGGGCCGACCCCAGCAGGAGTGCGCGGCCTTTTCCCCAGGTCCTACTTGGAGTAGAAGACGCCGGCTTTGCCGCTGCTGATGGACCCATTCTTTCCCCACACCCAATGTTTGCCCGGCCTGTTGCCGGCGCTGATCTTCTGCTTGTGGTTGGAGTCGTACCCGGTCTTCGCCCCCATGGACACGCCGTAGAAGCTGACGGCACCACCGAACTTGACGCTCCTGCCCCGGGAGAGCTGGGCGTGGGCGCCCGGTTCGAGGTAGTTGCGGTACGCCTTGTTGGCGCGGTTGAAGTTCGCCGAACCGTCCTTGCCGGAGACGTCCTTGCCCACCTTGCCGAGCGCCCCGCCGGCCGGGGCCTTGTACCGCTTGGGCTCGATCTTGTACCAGGTGGAGCGGACGACGCCGGAGCACATGTACTGGTTCTTGACCTTCACGTACTCGATCGGAACCTTGTACTGCTTCGCGTAGTGCGGGCCCTTGTTGGTGTACCCGACGGCGATGCTGACGCTGTGGGAGACCTCCTTAGACGCGCCCAGGGTCCAGTTGCCGTTGCTCTTGACCGCCGTCTCGACGCTGGAGTTCATGGAAGACTCGTACTCGAAGGTCGCCTTCGCGTCCCAGCCGGCGTGGGCCTCGCCCACCACCGTGTACTTGATCTTGGACGCGACGGGGATCCGGATCGTCTCGCAGGTGCCGGAAGCCATAGGAGTGACCGGTGGCCGTACGGGCTCGGCACTGACGTCCTTGCCGTCGACGAGGTACGGGTCGTAGTCGGCGGGCAGCACGCCGGTGTCGCTCTGCCACTGCGGATCCTCCCCGTCGGGGACGGCGGGGCTGTTCTCGACCTTGGCCGCGTAGGTCTGCGCCTCGCCGGTCGCGGCGAAGGAATCCTTCGGATTGCCTTCGGCATCCACGGTGTTGGGGATCAGCTTGACGCTGTGGCCGTTGTCGGGACCGGCGATGCTGGCGTCGACGGCCGCCTGGTCGGTCATGGCGGACAGACTGTCGACACCGAGCATCTTCACGCCGCTGCCTGTGGCGCCGAGGGCGACGGCCTCCAGGTTGAGGATCCCGCCATTGTCGTCCTTGGCCTGCTGCACGGCGGCCGGCAAGGTCTCGGGGAGCGTGAGGGACCAGGAGCCGTCCGCACCGGTGGTGGCGGTGCCGACCACGGTCCCCTTCGTCTCGCCCGCCGCGTCGAGGCCGACGTCGGAGGCGGTGACGGAGACCGGCAGCCCCGCGGAGGGCTGGCCGTTGCCCAAGGTGAATCTGCCGGTGACCGTGCGGGACGGCGGCGCGACGGTGTCGCCGGCGGGGTCGTCCGTGAGGGCGGTGCCGGTGTCGTCCGGGGGAGCGCCGAAGTAGGGCGCCACGTCGGGGTCCGGGTCGGTCAGGCAGGGCCCGGCGTCGGCGATGATCTCGCCGACGATGCCCGAGCGCACGTCGTCGTCGGCCTGTGTCCAGGGACCGGTGGTGTACGTACGGATCTGGCCGGTGGTGTCGGGGTCCGCGGTGACGGACTGGGTACCGACGGCACCCGGGCCTGCCGACCAGCCCTGGGTGGCGTCGACGCCGGTGGCGATGTCGGTGGTGCCCCACAGCTTGATCGTGGGGCCGGTGGTGGGATTGAGCGGCAGCACGAGGCTCTGCTGGATCGTGCCGTCCTTCAGCCACTGCACGGCAGAGTTGACCATCCAGGCGTCGTCCGCTGCGGCGATCGCCGTGGTGATGGAGGACTTCGTGCCATCGACGATCCGGGTGAGGGTGCCGTCGCCCGTGGCCGGGCTGGACTGGCGGTAGACGTCCATGGTGCCGTCGGAGGCGAACACCAGGAACCACTGGCCATTGGTCAGCACGCGTGTGGCCGACGACCAGTCGAGGCCGTACATCTTCACCGGCGTCAGCAGGGCGCCGCCGGTGGCGGTGTTGTCCTTGTACGCCTTCACCTGGCCGGTGGCAGTGGCTTCGTAGAGCAGGCCGTTGCCGCCGCCGGTGAACACCTTGCTGGTCATCGGCAGGTTCGCCGTGTACAGGGTGTCCACAAGCGTGGCCCCGGGGCTCTTCGGGCCCCACTCCATGTACTTGTGGAGGACGCGTTTGGACGCGATGTTGCCGCTGGTGGCCGGCTCCCACACGTAGGTGGGGACCGAGGAGGTGATGCAGTCCGTGTCCGCTGCGGCAGCCGGCTGGGCGGGTGCGACGGCCTGTGGGGCGACGGCGGCCCCCGCCACGAGAACGGCGCATAGGGCCCAGGTGGCGCGGGAGGCGGGTCGTCCGGTCTGGCTGGTGGCCATGAATCCCCTGTTCGTTCACTGCGCAGCCCTGCGGGCGCGCAGCTGGTGCGGGCGAGCTGGTCGGGCTCGCGGTAGCCAGATCCCATCACGCCGCCGCACCGGCAAACTGGAGCTGCCAATTCCGTTTGTGGCCGTGATCAGCCCTGTTTGCCCGCGGCGCGGCCACTATGTGAGGGAAACGTGTTGAGGTTCCTCTGAGCTGAGACGTCGACTCTTTGCCAAACCTTGTACTCCTCGTCGCCATTTCGATCACCGGCTGCAACGGCACCGAGATCACCGGGGTGCCGCGGGTACGGGAGCTGTACGGCATGCCTGCCCTGGGCTCCTGATCCGTGGCGAACGTCCGGACGGCGACGTGGCGTTGTTGCTCGAGGAAGCCCGCGGGCAGGCTGCCACCGGCTGGCCGCTCGCCCGGCACGTCCGGCGGCTCGGCACAGCCCAGGCAGCAGCCCGCGTCGAGGACCGGCCGTGGCTCTCCCGCCGCTTCCTGCGCGGTTACGTCGGCAGCAAGACGCAGCGCTGATCGAACGAGGACTTCCTCGTCCGCTGGGGCGCCGACGGGCCCGATGCGGTCGGCGGTACGTCGGACGACCCCGTCGTACGGCAGCTGTTGCTGTACAGCGACTGGCTGGACCTGGTCCGCCGCGGGACCTCATCTGCCCGCAGCCCATCTGTCCGAGGACTTGCCCACGGGGTCGGGCGGAGGAGCTGTTCCGTGCGCTGGAGGACCGGTGCGAGGAGCCGGCCCGCCGGAGGAGGCGCGGGTGCTGGACGTCCTCGTGGGGATCGCCCGCTCCCGGCGATGGGAGTCGGCCGGGACGACCGACCGGCCAGGGGCGCCGAGGGACTGTACGGCTGACTGAGCCGGAACGGCGGCTGAGGGCCCCGTCGACGGCCCCCCGCCGACTGACCCGGGGCGGCGAGTGCCAGGCGTGGCTCACCGGCCAGGCGGCGACTGACCAGCGCGGCCGTGCCGAGACGCCGGGTGCTCCCGTACGGCTGACCGGTTCCTCGCCAGGCGTTCCGGTGTGCGGCGTGCCTATCCCCGCGAGGCGTGCCTGCCGCGCCGGCGTCGGCCCCCGCTCACGCGTCGCGTCGCGGGAACCAGCAGACTGGCCAGGAGTCCCAGCCCCAGCGCGTACGGCCACCAGTTGAAGCCGACGGTGTGCGACGTGTCCGAGGTGCGCGCCTCGGCGCTCGCCGCGCCCGGCCCCGATGCCGCGCGGGCGGCCGCGGGCGGGCTCGCCCCGGCGGTCGCGGTCAGGACGACGTCGTTGCCGTCGCCGCCCCGGTAGGTGATCCGGTAGGTGGTGCCGGCGAGCTTCAGCCGGGCGCCCTCCTTCAGGCCGGTGAACGCGCCGGTGGTTGTCGCGCGCCCCGTGTGGTCGAGCACGGTGATCTTCCGGGCGGGGCGCTGCTTCCCGGCCGCCGAGACATCGAGGCCGCCGGCCAGCCGGAGCGCGCCGGTCACCGTGAGCGGCCGGGAGCCCAGCACCAGTTCGCCCCGCGCGCGCTGAGTGTAGGAGCCGCGCACCGTGAGACCGCCCGCGACCACGCCCTCGTTCGTCACCGCCCCCCGCACCGTGCCCGTGCCGCTGAGCGAGTGGGTCACCCGCAGCCCGGCCGGGCCCGCGTCCAGCCGGGCGGCCGCCGTCGTGAGGCGGATCGCCCGGCTGTGGTTCAGCGTCGCTCCGGAGCGCAGCGCCAGCGTGCCCTTCGCGACCGTTGTCGTCCCCGTGTACGTCACACTCCCCGTCAGGGTCGTCGTCGCCGGCCCCGCCTGCGTGAGCGACCCGGAGCCGCTGACCGGGGGCAGGGACAGGGCCTGGCGCGTGTTGTGCACGACCAGTGAGCCGTCGTCGACGACCTCGCAGCGGCCGCCCTTGGTGTAGAGCCCTCCGTCGCCGCCGGGCCTGCCCGAGCCCAGCCGCAGCACGGCGCCCTTCTCGCCGGTCGTCGAGCCGTCGTAGTACTGGACGGCGGCGAAGGTGACGTCGTTGCCCTTCGTTCCCTTGATGACGACGTCCCCCGCGCCCGGCGCGGCCAGCGTGTCGTGGAACCGGCCGCCGCCGATGGGCGCGCCCAGCGTCACCGGGCCGTCGTAGTCGAAGGTGAGCCGGGACCGGGAGCGCGCCGCGAGCAGGTTGATGTAGACGGTCTCCGCGGTGCCCGGCATGAAGATGCGGTGAGTGGTGCCGTCGCCCCACTGGACGTCCGCGCCCTTGATGTTGGTGCCGCGCTTGTTGACGTTCTTGCGCGCGGGCGTCCAGTTGAGGGCGGGATCGCTGAGCGACGGGTCGGTGTCGCCGCCCCGGTCCGACCAGCTGTACTGGCCGGTCAGGATCACCTTGCCGCCGGGCCGCGACTGGATGTTGATGTCGCTGCCGTACGCGCGCTGGTAGAAGTCCATCCCCATGGTGACGGTCTGTCCCAGCGGGGTGTCCACGGTCCAGGTGCCCTGGTTGAGCACCTTGCGGACGCGGGGGAGCGAGGTGGCGTACTCGGGTCTCCCGGCGTCGACCTGGGTGCCGTTGTCGATGACCCCGGAGAAGGGGTGGGTGCCCGAAAGGTCCCAGGTGCCCCACAGGAACCTCGGCTGGGTGATGAGCCCGGAGCCGCTGAGGGTGCCCAGGTTGTAGGCGCTCCTGAGCGACAGCCGGAGCGTGCCGTCGACCCGGATGTTGTCCTGGTTGAGCCGGAACGCCGGGGTGCCGTACGGGAAGTGGCCGATGAGCCCGGTCGTGCCGCCGTCGCCGTACTGGAGGGTCGCACCCCGGGCGACGGTGACGGCCGGCGGGTCGGGGCGGGTGACGGTGACGTACGGGTGGGCGCCGCCACGCACGCTCACCTGCTGCCGCTGCCGGGACCTCGGCAGGGTGAAGTCGCTGTCCCTGGTGAGGATCAGCGTCCCCGTGCCGCGCACGGTGAGCGTGCCCGTACCGCGGAACACCCCGTCGTACGTCGTCGTCCCGGGCGGGACCGTGACCACCGTGTCGCCGCTCAGGGTCACGTCCCGGCCGGCGAGGACGTCGGCGGTGACGTCCCGGGAGGCCGCCGCTGCCGGGGGAGCGGTGAGGAGGGCCACCGCGAGGGCACCGGCGACGGCCGCTGCTGTCGTATGGGTGAGGCTGCGCACGCTGTCGGAGACGCACCCGGGCCCGGGGCGATAACAGAAACTTCGCGGGACCTTTCCCGTCCCGTCCGACCCGTTGACCTACTCATGACACACGCTTACCTTCAGCTCGTTCGTGATGACAGATGCAGTTCGTGATCTCGAACGTACCCCCACGTCTGAGAGGCAGTTCGCATGAGCCGCGACCCCGCTCTGCCCGAAGTCACCAGCCGCCGACTGCTGTTGAAAGGTGCCGCGGCCGCCGGCGCCCTGGCCGCGGTACCCGGCGCCGCCCAGGCGGCGGCCCCCGCCGCCCCTGGCACACCCCCGAAGGCAGCCCCGTTCGTGAACCCGCTCGTCCGCAACCGCGCCGACCCGCACATCACCCGGCACACCGACGGCTGGTACTACTTCACCGCCACCGCCCCCGAGTACGACCGCATCGTCCTGCGCCGCTCCCGCACCCTGAACGGCCTGTCCACCGCCGACGAGTCCGTCATCTGGCGGGCCCACCCCACCGGGGACATGGGCGCGCACATCTGGGCACCGGAGATGCACCGCATCGGCGGCAAGTGGTACATCTACTTCGCCGCCGCGCCCGCCGAGGACGTGTGGAGGATCCGCATCTGGGTGCTGGAGAACTCCCACCCCAACCCCTTCCAGGGCACCTGGGTGGAGAGGGGGCAGATCAAGACGGCCTGGGAGACGTTCTCCCTGGACGCCACCACCTTCACCCACCGCGGCACCCGCTACCTGTGCTGGGCGCAGCACGAGCCCGGCATGGACAACAACACCGGCCTCTTCCTGTCCGAGATGGCCGACCCCTGGACCCTGCGCGGCCCGCAGATCCGCCTGTCCACCCCGGAGTACGACTGGGAGTGCGTCGGTTACAAGGTCAACGAAGGCCCCTACGCCCTCAAGCGCAACGGCCGTGTCTTCCTGACCTACTCGGCCAGCGCCACCGACCACCACTACTGCGTGGGCCTGCTGACCGCCGACGCCGACAGCGACCTGATGGACCCGGCCAGCTGGTCCAAGTCGCCGACGCCCGTCTTCACCAGCAACGACACGACCCGGCAGTACGGCCCCGGCCACAACTGCTTCACCATCGCCGAGGACGGCCGCACCGACGTCCTCGTCTACCACGCCCGCCCGTACAAGGAGATCGCCGGCGACCCGCTCAACGATCCCAACCGCCACACCCGCATCCAGAGACTCGGCTGGAAACCGGACGGCACACCGGACTTCGGCATCCCGGTCGCCGACACGGCGCAGGCGGGGGTGTGAGATGAGACGCCTCCACAGCATCCTGCTCGCCCTGTGCTGCGCGCTCGCCGGCGCCCTGGCGACCGCCGCCCCGGCGAGCGCCGCACCCCAGACCGTCACCAACGGCACCCAGTTCACGGACACCGCCGGCAACCCCGTGCACGCCCACGGCGGCGGCGTCCTCAAGGTCGGCTCGTACTACTACTGGTTCGGTGAGCACCGCAACGCCGACAACACCTTCCGGTACGTGGATGCCTACCGCTCCACCGACCTGAAGAACTGGGAGTTCCGCAACCACGTCCTGACCCAGTCGTCCGCCGCCGAACTGGCCAGCGCCAACATCGAACGGCCGAAGGTCATCTACAACGCGGCCACGGGCAAGTTCGTGATGTGGGTGCACAAGGAGAACGGCTCCGACTACAGCGAGGCCCGCGCCGCCGTGGCCGTGTCGGACACCGTGGACGGCGACTACACCTGGGTGGGCAGCTTCCGTCCGCTCGGCCAGCACATGTCCCGTGACATCACGGCCTTCGTCGACACCGACGGAACCGGCTACATGGTCTCCGCCGCCCGCGACAACTACGACCTGCACATCTACCGGCTCACCGCCGACTACACCGGCATCGCGAGCCTGGTCGCCAACCCCTGGCCGGGCGGCCACCGCGAGGCCCCGGCGCTGTTCAAGCGCAACGGCGTGTACTTCATGCTCACCTCGGGCGCCACCGGCTGGAACCCCAACCAGCAGCAGTACGCCACGGCCACCAGCCTCGCGGGCCCCTGGTCGGCGATGCGGAACGTCGGCGACGCGACGGCCTTCGGCTCGCAGACCGCGTACGTGCTGCCGGTGCAGGGCTCCTCGGGCACCTCGTACCTGTACCTGGGCGACCGCTGGGGCAACTCCTTCGGCGGCACCGTCAACGACTCCCGCTACGTGTGGCTGCCGCTGACCTTCCCGAGCTCCACCTCGCTGTCGATGTCCTGGTCCCCTGAGGTCACCGTCGACACCACCGCCGGAACCGTCACCGGCACCAGCGCCACGTACCACACCCTGATCGCCCGGCACAGCGGCCGGTGCGCGGACGTCACCAGCCAGTCGCAGTGGCCCGGCGCCCAGCTCAAGCAGTACGACTGCAACGGCGGCGGCAACCAGAAGTACTGGTTCAAGTCGACCAGCAGCGGTTACTACCAGCTGATGACGCGGCACAGCTCGCTGTGCGTCCAGGAGAACGCGAGCACGGTCACCCAGGAGAACTGCAGCGCCTCCGCGACCGCTCAGCAGTGGTCGCTGACCACCACCGGCTCGTACGTGACCGTCAGGTCCCGGGCGACCGGCAAGTGCCTGGACGTGAACGGCGCGTCCACCGCCAACGCCGCCGCGATCATCACCTGGACCTGCACCGGAGGCACCAACCAGCAGTGGACACGGGGGACGTGACGAGCCGTATCCCCCAGTGGGGGGCTAGAAAGCGCTTGCCAAGAGCGGTACGGTCCAGCGCCAGGCCTTGTCGTCCTGTGGAGGAGCCGACGCATGAGACGTTTCAAGCTCGCCGTCCTGGCGGCGCTGACGCTGAGCACCGGCCTGGTGACCGTACCGGCGCAGGCGCACGGCGGTCAGCATCCCCTCGGTATCGAGAACTGCTCCGCCACCGCCTGCCACTTCGACGTGCCGCCGGGCACGTACGACGTGAAGGTCCTCCTCGGCGGCGAGGCCGCGTCCCGCACGAGCATCGCCGGCGAGACCCGCCGGGCGCTGCTCGGCGAGACGGCCGTACCGGCCGGCCGGCGCCTCGCCCGCAGCTTCACCGTGCAGGTCCGCACCCCCGAGGGCGAGCCCACCGGCCCCGACGGCACCCCCGGCCTCGACCTGACCCTCGGCGGTCCGGCCCCGGCCCTGGCCGGCATCGAGGTCACTCCGGCGCGGCACGCCCGGCACATCTTCCTGGTCGGCGACTCCACCGTCTGCGACCAGCCCGGCGACCCGTACGCCGGCTGGGGTCAGCAACTGCCGCGGTACCTCCGCAAGGGCCTGTCCGTCGCCAACTACGCCGACTCCGGCGAGAGTACGGTCACCTATCTCGGGAACCCGCAGCTGTGGGCCACCGTGCGGCCCCTGATCCACCGGGGGGACCTGGTGCTGATCCAGCTCGCCCACAACGACAAGACCACCGACGAGGCGACCTACCGGGCCAACCTCGAGGCCCTGGTGGCGGGCGTCCGCGAACAGGGCGGGCGACCCGTCCTGGTGACGCCGATCGTGCGGCGCTGGTTCAGCGCCGACGGCACCCTGAACAACAACACAGCGCTGCTCGTCAACGGCCTCGGCGTCGACCACCCCGCCGTCATCCGCTCCGTCGCCGCCGCCGAGGACGTCCCGTTGATCGACCTCACCGCGAGGACCAAGGCGCTGGTGGAGTCCCTCGGCGTCGAGGGCTCCAAGGCGCTGTACCTCACCGACGAGAAGCGGGACAACACGCACACCTCCGTGCACGGGGCCACCGTGTACGCGGGCCTGGTCCGCGACGAACTCGTCGCCCAGCACCTGGTGCCGCAGGGCCGGGTGCGGGTGGGATGAACCCCTGGGGCGTCCCGACCGGAACCGGGGCGCCCCAGGTCCGCACCCGGAGAAAGAGAAACGATGCAGCTGCCACCCGACGACCGCACCCTCAGCCCCCGCACCGGCTACACCCGCGCCCACTGGGAGGCCGCCGCCGACGCCCTGCTCGCGGCCGTCGAGCCGTACGCGACGCCGGACCGGGCGCTGTACCACCTGCCCGGGAACCGCACGAGCTGGTCCGGCCGCCTCTCCGACGGCCTGGAGGGCTACGCCCGCACCCTGCTGCTGGCGGCCTTCCGCCGCGACGAGAAGGCGTTGGAGCGTTATGCGGACGGCCTCGCGGCCGGGGTGTGCGGCGTCTGGCCCCGTATCGAGGACCGCGGCCAGGCCCTGGTGGAGGCGGCGTCGATCGCCCTCGCGCTGCGCCTGACCCGCGACCTGCTGTGGGACCGCCTCGACGACGGCGTACGGCAGCGCGCGGCGGCCTGGCTCGGCGACGCGCTCACCGCCGAACCCTGGCCGTGCAACTGGGAGTTGTTCCCGGTCATGGTCGGCGGTTTCCTCGCCGGGACCGGTTACCGGGCGGACGCCTCCCGCGCGGCGGTCGAGCGCGGGCTGGACCGCATCGAGCAGTGGTACGTCGGCGACGGCTGGTACACCGACGGCGACGGCCGGAAGTTCGACTACTACAACGGCTGGGCGATGCACCTGTACCCGGTGCTGCACGCGTGGCTGGAGCGGGACGAGCGGCTGCTCGACCGCTACGGAGGCCGCCTGGCCCGGCATCTGGCCGACTACGCCCGCCTGTTCGGCGGCGACGGCGCCCCGCTGCACCAGGGCCGGTCCCTGACGTACCGCTTCGCCACCACCGCCCCCCTGTGGCTCGGTGCGCTGACCGGTCACACGCCCCTCGCCCCCGGCGAGACCCGCCGTCTGGCCTCCGGGGCGCTGAAGTACTTCCTGGACCGGGGCGCGGTCGACGCGCACGGCCTGCTGACCCTCGGCTGGCACGGCCCCGACGAGACGGTGCTCCAGGGCTACTCGGGCCCCGCCTCCCCGTACTGGGCGAGCAAGGGCTTCCTCGGCCTGCTCCTGCCGCCCGGCCACGAGGTGTGGACGGCGGCGGAGGAGCCGGGCCCTGCGGAACGCTCCGACGCCGTCACCCCCTTGCCCGCCCCCAACTGGCTGCTGCAGTCCACCTGTTCGGACGGCCTGGTCCGCCTCCACAACCACGGCAGCGAGGACGTCCGCTACGACCCGTACTACACGCGCCTGGCCTACTCGACCGTGACCCGCCCGGCGGCGTCGTACGACAACAGCGTGCTCGTCGACGGCGACGCCGGCCGTACGGACATCACCCCGCTCGGCGCCGGGGAGGGCTGGGCGGCCTCCCGGCACACCGTCCGGGACGGGGTCACCGTCACCAGCGTGGTCCTGGCGCGCGGCGCCACGGAGGTGCGCGCGCACCTGGTGACCGGAGCGCCACCGGGCACGCCGGTGCGGGTGACCGGGTGGGCGGCCGCGGACGGCGTACGGGCCGAACTGCTCCCGGCCGTCGGCCTCGACGAGAGCCTGGCGGGTGCCACCTCCGAGGGGGCGACCCTGTTCGCCGCCCTGGCCCGGCTCACCGCGGAGCCCGACCCGGTCCCGCTGACCACGACGGTACGGGTGCGGGCCACCGGGCCGGGGGAGCTGGAGATCTCCTGGCCGCAGGGACCGAGCACGCTGGTGCGGCTGCGGGACGCGGACGTGGAGGTGCGCGGCCTTCCGTGACCGCGCCCGGGACACTTCGGCCGGCACCGAACGAAGTGGCCCCTACCGTCTGCGGTATGACCGCCTTCGCAGATCTGCACCGACCGGGGCAGCCCCTGCTGCTGCCCAACGCCTGGGACCACGCCTCCGCGCTGGCCCTCGCCGCTCAGGGGTTTCCGGCGGTGGGCACCACGAGCCTGGGCGTCGCGGCGGCGCTCGGGCTGCCGGACGGCGCGGCGGCGACCCGTGAGGAGACCCTGCGGCTCGCCCTCGCCCTGGGTCCGGAGCCGTTCTGGCTGTCCGTCGACGCGGAGAGCGGCTTCAGCGACGACCCGGACGAGGTGGCGCGGTACGCGCACGAGCTGTACGCCGTCGGTGCGGTCGGCATCAACCTGGAGGACGGGCTCGGCCCCGCCGCCCGGCACGCCGCGAAGATCACCGCGGTGAAGGCGGCGGCCCCCGGCCTGTTCGTCAACGCCCGCACCGACACCCACTGGCTCGGCGACGGGGACCTCTCCGAGACCCTGAGCCGCCTCGAGACCTACCAGCGGGCGGGCGCCGACGGAGTGTTCGTGCCGGGGCTCACCGACCCCGACGGCATCGCCGCCCTGGCCGGCGCCCTCGACGTCCCCCTCAACGTCCTGTACACGCCCACCGGCCCGGCGCTCCCGCAGCTCGCCGATCTCGGTGTGGCCCGGGTCAGCCTCGGCTCGCTGCTGTACCGGCGGGCGCTGGGCGCGGCCCTGGAGGCGGTGGCCGACATCCGGGCGGGCCGGCCACCGCGCGGGACGACACCGTCGTACGACGAGGTGCGGGCGCTGAGCCGCGGCTAGGCGACGCCTCAGGCCACCGGCGCCATGTCCTCCTGCGTGGCGCGGGCCCTCAGCGGCGTCGGTGCCGTGGCGGTGAGCACCTCGTGGTACACCGCCTCGTACCCGGCCGCCATCGTGTCCGGCTGGAAGTGCTCGATGACGTGGTTGCGGCAGTCCCGCGAGTCGAGCCTGCCCACCGCCTCGACGGCGTCGGGGAGTTCGGCGACGTCGTCGCGGACCAGGCCGGTGACGCCGTCGACGACGACCTCCGGAACGGAGCCGCGGCGCAGGGTGACGACCGGGGTGCCGCACACCATCGCCTCGATCATCACCATGCCGAACGGCTCCTCCCACTGCAGCGGGAACAGCAGGCAGCGGGCCCGGGCCAGCAGCTGCTTCTTGCGCTCGCCGGTCACCTCGCCGAGCCACTCCACGCCCGGGCCGAGCCGCGGCTTGATCTCGGCCTCGAAGTAGGCGTGCTCGGCGGGCTCGCTGCACTTGGCGGCCAGCTTGATCTCCCGCCCGGCGGCGCGGGCCGCGTCGATGGCCAGGTGCATGCCCTTGTCGGGGGTGCAGCGGCCCAGGAAGAAGACCCAGTCCTCCTTGTCGCGGCGGTACGGGAAGTCGCCCGCGCGCAGCGCGTTGTGGACCGTGCCCGCCCAGTTGAGGTCAGGCGCCTGGGAGCGCTGCGAGCGCGAGATCGCCACCAGGTGCACGCTGTCGCCCAACTGCCGGTAGTAGTCGCCCGGTTCGCCGTCCAGCGGACCGTGCGTGGTGACCACGGTGGGCGTGGTGCGGCCGCGGGCGAGCAGGGGACCGGCGAGCGTGTGGTCGTGGATCACGTCGACGTCCAGGTCCTCAAGGATGCGGGCGGTGGCCGCGGTGTGCCACACCTCGGGCAGCGGCTCGCCCAGCCGCTTGCCCTGCGGCACGTCGTAGGTGCGCAGCATGCGGCGGGCGCGGGTGCCGTTGCGTCCCGCGGCGATCAGGGTCACGTCGTGGCCGCGCTCCACCAGCGCGTCGGTGAGGTCGGCGCACATCGCCTCGATCCCGCCGTAGCCGCGCGGCGGAAGCTCGAACCACGGCGGCGCGACCATGGCGATACGAAGCGGCAGGTTGCTCACGACGTGCAACTCCTTTCCTGTCGCGCCCGGCTGCCTCCGCGCACGGCAGGGCGGCACCGCACCCGGGCGTGCTCTGCCGTGCCGTGCCCGGAAGCAGGGGCGAGGGATGGGGTGGGCCGGCCACGGGCAGCGTCGGCCGCGGCGCGGTGACATACCGTCACAGGACGGGGGCGTCAGGGAGACGCGGGCGTCTCGGAGACGGGGTGTCAGGGAGGCGGAAAGTCAGGGAGACGGGCGTCAGGAGACGCGGGAGTCAGGGAGACGGCGGGAAGGAAGCCGTGCAGGCGCAGGGCTCCTGCGTGACCTCCATGCCCGTCGGCAGCCCGGTGACCTGGACGTCCCCGTCCTCGGTCACCGTCACGCCCACCCGGGCCGCGCCCACCGGCACATCGGTCAGGCGCAGCGGCCCGAAGCGGGCGGGCAGGGCGGGGGCGAGCCGGATCCGTCCGTGCGGGACGCACACCTCGGCGCCCAGCAGCACCCGCAGCAGGTACAGGGGCGTCGCGGAGGCCCAGGCCTGCGGGGAGCAGGCCGCCGGGTACGGCACCGGCTGGGCGTACTCGGCTCGGTCGAAGCCGCACAGCAGCTCCGGCAGCCGCCCGCCGAACGCCGTCGCGGCGTCCAGCACGGCCTCGGCGACGCGGCGGGCGTGGCCGGTGAAGCCGTAGCGCATCAGGCCCGCGGCGACGATGCCGCTGTCGTGCGGCCACACCGAGCCGTTGTGGTAGCTCATCGGGTTGTACGCGGCCATGGTCGTGGCCAGTGTGCGCACGCCCCAGCCGCTGAACATCTCGGGGGAGAGCAGGAGTTCGGCGACTGTCTCGGCCCTGTCCGTGTCGATGATGCCGGTCCACAGGCAGTGGCCCAGGTTGGAGGCGAGCGAGTCGACCGGGTTCTTCTCGCCGTCCAGCGCCTCGGCGTACCAGCCGCGCCCGGGCAGCCAGAAACGTTCGTTGAAGCGCCGCTTGAGCTGCCGGGCCCGCTCCTGCCAGCGGGCGGCGCCCTCCGTGTCGCCGGTGTGCTCGGCGAGCAGCGCCCGCGCCCGGTAGGCGGCGTACACGTATCCCTGCACCTCGGCGAGCGCGATGGGCGGCTCGGCGATCCTGCCGTCGGCGCCGTTGACGCCGTCCCAGGAGTCCTTCCAGCCCTGGTTGGCCAGGCCCCGGTCGGTGGAGCGCTGGTACTCCACGAACCCGTCGCCGTCCCGGTCGCCGTACTTCTCCACCCACTCCAGCGCCCGGTCGGCGTGCGGCAGCAACTCCCGTACGGCGTCCGGGTCGACGCCCCAGCGGCACAGCTCGCCGAGCAGCATCACGAACAGCGGGGTGGCGTCGACGGTGCCGTAGTAAACGGTTCCGCCGAGGGCGAGGGACGCCTCGACGCCGAAGCGCAGCTCGTGCGGGATCTTGCCGGGCTCCTCCTCCGTCACCGGGTCCGTCCTGGTGCCCTGGTGCCGGGCGAGGGTCTGGGCGGTGCCTAGGGCGAGGCCCGGGTCGAGAGGCAGCGCCATCAGGGCGGTGAGGATCGAGTCGCGCCCGAACAGCGCCATGAACCAGGGCGCGCCGGCCGCGACCACGGGCGTGTCCGGCCGTACGGGGTCGAAGATGCGCAGCGCGCCCAGGTCCTGGCAGCTGCGGCGCAGGGTGAGGGCCAGCGACTCGTCGCCGACCGTGACGCGCGGCCCGGACGCGCGCCACTCGGTGGTCCGCACCGACGGCCCGGCCTGCTCCACGGGCCGCTCCAGCGGGAACGACGTCGGGGTCTCCACGCCGTCCTTCACCGGGGTGACCAGCACGGACGCCCGCCAGGTGCCGCGCGGCGGCACGACGGCCCGGAAGGTGAGCTGGCCGGGGGAGCAGATGGCGTCCTCGGCGACGATGCGCACGCCCCGGCTCTCGCCGCGCCACTGGCGGCTCAGGGCCAGCACCCCGTCGCCGTAGTCGACGCCGTACTGGCCGCGCGGCCTGACCCGGCCCTCCTTGACCTCGAACAGGTCCGCGAAGTCGGCCTCGACGCGCAGGGTGAGGACGCAGGCGGCGGCCTCGTTGCCGAGGTTGCGCAGCACCAGGTCCTCGCGCATGCCCGCGCCGACGAACCGGTGCCGCTCGACCAGCACGGTGGCCTCGCTCTGCCCGGGGCGCGGCCGGGCCCGGCCGAGGAACAGGGCCCGGTACGGCTCCTGCGCGATGACGGAGAGCGGGTCCACCTCCTCGTCGTCCAGGCGCAGTTGCCATACGGACAGGATCCGGGTGTCGCGGTGGAAGAGCCCTTGGGGAGTGCCGGGTGCGAGGTCACCGCCCCGCTCGGACAGGCAGAACGACGATCCTTCGATCAACGTCACCGAGTCGCCGCCGCCCTGCGTCGCCTCCCCGGCGAACGTCCAGCCGCCCATCGATCACCTTCCCCGTCACGAAGCCCAGGACCACAAGACCACGAAACACGGGCACGGCATCCACGGCATCACGGAGCACGCACGTGAGCACGAAACCCGTGAGAAGACGGTCGATCGGACATGATTTATACGACGGAGCTCAACTTTCCTGCAAGTGAGGGCATGGGCTGCCGCCGTCGGCGGCGGCCGAGCCGGACAGCGCGGCAGCGACCCGCTCCGCGAACTGCTCAGGATGCTCCAGGGGTCCGAGGTGCCCGCCCGGGAACTCGGCGAACGCGCCGCCCGTGCGCTCGGCGAGGAACGCGGCCGTGCGGTGGAGGAGATGGCCGCGCGAGGCGGCACCGGCGGCCAGGGTGAGGCGTGCGGAGGCGGCGCGCAGGGCGTCCAGGTCCGGCGCGTACGCGGTGAAGGGGCGCACGACACGGGCGCGGAAGACCTCCATGGGGGTCGTCAACTGCTCGCCCCCGGGCGGCGGATCACCCACCTCGCGCAGCAGGGAGGCACGGTGCCCGGCCCCGTCCGGCAGCAGGCGCACCACCGGCGGCTCGTGCGCCACCACGTGCCGCAGCCGCCGCGGATGCCGGGCGAGCAGGTCGAGCGCCGCGATGCCGCCGGAACTCATCCCGAGCACGGCCGCCGTGCCGCCTTCCGGCAGGACCGCCTCCAGCAGCCGATGGGCGCCCTCGCTCCAGTCCTCCACGCGCTGGTCGGGCACCGGCTGCCCGAGCCGGCCGTGGGCGAGGCCGACGGGGTCGAACGTGACGACGGTGAACCGGCTGGAGAGGACATGCGTCATGCGGTCCAGGCCCATGGGGTGCCCGGCGCCGCCGGGGAGCACCAGGAGCACGGGCCCCGTGCCGCACACGTCGTGGTGGAGGTCAGTCACCGGTGTTCGTCTCCTCGGGGTCACGGCCCTCACGCGGCCAGTTCTCCAGGGCCACGTGCAGCGCGTCGATCGCCCGGTCCCAGGACGCCTCGACGTCCCGGTCCGCGCCGAAGGCGCCCGCGGCCTCCAGGGCGCAGTAGCCGTGGAAGGTGCTGCGCAGCAGGCGGACGGCGTCGGTGAGGTCGGGCTCCTCCAGGCCGTAGGCGCGCAGCATGCCGTAGGTGATCTCGGCGGTGCGGCGCAGGGCCGGGGAGCCGGCGAGCAGGGCCTGGTCGATGCGGATCTGGGTCGCCGCGTAACGGCCCGGCCGGGTGAGCGCGAACTGACGGTAGGCGCCGGCGAAGGCGGCCAGCGCGTCCTTCCCGGCCCGTCCGGCGACCGCCGCCGCGATCCGGTCGATCAGCTCGCCGCCCGCGAAGAGGGCCAGGCGGGTGCGCAGGTCCTGCAGGTTCCTGACGTGCGCGTACAGGCTCGCGTCCCGCACGCCGAAGTGGCGGGCCAGCGCGGAGAGGGTGACGTTCTCGAAGCCGACCTCGTCGGCGAGGTCCGCGGCGGCCGCGACGAGCCGCTCGGCGGTGAGCCCGGCACGGGGCATACGGGACCTCCGGTTACCTAGGGTTCCTAGGCAAAAACCTAGCAGAACAAGGTTCCGTTAGGGTGCCACCCGTGAGGGTGGGCGACGAAGAGACCCGGCTGGTGATCCTGCGCGGCAACAGCGCCTCGGGGAAGTCATCGGTCGCGGCCGGGTTGCGCGACCGGTTCGGGCGCGGCCTGGCGCTGGTCGGCCAGGACAACCTGCGCCGCGTCGTGCTGCGCGAGCGCGACCGGCCCGGCGCGGCGAACATCGGCCTGATCGACACCGTCGCCCGCTACGCCCTGGACGCCGGCTACCACGTCGTCGTCGAGGGCATCCTGTACGCCGACCACTACGGCGACATGCTGGCCCGGCTGCGCGCAGACCACCGGGGGCACAGCCACGGCTACTACCTGGACGTGCCGTTCGAGGAGACCCTCGCCCGGCACGCCACCAAGCCGCAGGCCACCGAGTTCGGCGCGGGCGAACTGCGCGCCTGGTACCGGCCGCTGGACCTGCTGCCCGGCGGCGCCGAGACTGTGATCGGCGCGGACAGCGCCCTCACCGAGACGGTGGACCGCATCCTGCGCGAAACCGGCCTCGACACGCTTGCGGCCCGGGACTGACCGGCGCCGCGCCGGGCGGCAGCCCGCTCACCGGGGTCACACCGCGGCCGTCACCCGTTCACCCCGGTGTAGTGCCCCAGACTCCACCGCCACAGCCCCCGCGCCCCCAGGTACGCCAGCAGCCCGAGCAGCGGGGAGGCCGCCGCCAGCCAGTACGGCACCATCGTGTCGTGCCCGTGGCCGGTGAGGACCGCCGCCGGGAAGTAGGCCACGAAGGCGAGCGGCAGACCGTACGTCAGGAAGCCGCCGACCGCCCTGGGGAGCACGTTCAGCGGGTAGCTGCCGAAGGTGCCGAGGAGTTCCTCCAGCCAGCGGCCCCAGTAGTCGGCGGCGGGGAAGCGCAGGGCCGCGCAGGCCACCGCCGTGAACAGGGCCGCCTCCAGCAGCATGCCGCCGAGCACGGCCGCGACCAGGTAGGTGATCCGGCCCGCCGTCCAGTCCAGGTCGCTGCGCGAGAGCGCGCCCACCATCAGGCCCGCCGCCACCGTCAGGTCACCGATGGCGTTGGTCGGGAAGTACGCCAGCTGGATCTGGCGGTGGACCGGCATCGGGCGCAGCAGGTAGATGTCGATCCTGCCCTCCTGGATCTGCCGGCCCGCGAAGTGCATCCGGCCCAGGAACAGCACGAACAGGCCGTGCGCCAGCATCCGGGTCGCCGGGATCAGCAGCACCTCCGAGCTGTCCCACCCGCCCATGCCGGTGAACCGGGACAACAGCACCGTCGCGAACACGATCACCGACACCTGCCAGACCGCGCCGATCGCGATCATCATCAGGAACTCGGAGCGGTACTCCAGCTGCGCGCGGAAGTTGAGCGCGGTGATGCGCCACGTGATACGCAGAGCCTTCAGTGACATCTCAGCCTCCCTGCGCGATCACACGTTGCGCGGCCCGCCGCCACACCCACCGGGTGAACAGCGCCAGCACCACGACCCACGCGGCCTGTGTCCCGAGCTGGAACGCCGCGTCCGACAAGGGGATCCGGCCCACGTACAGCGACAGCGGCACGCTCAGCGTCGCCTGGAACGGCAGGAACGCGCTGAGCGTCACGAACCAGTCGGGGAAGAACCACAGCGGCGCGTACACACCGGCCAGCAGGTTCTGCGCGAAGACGAGGATCAGCATCGCCGCGTTGTTGCGCAGCGTGAAGAAACACAGCTGGTCGATGACCAGCATGATGTAGTACAGCACCCACTGGCCGAGCAGCATGCTCAAGCCGAACACCCCTGCCACGGCCGCCGACTCCGGCGGCGACACCAGGCCCGCCGCGAGGCAGACCGCGTAGCCGGCCAGCGCCCACGCCAGCCCGTACAGCCGCTCGCCCAGGGCGCGCAGGGCGTAGTAGCGCTGCGGCGACAGCGGGCGCAGGTACCAGTAGATGATCGTGCCGAAGTGCATGTGCTGGATGACACTGTCCCGGCCCGAGAACTGGTCCAGTTCCCTGAGCCGGGAGGCGAGCACGGCCAGCACGGCGTACGTCACCGCCTGCTCGCGGTCCAGCCCGGCCGTGGTGCCGGACTGCGCGTACAGTCCGCGCCACAGCGACCACACCAGCACCACCTGCACGGCCAGCCGGAGCAGCACGGCCGTCATCCGGGGCGGGGTCAGCAGCTCGCCGAGCGGGGTGACGCGGGCGGTGCGCCAGGCGTACAGGGCCGCCATCGTCAGCCCCCTTCCGTCCCGGGACCGACCTGCGCGTACGCGGCCCGCATCACGTCCTCCAGGTCCGCCTCGTCCAGGGCGATGTCGGTCACCTCGAACCGTTCGACGACCGCCTTGAGCGCCTGGTGGACCGTGGGCGCGGTGGGCCCGTCGGGGCCGAACACGACCTGCGCGCCGGTGTGCCGCAGCAGCGTGGTGCCGGGCGGCGGGACGACCTCGGCGTGCGGGTCGGCGAGGGTGGCCCGTACCTGCCAGGTCGAGCCGAACGTACGGCGGATCTCGTCAAGGGTGCCGTCGAGCATGAGCCGCCCGTGGTTGATCAGCACGACCCGCTCGGCGAGCCGTTCCACCTCGGTCATGTCGTGCGTGGTCAGCAGCACCGTCCGGCCGCGCTGTTCCACCTGGTACCGCAGGAACTCCCGCACCTGCTCCTTGACCACCACGTCCATGCCGATGGTCGGCTCGTCGAGGAACACCACCGGCGGGTCGTGCAGCAGGGCGGCGGCCAGGTCGCTGCGCACCCGCTGGCCGAGGGAGAGGTGGCGGACCCGGGTGTCCCAGAAGGAGGACAGGTCGAGCAGCTCGTCGAACTCCTTCAGACGGGCGGCGTGTTCGGCCCTGGGCACCTCGTAGATGTCGCGCAGGATCGTGAACGACTCGCGCACCGGCAGGTCCCACCACAGCTGGGTGCGCTGCCCGAACACGGCCCCGATGGTGCGGGCGTTGCGCTCCCGCTCCCGATACGGCACCACACCCGCGACCCGGGCCTCGCCGGAGGTGGGGGTGAGGATGCCGGTGAGCATCTTGATGGTGGTGGACTTGCCGGCGCCGTTCGGGCCGAGCAGGGCGAGCAGTTCGCCGGGCGCGACGTCGAAGCTGATGCCGGTGACCGCGTGCTTGGCCACCTTCTGAGGGTTGACCAGGGACCGTACGGCGCCCAGGAAGCCGGGGCGGCGGACCGTGGAGTGGAAGGTGCGGGACAGATCCCGGACCTCGATGCTGCCATCCAAGGACATCGACTCCTTCGCGCGTGACACAAGACGCGGCCGGTCGGCGTGAGTGCCGACCGGCCGCTGGCGACCTCCCGACCCTTTCGGAAAGTCGATCAATCGGTCAATCGATTAACGGATTCTTCACCCGGTGGGTGAGAACACGAACGAGAACTCCACGGGCTGTGCCCGCAGGAAGTACCGCGGCAGCGGACCGGGTCCGCAGGACTGCGACCCGATGCCGTGCTGCCCGTGGTCGAGGTTGACCCACACCGTGTCCCCGGGCACCAGGTCGGTGCGGTGCCGGGCCGCGTCGAGCTGCTCGGTCGTCCAGCGCCGGGCGGTGAACCAGAACTCCGGGTCGCCCTCGATGCGCAGCCCGCCGAGCTCCACCCAGCGCACATCGGCGCGGGCACCGTTCTCCTGCGGGCGGACGTACGGCGTCTGCAGCTCGTCCACGGTCGACTGCCAGCGGCCGACCACCGACGCCGTCCCGGTGTCCGGGTAGGCCTCGCCGGGGCCGCCGCCGTACCACCGCACCGCGTCGGCGGCCGGCAGCCCGAAACGGACCCCGAGGCGCGGCAGCGGCACCGTCCAGTCGCCCTCGGGCGTCACGGACACGGTCAGCTTCAGCCGGTCGCCGTCCGAGGTCCAGCGGTACACCGTGGCCAGGCCCACCTCCCGGGCGGCCGGCGCCACCCGGGTGCGGACCGTCAGCGCGTCGCCGTCCACCTCGATGGAACCGAGCCGGTGCCGCATGCGGTGCAGGCCCAGCGTGCGCCACAGCATCCCGTACCGGGTGTCCGTCTGCCACTCCGCGCCGTCGTCGTTGTCGGTGGTCGCCCGCCACACGTCCAGGCGCAATCCGCTCACCTCGACACCGCCGATACGCGTCAGCGCCCCGGTACGGGCGTCGAACACGGCCGGGCCGAGCGTGATCCGCCCGTCCGCCGAGGCGGTGGGAGCGGCACTGGCGAAGACGGCGGGCACCGGCCGCGCGGCCACGGTGACCTGCCCCCACGCCACCACGTGCCCCCGGGGCGCCCACGCGGTGTCCTCGGCCAGCCGTGCCGTCACGGTCCACAGCGCCTCGCCGCCCGGCCCGTTCGCGGGCGGCTCGGGCAGCTTCACCTCGGCCGACTCGCCGGGCGCGAGCGCCGGCACCGGCAGGGAACCGGCTTCGACGGTCTCACCGTCGACCTGGTAGGCCCAGTCGAAGACCAGCGCCGACAGGTCGGCGAAGTCCTGCTTGTTGGTGATCCGCACGGTGCCGCCGCGGGGGTCGCCCTCGATGCGGACCGGCTCGATGACCTTCTTGTACTCGACCAGCCCCGGCGAGGGCTGCCGGTCGGGGAAGACCAGCCCGTCGCAGACGAAGTTGCCGTCGTGCAGCTCCTCGCCGAAGTCGCCGCCGTAGGCGTAGCCGAGCTCGGGGTGCTGGATGCCGTGGTCGATCCACTCCCAGACGAAGCCGCCCTGGAGCCGCTCGTACTTCTCGAACAGCTCCTGGTAGTCGGCCAGCCCGCCGGGGCCGTTGCCCATGGCGTGCGCGTACTCGCACTGGATGAAGGGCAGTTCGCGGCGCTTGGCGGTGCCGCCGTCGAGCTTCCGGCCGATCCTGTCGACCTCGTCGTGGAAGGCGTACATCCGCGAGTACACGTCGGTGTCGCGGCAGTTCCAGTCGCCCTCGTAGTGCACCAGCCGCTCGGGGTCCCGGGCGTGGATCCACTCGGCCATCGCGGTCAGGCCGCGGCCGGTGCCGCACTCGTTGCCCAGCGACCAGAGCACGACCGACGGGTGGTTCTTGTCGCGCTCGACCATCCGGGCGGCGCGGTCCAGCAGGGCCGGGGTCCAGCGGTCGTCGTCGACGGGGTTGTCGCGCCAGTCCTGCTCCACGAAGCCGTGGGTCTCCAGGTCGCACTCGTCGATGACCCACAGCCCGTACTCGTCGCACAGGTCGAGGAAGGCCGGGTGCGGCGGGTAGTGCGAGGTGCGCACGGCGTTGATGTTGTGCCGCTTCATCAGCAGCACGTCCTCGCGCATGGTCTCCACGTCCAGCGCGCGGCCCTTGACCGGGTGCCACTCGTGCCGGTTGACGCCCTTGAACAGGACCGGCTTGCCGTTGACCTTGATCAGGCCGTCCTCCAGGACGACCGTACGGAAACCGATGCGCAGCGGCACCCGCTCGCCCTCGGTGGCGAGGACACCGTCGTACAGCCGGGGCGTCTCCGCCGTCCACGGCTGGACGGGCACCGTCACCGGCTCGCCGGTGGCGACATCGATGTCCAGTTCGGGGACGGTCACCCGGCCGTCGACGTCGGAGTCGACGCGCAGGGTGCCCTCCCCGGTGGTGTGGTCGTAGGAGGCGTGCACGAAGAAGTCGAGCACACTGCCCGGCGGGCGGTGCAGCAGCGTCACGTCCCGGAAGATGCCCGGCAGCCACCACTGGTCCTGGTCCTCCAGGTACGACCCGGCCGACCACTGGTGCACCCGGACGGCCAGGACGTTGCCCCGCGGCTTCAGCAGGTGCCCGACCGCGAACTCGTGCGGCAGGCGCGAGCCCTTGAACTCGCCGATGTCGGTGCCGTTCAGCCAGACGCGGGCGCAGGACTCGACCCCGTCGAAGCGCAGCACCGCGCCCCCGTCGGAGGGCCAGTCCTCAGGCAGGTCGAAGACGCGCAGGTGGTCACCGGTCGGGTTCTCCGTCGGCACGTGCGGCGGGTCCACCGGGAAGGGGTACAGGTGGTTGGTGTAGATCGGCGAGCCGAAGGCCCCGTCGCCCTGGAGGACCCAGTGGCCCGGGACCGTGACCTCCCCCCAGTGGCCGACGTCGAAGCCGGGCTCGGCGAACGCGTCGTCCTCGGCGTCGGCGGTCGCCGACACCCGCAGGCGCCAGCGGCCGTTCAGCGACAGGGACCTGGCGTCTGAGGACGCGTACCAGGCGCGGGGCGGCAGGGCCCCGCTGCCCGGCGAGACGTCCTCGACGTAGCCGGTGTCCGTGGTCGTGCGGAAAGACATCTGTCTCCTAGCTCAGCCCTTGATGCCGGTCTGCGCGATCCCCTGCACCAGCCAGCGCTGGAGGAAGAGGAACACGAACAGCAGGGGCAGGATGGAAATGGCCGTGGCCATGAAGATCAGGTGGTAGTTGACGGTCTGGTTCGTCATGTACGACGACAGCGCCACCTGGACCGTCCAGGCGCTGGGGTCCTGGCCGATGACCAGCGGCCACAGGAAGGAGTTCCAGCCGTTGATGAAGGTGATGGTCGCCATCGCCGCGAAGAAGTTCAGCGAGTTCGGTACGACGACACGCCAGTACGCGCCCCAGTAGCCGAGCCCGTCCACGCGCGCCGCCTCCTCCAGCTCCTTGGGGAACCCGAGGAAGTACTGCCGGAACAGGAAGCAGGTGAAACCACTGAACAGGCCCGGGATGATCAGACCCCGGTAGCTGTCCACCCAGCCGAGCGACGACACGAGCACGAAGCTCGGCACGAAGGTCACGGCGGTGGGGACCATCAGGGTCGCCAGGACCGCGTAGAACACCTTGTTGGCGTGCTTGTACGGGATGCGCGCCAGGCCGTAGCCGGCCATCGAGCAGATCAGCAGGATGCCCAGGGTGTGCAGAACGGCGACGACCACCGAGTTCCACAGGGACCGGGCGAAGTCGACGGTGACGTCGTCGAACGGCTCGGTGATGTTGCCCCACTGGATGGTGGTGGGGAACCACTTCCACTCCTCGCCCGTGATCTCCGGGTCCGTCATCAGCGCGTTGCGGACGATCAGATAGAAGGGGATCAGGAAGAGGAGCGCGGCCACGCCGGTGGCGATGTACAGGCCGGTGTTGCCGAGGACGCTGCCGCCGCGCCGGGTCTTGACCGGCTCGGTGACCTTGTTCAGGTCGGGTGCCGTGGTGGTCACTTGGACTCCTCACCCCTTCCGAAGCCCATGATCTTGCCCTGGAGCAGGGTGACGACGCAGATGAGCAGGGTCAGGACGACCGCGCCGGCGCTGCCCACGCCGTAGTTCTGGTTCTCGCCGAGGGCCATCTTGTACAGCTCCACCAGCGGCGGCTGACCCCAGGTGGCCTTGGAGAGCAGGTTGAAGAACTCGTCGAAGGCCTGGTAGGCGGCGATCAGCAGGAGCAGGATCACCGCGGTCGAGGTCGCCCGCAGCTGGGGCAGCGTGATGTGCCGGAAGGTCTGCCAGCCCGGCTTGGCGCCGTCCAGGGCGGCCGCCTCGTACAGCTCCTGCGGGATGTTCTGGAGCGCCGCGAGGAACAGGATCATGTAGAAGCCCGACTGGAGCCACAGGCGGACGGTCACGATGACCAGCCAGTACCAGGGCGGGTCGGGGCTCGCCAGCCAGGCGATGTTGTCGATGCCGAACCAGCCCAGGACGGTGTTGGCCAGACCGAAGCGGACGCCATTGAAGATCGACATCTTCCAGATCAACGCGGCGGCGACGTAGCTGACCGCGGTCGGCAGGAAGAACACCGACCGGAAGAACGCCCGCATGAACCGCAGCCGGTTCACCAGCAGCGCCAGACCCAGTGACATGGCCCAGGTGGCGGGCACGATGAACGCGGCGAACACGGTGAAGGTGACGAGGGAGTGGAGGAAGTCCTCGTCCGTCAGGATCGTCCTGTAGTTCTCCAAACCGACGAACTGGCTCGGTGTGACGGTGAAACGCGCCTCGAAGAAGCTGAGCCAGATGCTCCAGCCGATCGGCACGAAGACGAAGATCACCAGGCCGATCAGGAACGGACCGGTGAACAGCCAGAAGTTGAAGGTGCTGCTCGCCCTCAGGCCCCGCCGCGGCCGGTCCTTGGAGACCTTGGCCGGGGCGGGACTCTCGGCGACCCCGGGTGTGGTGGTGGTCGACATGTCGGGAATCCGTCCGGTGGTCTATCCGAAGAGCTTCTTGAGCTCGGCGTCGACCTTCTTCTCAGCCGCGTCGAGCTGTGCCTTCGGGTCGCCGTTCTTGCGGACGGCGTTCGCCATCACGTCGTCCCACGCGGCGATCATGGCCTGGGTCCAGCCGATGTTGTCGAAGTGGCCGAACTCGTTGAACAGCTTGACGCCCTCGGCCGGAAGACCCGACTTCAGCTTGGTGGCGGACTGGGCGAGCGAGGTCCGCGGCGGGATGTGGAAGCCGTAGGAGGTGGCGAAGTCCTCCTGGTACTCCTTCTGGTCGATCCACAGCCACTTGACGTATTCCTTGGCCGCCTCGACGTTCTTGCCCTTGGCGTTGACGAACATCGACCAGCCGCCGTTGTACACCGACGGCTTGCCCGCCGAACCGACCTTGGGGAAGGGGAAGATGCCGATGTCGTCGCCGAGCGCCTTCTGCATGGCCGGCATGGCCCACATGCCGCACCACTGGATCGCCGTCAGGCCCTGGGTGAACGCCGACGGGTCCCACCAGTCGGCCGGGGCGCCGAGCAGCAGGTTGCCGCTGGTGAACAGGGAACGCAGCTGCTTGAGGCCCTCGGCGACGGCGTCGGTGTTGAAGGCGGGCTTGTTGTCCTCGGTGAGGGTGTCGGCACCGGCCGACCAGACCAGGGGGCGCTCGAGCGGGGTGAGGTCGTTGCCGAGGAAGGCGCCCTTGACCTTGCTGGTGGTGAGCTTGTCGGCGACTTCGAGCAGCTCCTCCAGCGTGGTCGGGACCTCGACCTTCGCCTTCTCGAACATCGAGGGCCGGTAGAAGAAGAACTGCGGGTCGTCGATCATCCGGACGCCGTATATCTTGCCGTCGACCGTGTGCGACTTGATGTCGGCCTGGTTGAAGTCGTCCTTGACCGGCTCGATGATGTCGGTCAGGTCCGCCACCTGACCACTCTTGACGAGCTGGATCTGCGGGTGGAACTCGAAGACGTCCGGTGCGTTGTCGGTGAGCAGCGCCGCGAAGAGCTTCTGCTCGAAGTTGTTGCCGGTGATCCACTGCGTGGTGACGTTGGCTTCCTTGTAGGCCTTCGCGTAGCGCTTGACGGCCTGCTCGACGCCGGCCTCGCCGTACGCGTGGAAGTACTGCGTCAGGGTCTTGCCCGAACCGGAGCCGCCGCCGCGGCCGTTGTTGCTGCCGCACGCGGTCAGCGCGCCGGCCGCGGCCAGGCCCATCGCGGCCCGCAGTACGTTGCGGCGGTCCCAGTTGGTGTTGCTCAGTGCCGACATGCTGACGTCCTTGTCTCGAGTACGGCTGCGGCTCAGCGGCTCGATGGCCGGGCGGCTCGCGCCAGGTGGCTCAAAGAGGCTTGCGGAGCGGGACGTTAACCTTCGGCTAAGGCTTCGGCAAGGGGTTGAACGAAGTCTGCACGAAGCGTTGTCTCCGGTTCGGGGTTTCGAACGCGGGGCCGGTGCAGGGGAGTTGAGGGCCGCCGGGTCAGGGGCCGGCGGCCCTCGGTCACGGGGGAGGGGCGGGCGTCAGGGGGACGGGGCGGTGCGGCTCCTGGCGAGGGTGCGCTTGGGGCTTCGCTGCCCGACCGTCTGCAGGGCCCCTTCCAGCGCGAACGTCGCCGCGCCCAGGCACACGGGGTCCGTGGGGATGGGGGAGAGGACGATCTCGGTGGCCGCCAGCGGCCGTCTGAGCGCGTGCCGGGCGACGGCCTCGCGGACCTCGGTCAGCAGCGGCTCGCCGAGCGTGGCCGCGACCCAGCTGCTGAGCACGACCACCTCGGGGTTGAACAGGTTGACCAGGTCCGCGATGCCGGCGCCGAGATAGCGGGCGGTGTCCCGGACCACCTTGAGCGCGTCCGGGTCCCGCGCGGCGACCCCGCGGGCCAGCGCGTCGATGGTGGCCGTCTGGTCCTCGGGGTGCAGCAGCGGACTGCGCGGATTCAGCTCGCGCAGATGGAGCATGATCCCGGGCGCCCCCACGTACGTCTCCACGCAGCCGTGGTTGCCGCAGTGGCACAGCCGGCCGTCCAGGACGAGCGTGGTGTGGCCCCACTCGCCGGCGCTGTTGGACACCCCCCGGTGCAGCCCGCCGCCCAGCACCAGTCCGGCGCCGACCCCGGTCCCGAGGTTGACCACGACCGCGTCCCCGCGTCCGCGTGCCGCCCCGAACCACAGCTCGGCCACCGCGCAGGCCCGCAGCGGGTTGTCCAGGTACAGGGGGTAGGCGATGTGGTCGGAGAGCAGGTCGAGCAGCGGTACGTCGTGCCAGTCCCAGTTGGGCGCGTACTCCGAGATGCCCGTGTCGCGGTCCACCTGGCCCGGCACGCTCACGCCGACGCCGAGCACCCGGGCGCCCTCGACCCCGGCCTGCGCCACCACCGACCCGACGGCGGTGGCGACATGGCCGACCACCTGCTCGGGCCGGCTCTCCCCGGGCCGCATGTCCTCGTCGGCCCGCGCCAGCACGTTCAGCGCCAGGTCGAACAGCTCGACCCGTACGTAGGTCTCCGCGAGGTCGACGCCGATCAACGCGCCCCCCGACGCGTTGACGGCCACGAGTCCCCGAGGGCGGCCGCCCGCCGAGTCCTCGAACCCGACCTCCGTGATCATCCGCAGGTCGAGCAGCTCGCCCACCAGAGTGGCGACCGTGGCCAGACTCAGGCCGGTGGCGGCGGCCAGCTCCTGCCGGGACGTGGGTGACGCGGCGATGATCTGGCGCAGCACCTCGTAGCGGTTCGCGGTACGGATGTCACGTGATGTGCGCTTCACCGGATGCACCCCATCATCCCTTCCAGCCGGGCCGGGCCGGGTCGACGTCAGCACCGGCGCGGCGCCAGGCTATGGGCTGCCGGGGACTTTCGACAAGGGGTTAGTAAAGGGAGTTTATGAAGTCGCCCGAGAGCCGGTGGAACCCATTCCGGATCGCACCGGGCCGACAGGGCGGCGGGGGTGCATCACCAGTCGGCGGCCGTCGTGCAGGCCGGGTGCGTGTCACCCGCCCAGGACGTCGCGGACGAAGGCGTTGGTGAACTTCCCCGTCGGGTCCAGCTCCCGTGCCAGGGCCCGGAAGTCGCCGAGCCGGGGACAGCGGGCGCGCAGGGCCGGTGCCGGGACCGTGAACACCTTGCCCCAGTGCGGCCGGGCGTCGAAGGGATCCAGGGCCTCCTCCACGCGCCGCACCACGGGCAGCACCGCGTCCGTGTCCGCCACCCACGTGAAGTGCAGCGCCACGCTGTCGCGGCCGTACGCCGGGCTCAGCCACTGCTCGTCGGCGGCGACGGTCCGTACCTCGCAGATCTGCAGGACAGGAGCCACCGCCCGCCGGACCGCGTCGAGCGCGCGCAGTGCCTCGACGGCGTGCCGGCGCGGCAGCAGGTACTCCGACTGCAGCTCCGCGCCGCTGCTCGGCGTGAACTCCGCCCGGAAGTGCGGCAGCCGCTCGTGCCACGGCCCCGGCACACCGAACTGCTCGGTGCAGTTGACCGCGGGCATGCCCGGCACGGGGTGCATCTTCTCGGTGGCGGGGGAGGCCCACGGGAGGCCGGCGAACGGCTGGTCGGCGCGCCGCTTCACCCACACCTGACGGAAGCCGGGCGCCTCCCAGTCGGTGAACAGGCTGACGCTGTACGCGGCCGACATCACGGCGTCGAACGCGGCCGCATCCAGCCCCTCCAGCGGCAGCTCCGTGAACACGTACTGCTCGACCTCGAAGGCCGGCTCCAGGTCCAGGGTCAGCGCCGTGACCACACCCAGCGCGCCCAGCGAGGTCACCGCACCGCCGAAGCGGGCCTCGCCCCGGCCTATGGTCACCGTGGAGCCGTCCGCCGTGACCAGCTCCACTTCCCGTACGGCCGAGGCGAGCGGCCCGTTGCCGACGCCCGAGCCGTGGGTGCCGGTCGCCACCGACCCGGCCACCGAGATGTGCGGCAGCGACGCCATGTTGGGCAGCGCGAGACCGTGCGCGTGCACCGTGCGGGCGAGCTCGGCGTAACGGACACCGCCGCCGACCCGCACCGTACGGGCCGCCGTGTCGACCTCGACCTCGGCCGGCAGGGCGTCGAGGGAGAGCAGGACACCGCCGTCGCCCGGCTCGGCGATCTCGTTGAAGGAGTGCCCGCTGCCCAGCACCCGCACCCGGGCGGCATCCGCCAGCAGGGTCCGCAACGCGTCGAGCGAGTGCGGGCGGTGCAGCTCCTTGGCGGTGTACGTGATGTTGCCCGCCCAGTTGGTCACGGTCTCGGTCATCCGTCGTCCTTCCGAGGAAATGTCGGACCGGGAGGTCCCCGGCGGAATGTATCCCGGCCCGCCGGTCATTGATCCGGCGGCCCCGCGCGCCCTACCGTGGAAGCGTTTTCTACCCGTGACCCGTGACCCGTGACCCGTCACCGCACCGGAAGGCCACGTCCTTGACCCAGCGCCCGCAGGCACTGTTCGCCATGACCGCCGAGAACGTGCCGCAGGTCTTCCCGCCCGAGGTCATGGCGCGGCTGCGCGCGGCCGTGGACATCGACCCCGCCCTGGTCGCCGAGGACTTCACCGGTCCGCGCGTGCGCGAGGCGCTGGCCCGCGCCGAGATCCTGATCACCGGCTGGGGCTGCCCCCGCCTGGACACGGCCGTGCTCGACGCGGCCCCCCGGCTGCGCGCCGTGCTGCACGCGGCCGGCTCGGTCAAGGGCTTCGCCACGCCCGAGGTGTGGCGGCGCGGCATCACCGTCTCCACGGCGGCGGCCGCCAACGCGCTGCCGGTCGCCGAGTACACCCTCGCCATGATCCTGCTGGCCGGGAAGGACGTCCTCGGCGCCCGGGAACGACTGCGCACCACCCGCGTCTCGCCCGGCTGGGGCGTCGTCCCCGGCATCGGCAACCACGGCCGCCGCGTCGGGGTCATCGGCGCGTCCCGTATCGGCCGCCGCGTCCTGGACCTGCTGCGCCCCTTCGACCTGCGCCCCGCCCTCACCGACCCCTACGTCGACGAGGCCACGGCGGCCGCCCTGGGCGTTCCCCTGCTGCCGCTCGACGACCTGCTGCGCACCTCGGACATCGTCACCGTGCACGCCCCCGAGACCCCCGAGACGCACCATCTGATCGGCCGCCGTGAGCTGGCCCTGATGCCCGACGGCGCGGTCCTGATCAACACCGCGCGCGGCGCCCTCGTCGACCACGACGCCCTCGCCGGGGAACTGCGCACCGGCCGCCTGACCGCGATCCTCGACGTCACCGACCCGGAACCGCTGCCCGCCGACTCCCCCCTGTACGACCTGCCGAACGCGTTCATCACCCCGCACCTGGCGGGCTCCCAGGGCAACGAGCTGGCACGTCTGGGCAGCACGGTGGCGCAGGAGGCGGAACGGCTGCGCGCCGGGCGGGAGCCGGCCCACGCCGTGAGCCTCGCGGAGCTGGAGCGGGTGGCCTGAGGCGGTGGCTCAGCCGCCGCCTCCACCGTCACCGGCCAGGGCGGTGTACCGGCGGTGCGTCTCCCGGCTGTCGGCGACGAACGGCCACCGGGACAGCGCCCCGCGCAGCTCGTCCTCGCTCAGCCAGCCGTACCAGGCGACCTCCACCGGGTCCGGCGGCACCGCCCCGGAGACGACGGCCTCATGGGTGCTGGTGCGTTGCGTCCTGAAGTTCCTCTGCGACAGCGCGACCAGCCCGTACTGGCTCGCGGTGCCGGTCGAGCAGCCAGTCGTACCGGCCGGGGGCCAGACGCCCCTACCCGGGACCCGGTACCGCCCTCTCCCGGGCGGGGGCATACCGTGAGGAGTCGTACGTCCGAACCGGGAGGAGATGCGTCGATGGGCAGCCGTACCGCGCTGGTCGAGGATCTGATGGAGCGCTTCCCGCACGTGCCGCGGGAGGCCGTCTTCAAGGAGGACCTGCTCCGCGGCGGTGTCGCCTTCGACCCGTCGGCGCTGTCCGACAACGAGGACGGCGAGGTCAAGCCGAAGTCGTACTTCATCTTCTCCTTCGACCACGGCACCCTGCCCGAGCTCGGCGAGGCCGCCCTCAGGCGCCCGCCCGAGGAGATCATCCTCACCGGCGGCCCGTACGACCTGCGCCGCACGGTCGTCTCCGTGCGCGTGAACCCCTCCTCGCCGTACCGCGTCGCCGCGAACGAGGACGGCATGCTCGGCCTCTACCTCGACGGCAGGCGGATCGCCGACGTCGGTGTGCCGCCGATGCCGGAGTACTACCGGCACACCCTCAGCAACGGCAAGTCGGTCATGGAGGTGGCCCCCACCATCCAGTGGGGCTACCTGATCTACCTGACGGTCTTCCGGGTCTGCCAGTACTTCGGCGCCAAGGAGGAGTGCCAGTACTGCGACATCAACCACAACTGGCGCCAGCACAAGGCGGCCGGTCGGCCCTACACCGGCGTCAAGGACGTCGAGGAGGTCCTCGAGGCGCTGGAGATCATCGACCGGTACGACACCCAGAAGGCGTCCACCGCGTACACGCTGACCGGCGGAGCCATCACCTCGAAGGTCGCCGGGCGCGACGAGGCCGACTTCTACGGCCACTACGCCAAGGCCATCGAGGAGCGCTTCCCGGGCCGCTGGATCGGCAAGGTCGTCGCCCAGGCGCTGCCCAAGGCGGACGTGCAGCGCTTCAAGGACTACGGCGTGCAGATCTACCACCCCAACTACGAGGTGTGGGACCGCCGCCTGTTCGAGCTGTACTGCCCCGGCAAGGAGCGCTACGTCGGCCGCGACGAGTGGCACCGGCGGATCCTGGACTCCGCCGAGGTGTTCGGCGCGCGCAACGTCATCCCCAACTTCGTCGCGGGCGTGGAGATGGCCGAGCCGTTCGGGTTCACCACCGTCGACGAGGCCATCGCCTCCACCACCGAGGGCCTGCGTTTCTTCATGTCGCACGGCATCACGCCCCGCTTCACCACCTGGTGCCCGGAGCCCACCACCCCGCTCGGCAAGGCCAACCCGCAGGGCGCGCCGCTGGAGTACCACATCCGCCTGCTGGAGGCCTACCGCGCCACCATGGACGACTTCGGCCTGTCCTCGCCGCCCGGCTACGGCCCGCCCGGCCCGGGCCGCGCGGTGTTCTCCGTCAGCTCCTTCATGGACAGCCTCCCGGCCCAGGAGCCCGTCGAGGTCTGAGCCGCGCACGCGCCGGGGGCGCACCGGGCGGATGTCACCCCGCCCGGTGCGCCCCCGGCCCGTTCCCCCGCCGGGCGCTTCAGCAGCCCGTGGTCCAGGTGTGGGAGTCGCCCCGGTCGTTGGCGCCCGCGTTGTAGCCGACCTCCTGACCCGGGGCCAGGCAGATCGTGACGCCGCCGCCCTGCCAGGCGCTGGCGTACACCTTGACGTGGTCCTTGATGCCGGGGCCGGAGATGCCGTGGTTGGCCCACGAGCTGTCCTCGTCCGCGATGTTGCTCTCCCACCAGCCGTCGTCGCCGCTCCAGCTGACGCCGAGGCCGCCGAAGTTGGCGTCGGTGAAGGCGCAGAAGTTCCCCCGGGCGCAGGGGGCGGCGGCCTGGGCCGTACCGGGGACGGCGGCCAGGGCGGCGCCGGCGGCGAGGAGCAGGCCGGCGGCGGTGGCGATGGTCTTGCGCATGATGGCGGTTCCCTTCGGATGCAGTGCGGTGATGGGTGTGGTCGGGTGGCCCCGCGTCGGGGCGCACTCGGCCGGCCCGGTGGCCCGCCGGCCGTTCGGCCGGTCCGGCTCCGGGAGATCGTGGGGGTGCGTCAGAGGCCGTGCCGCACGGCGTAGCGCAGGCCGCGCTCGCGCAGCCGCCGGTGCTCGGCGATCAGCCCGGCGTACCCGGCGCGCACCTCGGCCGCGTGGTGCCTCTCCAGCCGGGCGCCGGTGGCCGCCAGGCCCGTGCCGCGTACGCAGCGCGCCTCGGCGACGGCGTACCGCCGTTGCAGCTCGAAGGCCTCGCGCGGTGCGAGGTCACGGGCCCGGCGCTGCCAGGCGGCGCGCAGCTCGCCCGGGTCCTTGACCGGGTGTACCGGGGCGACGCACCGCGCCCAGCGCCGCAGCGCGGCCCGGTACTCCGGGTCCCGGGTGACCCGCTGGTGCGCGGCGGCCTCGAGGTTGTTGACGGCGACCTCGGTACGGAACCAGCGGCCCTGGTCGCCGTACAGGACGCGCTGGGCCCGGGCCAGGCAGCCGTCGCTGTGGGCCCGCACGACGTGTCCGGTCTCCGTCCGGGTGGACAGCTCCGGGCGCCCGGTGCCGAACAGCGCGTCGGCCAGCCGCTGTTCCCGCCGCGCCGCCGTGCTGCCGGGCCGCGGTGCCCGGCGCGCCGCGGGGGCGTCGGTGCCCGTCCCCGCCGTGCCGCCGAAGCCGTGCGCGGCGGCCCACGCCGGATCGTCGATCCCGTAGGGGAAGGACCGCTGTCCCCCCGGGTCCGCTTCCCGGGCAGCCCGGCCCGCGTCCACCGGCCGGCGCGGCGCCGCAGGCGGCGGGATGTGCCGCTCCGTCAGGCACCGCCCCACCAGGGCGGATTCGGCGCGCTTGAGCAGATCGTCCTGGGCCCGGGCGGACCCCGGCACGGGCCGCGGAACTCCAGAGCCGTCCGGGCCGCCCTGCGCGCAGCCGCCCAGCAGGGCCGCCACGCCCATCGACAGCGCCACCGTGGACACGAACCTCCCAGCCCGCACCGTGGTCACCCCCTGTCCTCTTCCGGTCGTACGGGTGAGCCGCACGGACGGGAGGTCGGATGTCCTGCGACCTGCCCGCCGGCTCGACTCCCATTACAGGGGGAGCGGGGGTGGCTGTGACCCTCGGACGTCATAGGGCGGGCCGCGTGACCGGGCGGCGCGGGGGCACCCGCAGCCCTAGGTCAGGATTTGAATACGGCGCTTGTCAGTTGTGCGGATGACGTGAAAGGCTCTTGTACCGCCGCGAGGTTTCCCCCAACTCCAACGCCAGTAAGGTGAGTTGACCTCGCTCGTGATGCAGGAGACCCATGCCCGACCTGCCGACCCCTCAGGACGCCGCCGAGGCCGCACTGTTCTCCGAGTGCTGGGACGCGGTCCTCTCCTACGCCGACCTGTGCACGGCCGGTTCGTCCGCCGCCGCACAGCTGGCCCGGGAGGCGTTCGCACACGGCATACGCGAGGCCCGCCAGGCCGACACGGCCCGAGGCGCCGGCCGCCGCTCCGCCCGGCTGCCCCGGATCCCGCAGCTGCTGACCGCCGTACGCACCACGGCGGCTGCCTGGGAGGACGAGGGGCAGGGCCACAAGCTCGACCCCGACCTGCGGCTGTGGCTCCACTCGGACGCGGCCGCCCGGTACTGCGGGCCGCCCCTGCAGCGCCCCCTCGCCCTGCGCGGCCTGCGCGACCTGCAGCAGCCGGACGCCGAACTGCTGTGGCTGGCCGAGGTGGAGGCGCTGCCGCTGTCCGTGGTGGCCCGCCGGCTCGGCCTCGACCCGGCCACGGCGGGCGAGGAACTGGAGCAGGTGCGCGGCCTGTTCCGGGACCGCTGCCGCCGCAACCACCTCGACTCCCCGATGGACGCCCGGTGCCGCAGCTACGCCCGGCTGATGGACGCCGTCACCCGCTCGCCCGCCGCCGACGCCCCCGGCGACCTGTCCCGGCACCTCGCCACCTGCGTCCAGTGCGCCGAGGCCGCGGCCTGTCTGCGGCTGCACGCAGGCGGCCTGCCCGGCGCGCTGGCCGGCGGGGTGATCGGCTGGGGCGGCCTCGCCTACCTGGAGCGCCGCCGCCGGGCCGCCGAGGTGCGCCTGGCCGGCGGGCGCCCCGACGCGGACGTCCCCGACCCCGCGGACGCCACGCACCGCACCCGCGTCGCCCGCAACGGCCTGCTCGTCGCCGCCGTGCTGGTGTCCCTGCTGGCGCTCGCCGTGTCGATGATGCCGTTCGGCGGCACCACCGACGAGGCGGGCTCACCCGGCGACGACCGGCAGCCGGTCGCCGACCCGGGCGTGTCCCTGCCCTCGATCGACGTCCCGTCCGCCTCGGCGTCCCCCTCCGGCTCCCCCGCCACCACGCCGAAGCCGTCCGGCCCCGCCGCCGGGAACACGCCGAAGAGCAAGAACCCCGGCCCTGAGCCCCAGGGCACCTCCTCCGCCCCGGCCGGGCAGCAGGACGGCGAGCACGACGAGCCCGAGGAACCGGTCTGCCGGGTCGCCTACGACCTCGTCAACCAGTGGCCCGACGGGTTCCAGGCCACGGTCACCGTCACCACGGCCGAGCCCCTCGACTCCTGGCGGGTCGCCTGGTCCTTCAAGGACGATCAGCAGGTCAGCCAGATGTGGGACGCCACCGTCGCCCAGAAGGGCTCCCGCGTCACCGCCACCGCCGCCGACTACAACCGCGAGGTCGCCGCGGACGGGAAACTCACCTTCGGCTTCCTCGCGTCCTGGCACGGCACGAACTCCGCCCCGTACGGCTTCACTCTGAACGGCAAGCCCTGCGCGAAGAGCTGAGGCTGAGAGCGACGGCACGAGGCGGAAGGCTCGGTACGGCGGTCCGGAAAAACCCGTTGACGGGCCGGCGGGGGAGCCGACTACTGTGACGGCACACCACGCGGTGGCTTCCCGGCTGCCGCGTCCGCACACGAGGGAATCGAGGAGGTGTCGACCGATGGCTGTCCCTGCGATGAGCGCTGCCCGCAGTAAGGAATCCATTCCGTCCACCTCCGTGGCCACCGGCTGACACCCTTTCCGTTTTCCCGCCGCACGTCCTTCGGCGTGCCGGCGACGGCCGGGGCCACCCTCGTGAAGGGTCACCCCTTGAGTTCCACCCCGCATTCCCGCACCGCTTCCTCCGCTTCCTCCGGACTGGCTCCCTACGGCTGGGACGAGGCCTGGGCCGACGCGTTCGCCCCGTACGCCGCCGAGGGCCTGCTGCCCGGGCGTGTCGTGCGGGTCGACCGCGGCCAGTGCGACGTCGTCACCGCCGGCGGCACCGTGCGGGCCGACACCGCGTTCGTCACCCCGCACGACCCCCTGCGGGTCGTGTGCACCGGTGACTGGGTCGCCGTCGACCCCGGCGGGAACCCGCGCTACGTACGGACGTACCTGCCGCGCCGTACCGCCTTCGTGCGCTCCACCTCCTCCAAGCGGTCCGAGGGGCAGATCCTCGCCGCCAACGTCGACCACGCCGTCGTCGCCGTGTCGCTCGCCGCCGAACTCGAACTCAACCGCGTCGAACGCTTCCTCGCGCTCGCCTGGGAGTCCGGGGCACAGCCCGTGATCGTCCTGACCAAGGCCGACCTCGTGCCCGACGCGGTGACCCGGTCGCACCTCGTCCACGACGTGGAGACCAGCGCGCCGGCCGTGCCGGTGCTCACCGTCAGCGCCCTGGACGGGGACGGACTGGACGTGCTCGCCGCGCTCGTCTCCGACGGCACCGCCGTGCTGCTCGGACAGTCCGGCGCGGGCAAGTCCACCCTCGCCAACGCGCTGCTCGGCGAGGACGTCATGGACGTCCAGGCCATCCGCGACGTCGACGGCAAGGGCCGCCACACCACGACCACCCGCAACCTCCTCGCCCTGCCGGGCGGCGGTGTGCTCATCGACACCCCCGGCCTGCGGGGCGTCGGACTGTGGGACGCCGGCAGCGGCGTCGGGCAGGTGTTCGCCGAGATCGAGGAACTGGCCCGGCGGTGCCGCTTCCACGACTGCGCGCACGACGCCGAGCCGGGCTGCGCCGTGCAGGCGGCCATCGACGCCGGGGACCTGCCGCACCGGCGGCTGGAGAGCTACCGCAAGCTGCTGCGCGAGAACCAGCACATCAAGGCCAAGACCGACGCGCGGCTGCGGGCCGAGATCCGCAAGGACTGGAAACGGAAGGGGGCGATGGGCCGCGCCGCTATGCAGGCCAAGCGCGGCCAGTGGCGCGCGTAGCCTCCGGGTGACCGGGGCAGGGTCAGCGTCATGTCCGATGTCCGCCAGCGGCGGGCGCGCCGCCGGCGGAGACTGGACCGTGTGAGCGACGAGGACCCCACGCAGGACGCCCGGTACGAGGCCGTGCGCAGCCGGGACGCCCGTTTCGACGGCGTGTTCTTCTTCGCCGTCGAAACGACCGGCATCTACTGCCGCCCCAGCTGCCCGGCCCTCACCCCGAACCGCCGCAACGTGCGGTTCTTCACCACGGCCGCCGCCGCGCAGGCCCACGGCTTCCGGGCCTGCCGGCGGTGCCGCCCGGACGCGGTCCCCGGGTCCGCCGAGTGGAACGCCCGCGCGGACGTGGTGGCCCGGGCCGTGCGGCTGATCGCCGACGGCGTCGTCGACCGGGAGGGCGTCGCGGGTCTCGCCGCCCGGCTCGGCTACAGCGCCCGGCAGGTGCAGCGCCAGCTCACCGCCGAACTGGGCGCCGGGCCCGTCGCCCTCGCCCGGGCCCAGCGGGCCCACACCGCACGTGTCCTGCTCCAGACCACCGAGCTGCCGGTCACCGAGATCGCGTTCGCGTCCGGGTTCGCCAGCGTGCGGCAGTTCAACGACACGATCCGCGCCGTCTACGCGGCGACCCCGAGCGAGCTGCGCGCCGCGGCACCCCGCACCGGCCGGGCGGCACGGCGCGCGGCGACCCCGGCCGCCGGCATCCCGCTGCGGCTCGCCCACCGCGGCCCCTACCAGGCCGGCTACGTCTTCGACCTGCTGGCGCGCGAGGCCGTGCCCGGGGTCGAGGAGATCTCCGGCCCGCCCGGCGCCCGCACCTACCGGCGCACCCTGCGCCTGCCGTACGGCACCGGCATCGCCGCCGTCCGGGAGCGGCCCGGCGCGCCGGCCACCGCCTCCGGCGCCCACCCGGGCGGCTGGCTCGACGCCCGGCTGCACCTGACCGACCCGCGTGACCTGACCACCGCCGTGCAGCGGCTGCGGCGCCTGTTCGACCTCGACGCCGACCCGTACGCCGTCGACGAGCGCCTGGCCGCCGACCCCCGGCTCGCCCCGCTGGTCGCCGCCCGGCCCGGGCTGCGCTCCCCGGGCGCCGCCGACCCGCAGGAACTGGCCGTGCGCGCCCTGGTGGGGCGGGAGCGGGCCGCGGAGCTCGTCCAGCGGTACGGCAAGGTGCTCGACGCCCCCTGCGGCACGCTCACCCACCTGTTCCCCGACCCGGCGGTGCTCGCCGAAGCCGAGCCCGGCGGCACCCTCGGCGCGCTCGCCACCGCCCTCGCCGACGGTGCCGTGCGCCTGGATGCGGGCGCCGACCGGGACGACGCCGAGGCCGCCCTGCTCGCGGTGCCCGGCCTGGACGCCCGTACGGTGGCCGCGATCCGCACCCGGGCCCTCGGCGACCCGGACGTGGCACCGCCCGGCCTGGACGTCCCCGGCACCTGGCGCCCCTGGCGCTCGTACGCCCTGCACCACCTGCGCGCGGCAGGAGACCTGGAGTGCCGATGACCATCCGCTGGACCACCGTCGCAAGCCCCGTCGGCCCGCTGCTCCTCACCGCCGCGCCCACCGGGGAGCTGACCTCGCTGTCGGTGCCCGGGCAGAAGGGCGGCCGGGTGGTGCGGGACGGCTGGCGGCACGACCCCGGCCCGTTCCGGGAGGCCGTCGCGCAGCTGACCGCCTACTTCGCCGGGGAGCTGAAGGAGTTCCACCTGCCCTGGCGCACCGAGGGCACCGCGTTCCGCGAGCGGGTCTGGGCCGCCCTGGACGCCGTGCCCTACGGCACGACCGTCACCTACGGCGAGATCGCCGCCCGCGTCGGAGCCCCGCGGGCCGCCGTGCGGGCGGTCGGCGGCGCCCTCGGCGCCAACCCGCTGCTGATCGTCCGCCCCTGCCACCGCGTGATCGGCGCGGACGGCTCCCTGACCGGGTACGCGGGCGGACTGGACCGCAAGATCCACCTGCTCCGGCACGAGGGGGTTCTGCCGCCCGAGGTCCCCGCCCCGCCTAGGACCGTCAGGCGCTTGAGCGGGTGACCAGGCGCGTGGGCAGGATCAGCGGGGTGGGGTCGTATCCGTTGATGACCGCGACGAGCATGCGTGCCATCTCCCGTCCGAGAGCCGTTATGGGCTGATGGACGGTGGTGAGGGGCGGATCGGCGACCTGGGCGACGGTCAGGTCGTCGAAGCCCACCACAGCGATGTCGGCGGGGACCGCCCGGCCGGCCGCGCGCAACGTGCGCAACGCCCCCGCTGCCATGTTGTCGTTGGCAGCGACGATTGCGTCCAGATCGGGGTGCTGGTTCAGCAGGACGGCCGTGGCGGCGGCTCCGCTGGGCTCGGTGAAGTCCCCCTCCTGCGGCGGCAACGGTTCTAGGCCGGCCCCCAACAAGGCGTCCCGGTAGCCGCGGTACCGGGCACGTCCGGCCTCGGTGTCCAGACGCCCGCAGATCGCGGCCACGCGTGTCCGGCCGCGCGCAATCAGGTACTCGGTCGCCTCGCGGGCTCCGCCGACGTTGTCGACGTCCACGTACCACCGGGGAGCTGCACCGACGGGGCGTCCTCCGAACACGACGGGCATCTCCGCCTCTTCGGCCATACCGGCCAGCGGATCCCCCTCGCGCAGGGCCATCAGCATGACACCGTCGGCACCCTTGGACCGGAGCAACTCCTCCACCCGCTTGCGACCCCGGTCGGAAGCGGCCAGGCACAGCATCAGATGCAGATCGGCGTCCTCCAGAGCGGTCGACGCTCCCACGATCACCTGAGCGAAGAACGGATCCGCGAAGATCGACGGGTCCTCCCCCGAGACGACCAGGGCGGCCGCTCCCGTCTGACGCGTGGCCAGAGCACGGGCGGTCGGATTGGGCACATAACCGAGCTGCCGGACGGCCCGTTCCACCGCCTCCCGTTTGGCAGGGCTGACATGCGGAGCGTTGTTGAGGGCACGGGAGGCCACGGAACGGGAGACCCCGGCGCGTTCGGCCACCTCCTCGAGCGTCGGCTGCCGACGCGGCGCAACTGTCATGACCACGAGCCTTTCCCTCACGACCGGACGGGAAGCGTCTCACCCCGGCCTCCGCCTCCGCCAGACCGGGACCCAGTCTGGTACCGCTTCCAGTTTCCGACCCATGAGGCTTCGTTCTCGCTCGCCATCCGAATCACCTGAGGCGCCGACCCTTGACAGCTCAACTACGGCGCAACACCATGCCCGAAGCCACCTCAACGATTGTCCCGTGCTGTGGGAGCGCTTCCAGTGGGAGCGCTCCCAAGATCAGATCGCACACAGCTCTTGCTCAGGTCGCACCCTCGGGACCAGAGGGTGCGACGCACCCCTGCCAGGAAATCGAGGTCAGAAATGCGCCGCAGACTCCGCGCCTTGGCCGCAGCGCTCTTCGCCCTGCCGCTGGCGTTCGCCGCCGCACCGTCCGCCCACGCGGCCGACCCCACCACCATGACCAGTGGGTTCTATGTGGACCCCGACTCCAGCGCGAAGAGGTGGGTCGCCGCCAATCCCCGCGACGGCCGGGCGCCCGCGATCAACTCCTTCATCGCCAACACGCCGATGGCCCGCTGGTTCGGCTCCTGGAGCGGCAACATCGGCACTGCCACGGGCGGGTACGTGGGAGCGGCGGACCAGGTCGACAAGCTGCCCCTCCTCGTCGCCTACAACATCTACAACCGCGACTACTGCGGCGGGCACTCCGCGGGCGGAGCCGCGTCGCCGTCCGCCTACCGGACCTGGATCGCCCAGTTCGCCGGTGGGATCGCCAACCGCCCGGCCGTCGTCATCCTGGAACCGGACTCCCTCGGGGACTACGGCTGCATGACCCAGGCTCAGATCGACGAACGCGAGGGGATGCTCACCGGCGCCCTCGCCGAGTTCAGCCGCCAGGCCCCCAACACCTGGGTGTATCTCGACGCCGGCAACCCGGGCTGGGCGAACGCGGCGACCATGGCCCGGCGCCTCCACGAGGCCGGCCTGCGACAGGCGCACGGCTTCTCGCTCAACGTCTCCAACTACTTCACCACCGCCGAGAACACCGCCTACGGCAACGCCGTCAACAGGGAGCTGGCCGCCCGCTACGGCTACACCAAGCCGTTCGTCGTGGACAGCAGCCGCAACGGCAACGGCTCCAACGGCCAGTGGTGCAACCCCTCCGGCCGCCGTATAGGCACCCCCACCCAGCTGGGCGGAGGCGCCGAGATGCTCTTGTGGATCAAGGTTCCGGGCGAGTCCGACGGCAACTGCGGTTTCGGAGGCGGCTCCTCGGCTGGGCAGTTCCTCCCCGAGGCCGCCTACAAGATGATCTACGGATACTGATCCCGGGCTTCCGTGGCCTGGTACGCCCTGTCCCACCCTCAGGCCACGGAACCGTCCCACACCCGGCCGGGCTCGCCGGAAAGGTCCGCCCGCCGCATGCGCGCCACCGAGGTGGATCCGGGCGGCCTTCCGGCTAGCCGTCGGCGTCCAGGCCCCAGCTGTGGATCCACCGCGGATGGATCCGGATCACCTCCTCACTGACGTACGGCCCCAGGTCGTGCGGGCCGGTGAGCAGTTCCGCCTCGCCGCGGATCTCCACACCGCGCACCTTCCACGGCCGCACGCTGGCGATGTCGTCGACGACCAGCGACAGCTTCGGGTTCTTCAGGAGATTGCGCCACTTCTTTGTGCGGCCCAGAGCGCGGCCGCCGATCAGGATCGTCCCGTCGTCCTGCGGGAAGAAACCGACCGGGTTCGCCTGCGGCTGGCCCGCCGGGTCCACCGTGGCCAGCCGCCCCAGGCGCTGCGACGCCAGGTACGCGCGTTCCGCCTCGCTCAGCTCGCGCAGTTCGCTCAGCTCGCTCATGACAGCCAGCCAAGCACGCGCCGCCGCCTCGCACATCGGCTGCCTGTCCTAGGACCGGGGGTGTAGCCCGCATCAGGCCAGGAACACCGCGCCCAGCCACGCGCCCGTGATCAGCAGACAGGCGTACAGCTCCGCCAGGACGCTGGAGCCGCCCGAGCGCATCACCGTGCGCAGGGCCGCCGCCGCGCCGTGCCGGCCCAGGCGGAGGCGTTCGGCGAGGTAGATGCCGCCCATGAAGCCGGGGATCACGCCCAGCACCGGGAGCAGGAAGAAACCGAGGAACGCGCCGAGCCCCGCCCAGCCGATCACCCGGCGGGCGGCGCCGGTCGCCCGCAGCCGCCGGGGCGGCAGGTTCCAGCGCACCACCTGGGAGACGAGCAGCACGACGGTGGCGCCCACCAGCACCCACCACGCGACCGGCTCCGGGTCCTTCAGCGCCCACCACATCACCGCGGCCCACACCAGCCACGACCCCGGCACCCCGGGCAGCAGCACCCCGCACAGGCCCAGCAGGATCACCAGGCCGACCAGCAGGAGGTCCCACGCTCCCATCTGTCCAGCGTGCCGGACGACCGGGGAACACGCAGGTCAGCGGTGGCTTCCCGCACTCGGCGCAGGTCAGCGCGGAAGGTGACGGGGAAATCGGACGGCCGTTCCTCTTGTCGCCCGACGTGCCGGTGCGGTGGGAGGGCGGCGGCCGTTTTTCCCGATGCACCGTTTTCATCCGGCCCGTGCGGTGGACAATTGGGGGCATGAGCCAGCAGGGGGGAAGGCCCACCGGTCAGGAGGACGACTGGTGGGGGCAGTTGTACGACGACTCCACCGGTGACACGGGCCCCACGCCCGCGGCCGATTCCCTGGACGACCGGTTCGCGTCGGCGTCCGGGGCGGTGAACGACCGGCCCGGCCCCGGGCCGGTCGTCCCGTCGCCGCGGACCGGGCCCGACGACACGGCGGACCTCTCGCGCCCCCCGGACCCCGCACCGCGGCGCGCCCCCTGGGAGCCGCCGGCCGCCCGGCCCGCCGGACCCGTGACGTCCCCGCCGGAAGGACGGCAGGAGATCCCTGAACCACCGCAACGCCCGCCCCTGACCCCGCCGGCCCCGCTGGCACCCCCGGCACCTCCGGCGCATGATCCGGCGCCGTCCGTGCCGCCTCCCCGCGCCTCCGCCGAGCCCCCTGCCGCGCCGGCCCCGCAGGCACCCCCCGCCCCGCCGACGGCCGGTCCGGCCGTGGAGCACCGCTCCACGACGGCCCCTGCGGCCCCGGCCGCTGCGCCCGACATCCCCCGCAGGCCCCCGGGCCCGCCCCCGGCGGTCCCGCCGCAGCCGGCGGCACCGCCCAGCCCCGAGCGCTCCCCGGACAGCCCCGGCGCGCAGACCGCCGCCGCCCCACCAGCACCCCCCGGACCGCCGCCGGCCGCACCCGCCGCTCGCCCCTACCCGCCCCCACCCCGCACCTACGTGGGGTCCCGCCCGCCCACCTACGACGCCGAACCCACCGCGCTCCCGCCCGCCGACGCCGACGGCCTCGACGACCTGGTCCCCGACACCGTCCTCGACGGCGCCCGGTACGGGAGCTGCACCCTGCGGGCCGCCTCCGTCCGCGGCGACTCGGCGCGCTACCGCGGCGAACCGCGCCGCGACGGTCTGCTCACCGCCCGGTTCGGCACGGGCGACCAGGCCCTGATCCTGGTCGTCGTGGCGACCGGAGCCCGGGCCACACCGGGCGCGCACCGCGCCGCCGCCGAGGCCTGCCACTGGATCGCCCGGGCCGTGGGCCGCAGCCATGCCCGGCTCGTCGACGACATCAGGGCCGCCCGGCGCGGTGACCTGAAGTCCGGCCTGCACCGCCTGACCGGCCGCAGCCTCGGCCGGCTCCGGGCCGGCGCCGCCGAACAGGGACTGCGCCCCGAGGAGTACGCGGCCACCCTGCGCTGCCTGCTGCTGCCGGCCGACCCCACGTGCCGGACGCGCGTCTTCTTCGGCGTCGGCGAGGGCGGGCTGTTCCGGCTGCGGGACGGGCAGTGGCAGGACATCGAACCGCAGGTCGCCCACGTCACCGGCGAACCCGTGATGGGCTTCGGCTCGCCGCCCGCCCAGACCCCGGACGGCGACCGGCTCACCATGGACCTGGGCATCCCCACCCCGCCCAGTCCGTACGAGCCCGCCCCCGAACCGCCCCCCGAGCCCTTCCGTTTCCGCGCCTCTGTGGCCCGCCCCGGCGACACGCTGCTGATGTGCAGCCCCGGCTTCGCCGAGCCGCTGCGGGGCGAGCCGGAACTCTCCGCGTACCTGACCGAACGGTGGTCCGGTTCCGAACCGCCCGGCCTGGCGGCGTTCCTCGCCGACACCCAGGTACGGGTCAAGGGATACGCGGACGACCGTACGGCCGCCGCCGTGTGGGAGGCGTGAGGCCCCGGGCGGCGGGAGAAAGGTCCGGTCGGTGCCCGGCTCCCACCGCCCCCGGGTGCCGTACGGGGAGACGAACCCGCCGGGAAGGGGACCCGCGACCGTCGGAGTTCGGCCAACTTCGCGCGCTTCCCAGCGGCCCGGAACACCCCGTCCGCCGCTGCTCCGCGTACGGCCGGATCGGCGGAGGGCGCGCGGCGCTGGGGCCGATTCCGCGCGGTCCGGATCCGGGCCTGAACCCGTAGGTCCCCAGGCGTACGGGACGCGGGCCGCCCGGCCCGGACGCATCGGCGCCGTCGGCCGGAGCGGACGTACCGCAGGCCTCCGCCGGAGCACGCCCCCCGCGCACCCGCTGTCCCGCCCGGGCCGGGAACGCCCTGTCCGTGGCCGAACACCTGGTTGTCGAGGACCTGGGATGACTGCCCGCGAGCGGGCCGGGCAAGGATCCCCGTGAACGTGTTCGAGCAGGAGGGGAACCGACATCGGCACGCGGGCGGGGGTCATGAAAAGGCAGGCACGAGGGGGCGGTCCCCTGGCGATCGGGGGCTCCTCGGCGGAGACAGTGGAGGACAGGACCGGCGGCGGCACGGAACAGGGACCGGCGCGTCAGCTCAGGCGCCGGCTCGGGAGGGCGGACCTGCGGGCGGTGCCCGAGACGCGCAGGGCGCTGCGGGAGCTGCTCCGGCACTGGGGGAGGCCCGGACGATCGGAGATCGCGGAACTGCTCACCAGCGAACTCGTCACCAACGCACTCGTCCACACCGACCGGGACGCCGTCGTGACGGCCACCGTCGGCCCGCGCGCGCTGCGGGTGGAGGTACGCGACTTCGTGGCCGGCCGGCCGAGCCCGCGCGTGGCCACCGACGACGGCACGCACGGCAGGGGCCTGGTCCTGGTGCAGTCCCTCGCGGACTCCTGGGGTGTCCAGCCGCACGGGGTGGGCAAGGCGGTGTGGTTCGAACTCGACGCCGAAGCGGCGTGAACCGCGTACACGGTGAGGGGGCGTGGCCCGCCGGACCACGCCCCCTCACCCCGCCGGTGCGTCAGCCGAACTGTTGCTCCAGGTCCTTGAGCTTGCGCTCCAGGGAGTCCAGGCGCGGCAGGGCCATCGTGTCGTCCTCCGCCGTGAGGTCGACGGTGACCGGGTCAGCTCCGCTGCGTACGGGCTGAAGAGAGGGACGCGACGGGGCGGGCGGCAACTGCTCGGGCCCCGATATGGCAGGCTCCGCGGAGACCAGGTCGGAGCCGCGCTCCACGGTCTGCACCTCGACCTGGCGCCCGCCGCGGCCGACGAACCCGCGGTGGCCACGGCTGATCGCCTTCAGCTGGGCGCGCTCCACGCGCTCCTGCTCGCGCCGCCGCCGCCGGGCCTCCTCCTTCTGGCGCTTGTCCTCGCGCACCTCCTCGACCGCCTCGTCGAGGCTGCGGACACCCTCCAGAAGCATCAGCGACCAGGCCCGGTACGTCTCGCGGGGCGCGCGCAGCCAGCGCACGATGCGGATCTGCGGCAGCGGCCTGGGCACCAGGCCCTGCTCGCGCAGCGCGGCCCGGCGGGTCTGCTTCAGCGCGCGGTCGAAGAGGACCGCCGCGGACAGGGACATGCCCGCGAAGAAGTGCGGGGCGCCGTCGTGGCCCGCACCCCTGGGGGCGTGCACCCAGTTGAACCAGGCGGCGGCGAAGGCGAAGGTCCACACCAGTATCCGGGAGCCGAGGGCGGCGTCACCGTGGCTCGCCTCGCGCACCGCCAGCACGGAGCAGAACATCGCCGCGCCGTCCAGGCCGAACGGCACCAGGTACTGCCAGCCGCCGGTCAGGCCCAGGTTCTGCTCACCGAAGCCGACCAGGCCGTGGAAGGAGAGCGCGGCGGCGACGGCCGCACAGCAGAAGAGCAGGACATAGGAGACGGTGCCGTATATGGCCTCCTTGCGCCTGCGGCGCTCCTCCGCGCGTTCCCAGGAATCGTCGGCGCTCGTGTCCTTGACCGAGGAGCGCTTGCCGCGCGCGAGCACCGCCACCGCCGCCAGCATGCCCAGGAGCAGGACGGCGCCCGGAAGCAGCCAGTTCAGCGATATGTCGGTCAGTCTCATTCGGGGTCCCTTGCATTGGGATAGGGCGTAACGCCCGCCATAGTGGCCCAATCCCACCGGCCCTCAGGGGGTTTCGGGGCAAGAGGCCGCCAAGGAAGTGCAAGGGAATGCCCAGGACGGCGTTCTGCTCGAACTGCCGCTTGAGGGGCGGGAGTTGAGTTCGAATAAGACTACCCGCACGGTTGGTGCGGCGGAAAGTTCCCCTGACCGGTGAGGGAAGTGTGAATCGCCTGCGACCGTGTGGGTGTCCCACTCTCGGATGATCTTACGACATGCTGGGCAGCGCCTTGGCCTGAGGGGCCCTCAACCGGCCGCGGCCGCGGCGACCTTGGGGGCCCGGCCCGCGGCGCACGCACGCGGGCAGGTGACGCAGATGTCCTCGGGGCGCAGGGTGTAGAACATGCAGCAGCTCACCCGGTCCCGGGTGTGCCGGGGTTCGCCGCGCGGACCGGCGAGCGGGCGGAAAGCCGCCGCGCCGGCGTACGGCCCGGTCGAGCCGGGCAGCAACAGGTCCAGCTCGCGGATCGCCCGGAGTTCCTCCTTCTCGCCCAGCAACCGGGCGACGTACCACAGGCCCTCGGTGACCTCGTCCGTCACCATGCCCCACAGGGCCCGGCCGCGGCGCCGCATGCGCGGGCCGAAGGCGGCGAGAACCGGTTCGAGGTGCTCGGCGACCGCCGCGCGGACCTCCGTGCGCAGCGCCTCGGTGTCGCGGACCACCCGGGCGCCGGGCAGCACGGCCGCCGGGTCGCCGGGCAGACAGGCGAAACCGGCCGGGCGTACGGCCATCCGGCCCAGGGCGAGACCGGGGGCCGTGCGGTCGTAGGCGACGTGCGTCACCGGGTAGCGCGGCACCCGCCGGTACAGGAACCACGGCACGGTGATCAGCAGGCAGGCGGGCCAGGCGTAGCGGTGCAGACCGAAACTGGCGACCACGTCCGGGCGGGCCCGCCGCCCGTAGTCCCGCAGAACCTGGGCGTCGTCCCAGGCGAGGAACGCCTCCAGCTCCGCCCCGCCCGCCGCGAGCCGGTCGGCGCGCACCCAGCCGCCACCGGCCGGCACCTCCTGCCCGGCCGCCGCCTCGGTGACGGCGAGCCCCGGGAGGACCTCGGTGAGACGGGTGTACGCCGCCGCGACGGCCGAGGAGGGCACGGGCATACGGACCACCGTCCACGTCTGGTCGAGCCTGGCAGGTTTCAGGTAAGCCTACCCTTACTCATGATCGTCGGGATTTGAACTGACGGCTTGTGCGCTTATGGTGCTTGACGGGCGAGTAACAACCCGCCGCAATGACCCCCAAGTACCGACACGTCCGGAGGAGGACCCGTGAGGCACAGCGGGCAGGGCTCCGCGGATTCCGCCGGGACGGGGGTCCCCGACGTCCGGGCGGCCGTGGGCCGGCGGGCGCGGGTGCCGGCCCAGCCCGGCCCGGTGGACGTCGAGAGGGGCAGTGGGACCGGCGACGGCGCCGCCCGGGGTGAGCACACGCACGGCGAGCCCGCACCGGTTCCTCCCGGCGTCCCTTCCGTTGTCCCTCCTGTCGTTCGCCCCGTGGTCCGTCCCGTCGTCCAGCGGGCGTCCGTGCGCGGGCAGATCCTCGACGCGTTGCGCGCCGCGCTGGTCAGGGGCGAGCTGCGGCCCGGCGAGGTCTACTCGGCGCCCGTCCTCGCCGAGCGGTTCGGGGTGTCCGCGACGCCCGTGCGGGAGGCCATGCAGCAGCTGGCGCTCGAGGGGGCCGTCGAGGTCGTACCCAACCGGGGCTTCCGGGTGGTCGAACGGGGCGCCCGGGAACTGGCGGAGCTCGCCGAGGTACGGGCGCTGATCGAGGTGCCGGTGATGCTGCGGCTGGCCCGTACGGTGCCCGCCGAGCGGTGGGCCGAGCTGCGGCCGCTCGCCGAGGCCACGGTCCGTGCCGCGTCCACCGGCTGCCGCTTCACGTACGCCGAGTCCGACCGGGCCTTCCACCGCGCGGTGCTGTCCCTGTCGGGCAACTCCCAGCTGGTCCAGATCGCGGACGACCTGCACCGGCGCGCCCAGTGGCCCCTGGTCGGCGCGGGGCCGGGCACGCCACGGGGACGGGCGGAGCTGCTGGCGGACGCCCACGAGCACACCGCGCTGCTGGACGCGTTGACCGCCGGGGACGTGGACGTGGTGCGGGTGCTGGTGGGGGAGCACTTCGCGGGAGCCTGAGGCCCGGACCTGGCCTACTGCGGCCGGCGACCGGCTCCGCTGGGACGTGCGGCTGCCTGGGCCGGCAAACCGGTTCTGCTGGGGCGTGCGGGTGCCTGGTCCGGCATCCGTTCCGCTGAGGCGTGCGGGCGCCTGGGCGGCACCCGGCTTCGCTGCGGCGAAGGTGCGCCTGGGTGCGCAGCGGGCGGAGGGCGTTCAGCCGCACGGTCGGCGCCGGTCCGGCGGCGGCTGTGTGGGCAGCCGCGTGCCGGTGCCGAATGCGTGGCACGTCATCGTCGTGGGCCGGCGGTGTCCGTGTTGTCGGTGTCCGGGCGGCTTGTGAGCGTGACGGGCAGGGCGGTGTGCCGCGCGGGGACGTCGGCCGGGACGCGTTCCAGGACGCCGCCCGCGAACACGTCGTACAGCGGCAGTGTCTCCAGGTGGACGTAGCCGATGTGGCAGTCGCAGACGGCGCGCGGGCACGGTCTCGCGCGCAGGGCGGCGCGGTAGGAGCCGTCGTAGAGGTTGCCCAGTTCCGCGCGGACGAAGTGGCAGCGGCGGACGGTGCCCTCGCCGTCGACCGAGATCACCGACGCGCCGGTGCGGCAGGGCAGGCCCGCGCTGGGGTGCGGGGTGCGGCTGTACGGGAAGAGCGGGTCGAGCGCGGTCCACTGCCCGGCCTCGGCGTCCGTGTAGGTGTGTCCCTCGGCCGCGTTGATCCACAGGTAGACGTGCGCGGGCAGGTCGGCGCGCAGGCGGCGGGCCGCCTCCAGGTGCGCGGGCAGGCCGACGACGCCGACGCTGAAACGGACCCCGCGGCCGGACAGGTCGTGGCACTTGGCGAGGAAGCGGTCGTAGGGCGTCTGGCCCGGGTGGTACGTGCACCACAGGGCGAGCGTGTCCAGGTCGGCCCCGTCGAGCCAGTCCGTGCGGCAGCTGAGGTTGGTCTGGATGGCGACGCGGCGGATGTGCGGCAGGTGGGACAGCTCCACCAGGGCGCGCCGGTACCAGGAGCGGACCAGGCCCTCGCCCCACGGGGTGAACAGGAGGGAGAGGCGGTCCTCGCGCTGGGCGGCGGCCCACCCGGCGAAGCGCTCCAGGGCGGCACGGTCGGCCCGCAGCTGGGCGGGGGAGTCGCGCCGCTTGGCGAAGGGACAGTAGGGACAGTCGTAGTCGCAGGAGGCCAGCGGGCCCCGGTAGAGGAGGGTCAGGTCCACGGCGGGCCGGTCACTTCCTCTCGTAGGCGGCCATGGCGGCCCGTACGGCGGGGGAGAACAGCAGCGGGCCGACGGCGTCGGAGTGGGCGAGCCCCTCCGGCGTGAGCCGCAGGCGCGTGGAATCGGCCGTGTCGAGCCAGCCGCGGTCGGTGAGGGCGTCGAGTTCGGGGCCGAAGTCGTCGGCGGGGGCACTGCCGAAGCGGGCGTGGTACTCCTGGCTCACCAGGCCCTTCGCCTGGAGGAGGGACTGCAGCAGATGGCGGCGGCGGGCCTCGCCGGCGTCCACGCGGTAGCCGACCTCGGCGTGGGCGAAGTCGGTGGCCGTGACGTAGGCGTCGATGATGCCGCGGATCTCGTGCATGCCGACCGCGTAGTCGAAGGAGTAGTGCAGGCCGGTGGTGTACGAGCGGGCCCCGCAGCCCAGGCCGATCATGCCGTCGGTCTGGCACGCGTAGTCGTCGGCGCCCTGCGGCGGGGCGTCGGCCCGGCGGAACATGCGCATGGACTGCTGCACGTAGCCGTGGGCCAGGAGGTGGTCGCGGCCCGCGCGGTACAGGCGCAGCCGCTGCGCGTCCCAGGCCGGGTCGGGACCGGCCGGTGAGCGGTGGCGGTCGAGGCCGGTGAGGGGCCGGACGTACAGCGGGTAGAGATAGAGCTCCTCGGGGCGCCAGGCCAGGGCCGCGTCCAGGGAGTGCCGCCAGGTCTGCTCGGTCTGCCCGTCGATGCCGTAGATCAGGTCGATGTTGAGGACCGGGATGCCGGCGTCCCGGATCCGGGACAGGGCCGCCTCGACGTCGGCGCGGCGCTGCGGGCGTACGGCGGCCCGGGCCTCGGAGTCGACGAAGCTCTGCACGCCCAGGCTCAGCCGGGTCGTCCCGCGCTCCGCCAGGACGGCGAGGCGGTCGGCGGTGGCGGTGGCGGGCGAAGCCTCCACAGACAGCGGGACGGTGCGCAGCTGCGCCCCCATGCGGTGCTCGGCGATGTCGCAGAGGCGGGTCAGTTCCGCCGCGGTGAGGAAGGTGGGCGTGCCGCCGCCGAAGGCCGCCGTGGCGAACCGGACGCCGTCCGACTCCCCGAGCGCCTCGCGCACGGCTGTGGCCTGCCGCTCCAGGGCGTCCAGGTAGGCGCCGGTCAGCCCGTCCGGGGCGCCGACGCGGGTGAAGAGGTTGCAGAAGCCGCAGCGGACCTCGCAGAACGGGATGTGCAGGTACAGGGAGAGGGCGCTCTTGTCCTCCGCCGCCCACAGCGCGCTGAGCGCGGGACGGTCGGGGAGCCTGCGGTAGGCGGTCTTGTGGGGATAGGCGTAGACGTAGTGCTGGTACGGCGTGGTCGGCGGGGCGGCGGTGGTCATCGGGCGGCCTCGGCGGGGTCGAGGAAGAAGTGGGCGTACGGCACGGTCCACACGCACGCGTGGCCCAGGCGGTGGCCGGTGTAGCCGTCGTCGCCGTAGGCGGTGCCGTGGTCGGAGCAGACGATCGCGAAACAGCGGCGCCGGGAGCTCACGGCGGCGAAGAGCCGGCCGATGTGCCGGTCGACGTACTCCAGCGCGGCGGCGTGCGTGGCACGGCTGTCGCCGGCCTCGCGGGTGGCGCCGGGCAGGTGGAACCAGTTCGGCTGGTGCAGCGCGGAGACGTTCACGAAGAGGAACAGCCGCTGCTCGGCGGGGAGCCGGGCGACGACCTGTTCGGCGCGGGCGACCTGGTGCTCGAAGGAGTGCGGCGAGGTGACGCCGAACTCCGGCTCCCAGTGCGACTCGTGGAACAGGCCGGGCAGCACCGAGCCGAGCGGGCCCTGCTTGTTGAAGAAGCCCACCCCTCCGATGCACACCGTGTGGTAGCCCGCCTTCGCCAGGCCGGAGACCAGGTCGGGGGTGTCGTAGACGAAGGTGCCCTCGGCGGTGGTCTCGCTGCCGGCGAAGCTCGCCGCGAACAGGCGCGGATGCGGTCCCGGTGCGGCCGGGGTCGGCAGGAAACCGGCGAAGATCGCCTGGTGGGAGGCGTAGGTGAAGCTGCCCGGCGCGTGGCGCTCCTCCCAGCGGCCGCCGGGCAGGTGACGGGCGAGGTGCGGGATGCGGCCCTCGGCCGCCAGCTCGGCGGCCACGTCGTAACGCAGCGTGTCGAGGGTGACCAGGAGGATGTCGTGGTCGCCGACGACCTCGTTCATGTCGGGCTCGGACATGGGGTGTTCCTGTTCTGTGCGGATCGGTGGTGCGCCCGGTGCGGGCCGGGCCCGGCGTGGGCGCGCAGGGCGGCCGCGACCTGTGCTCCGTAGGTGTCCAAGTCCTCGGCGCCGCTGCCCGGCAGCCCGGTGAGGCGGGGCAGCAGATCGCCGAAGGCGTTCACCTCGCCGACGAACGCCCGGCGCCAGCCGACGGCCGGCAGCAGGTCCACGCCGACGCACAGCGTGCCCGGGAAGCAGGCCGCGGCCCGCTCGCACAGCTCCAGCAGGTCCGCCCAGCGCGCGCCGGCCGCCTCCACGGCCCGCCGGGCCTCCTGAAGGTCGCCGCGGCTGCCGCCGAGGTGCAGGTTGGTCATCGGCCGGCGGCTGGTGCGCACCACCGCGTGGGTGGCCCGGCCGGCCACCACGACCACCCTCAGGTCGGCGGTGCGGCCCCGCTGGGAGGCCTTGGGCACCCAGCGTTCGAGGTGCAGCCCGTCGGGGGCGAGCGCGTCGACGATGGCGGCGAGGTCCCGTTCCCGCTCGTAGCGGCGCACCTTGAGCGAGTTGTACAGCCGCCCGTCCGGGGCGAGCTCCACGGAGGTGGTCGCCCTGATGCGGCCGGCGCCCGACTCGACGGCGAGGACCCCCGAGGCGGACGACCCGTGCGCGGGTTTCACGAACAGCCGGGGCATCCGGTGCTCCCGCATCAGCGCCCGTACGTCGTCCCAGCCGCGCACCGGCGCACCGTCCGGGCCCGACGTGGGGGAGGCCGGGACGGGGATGCCCGCCCCGTCGAGCACGGCGTGGCAGCGGCGCTTGTCGAACAGCACGGCGAGCTCGTCCGCGTCGGCCAGGTGGATCCCGCCGCGCAGCGAGCGCAGCGCGGCCGTGAAGGCGGCGTACCAGCGGGCCGAACCCTCCACCCGGGTGGGGTCCGCGACGCCCCGCAGCAGACGGTCCACCTCGGTGTTCTCGCCGGGGGAGTCGACACGGACGAGTTCCTCGGCGGCGAAGTGCGCGCCCTGGTCGCGCAGGACGTCCGTCCACGGCACAACGCGCGGGCCGGGCAGGCCGGCCGCGCGCACCGCGGCGGCGAACAGGGACACCCGCCGGTTCTCGGGGTTGCCGACCACCGCGAAACGCGGCCGGGCCGCCGGCCGGGGGCGTGCGCTCACTCGCCCACCGCGACGTAGCGCCAGACCGTGCCGTCGTCCTCGGTGTCCTCCTCCGCGTCGCCGCGGTCGAGATCCACCTCCACACCGGCGGGCTCGAGGGTCTGCCGGATCCGCTCCACGAACGGCTCGCTGAGGTAGTGGTGGTGCAGGTCGAGCTTCTTCAGATGGGTCAGGGGCTGCCCGCCGAGGAGCGCGGCGGCGCCCTCGTCGGTCAGCACACCCATGGACAGGTCCAGCACCTCGAGCCGCTCCACGACGGGGGCGGAGGCGACGGCCGCGGCCACGGCGTCCTGCATCTCGCTGTTGCGCAGCGCCAGATGACGCAGGCGCGGCAGGCGGGCCCCGGACAGCAGCGGCTCCAGATCGGCGGCCTCGCTGTCGCCGCCGTAGTCGGGGGTGCCCAGCCACAGGTCCAGGTGCTCCAGGGCGGGCAGGTCGCTCGCGCCGATGCCGCGCACCACCTCGGCGGGCAGTCCGCCGCTCTCCACGACGAGTCTGCGCAGCGCCTCGTGGCGTACGGCGGGGAACCGCAGGTCCGTGCCGCCGCGCACCCCGAACTCCTCCAGGGCGGGGAAGCCGGACAGGAGCGGGGTGACGTCGGTCTGGTGGATCCAGGAGATCTCGCACTCCTCCATCACCATGTCGCCCAGGAACAGCGCCCGCAGCGCCGGGAGACGGTCCCGGGCGCCGAGCAGGGCCTCGATCACCTCGGACGGGGGCGTCTCGTAGGCCTCCTCCCAGGCGCCCACGATCAGGGCCCGCACGCGCGTGGTGTCGACGGCGGAGCAGAAGCGCGCGAAGGCCCCGGCCCAGCTCTCGTCGCTGTCGTAGGTGTCGGAGGCGATCCGCCAGGCCACGGCGTCCGGTTCGGGCAGGTGGTCCAGGGGCGTGTCCACCTTGGGGAACGTGTGGGCGGGCAGCCGGTACAGCCCGTGGAGGTGGTCACCGATGGTCATACGGCTGCTCCCGAGGAGAAAGAGTGTGCGGCGTGTGGTGACCGCAGTTCTACCAACCGCCACTGACAGCGCCCGTGGGCGGGGCGGCACTTCGGGCCGTTGTCAGTGGCGGCCCCTACGGTCGTGGTCATGAGGCCGGCGCACGGTGCGCCCGGCGGTGAGGGGACAGCCATGTACCGGCAGGGAGACGTACTGATCGTGCCCGTGACACGGGAGGCGGTGCCGGAGCACGTGGCGCACGCGCCACGGGAGCGGCGTGACGCGCGGGGCCGGCTCGTCCTGGCGCTCGGCGAGGTCACCGGGCACGCCCACGCGGTCGTCGGGCCGGGCGAGTTGATCCGCGAGCCGGGGCCCTTCGGCCCGTTGCTGCTGCACCTGCCGCAGGGCGGCCGGGTGGTGCACGAGGAACACGCGGCGATCGCCCTGCCCGAGGGCTGGTACCGCGTGATCAGGCAGCGGGAGTACGTGCCCGGGTCCGTGCGGATCGTGGCCGACTGAGTGCGGACCGAACCGGTCCTGAGGGAGGGGCAGTTGATGATGACGGACAGCGACGCGGCGCAGCGGGAGGCCGGGGCCGCCGACGGCCTGGACCGGTGGCGGGCGTGGGCCTCGGCGACCGTGCCCGCCGACCGCGCGACCGCCGAGCGGGGCGTGCGGGCGGCCTACCGGCGGGCGGGGCTCACGGAACCGGAACAAGTGGTGTGGGCCGGATCCCCGCGCGAGGCCGTCGCGTTGCTGCGACGGCTCCCGGACCGCGGGCCCAGCGTGCGCGAGGCGGTCCGCAGCGCTCCCTGGGCGCGCGCACGACGCCGGCTGCACGCCGAGCTGGGCGCCGAGGGGTGGTCGGCGCACTGGGCGGCGACCGGGGGCCGGCTGTGGGAGACCGCCCAGGCACTCGTGAACCGGATCACAGCCGGGGTGATCGAGGACCTGGCGGGCCGGGACACGGGCAGGGAGGCCGCGGAGATCCGGCTGCTCCTGTTGGACGCCGTGCTCGGGCAGCACGACGCGCCCTGGCTGGCCGCGTTCCCCGCCGAGGACGGCCCGCTGGACGCGCTGGCCACGGTGTGCCGCAGCGCGGGCTGGTGGTGGCCCTACGCCCGTGTCGCGGTGGTGGCGGAACGGCCCGTCGAGCTGCACCGCGACGAGGCCGGGCGCCTGGACCACGGCGACGGACCCGCGCTCGCCTACCCCGACGGCTTCGCCCTGCACGCCTGGCGCGGCATGCCCGTACCGGCCGCCTTCCTCGCGGAACTGCCCAGTCTCACCCCCGAGCGGATCCGCGCGGAGGAGAACGCCGAGCTGCGGCGGGTGATGCTGGAGTACTACGGCTACGACCGCTACCTCGCGGACTCCGGCGCCCGCCCTGTCCACCGGGACGAGACGGGCACCCTGTGGCGGATCGACCTGCACGACGACGAGCCCGTGGTGATGGTGGAGGTGCTCAACTCCACACCGGAACCGGACGGCACCCGGCGCACGTACTGGCTGAGAGTGCCCCCGTCGACCCGCACCGCGAAGGCGGGGGTCGCCTGGACGTTCGGGCTGCACGCCGACGTGTACGCGCCGGTGCGGGAGACCTGAGCCGGGCGCCGGCTCGCGCCCGGCCGCGGGGTGCCGGACGACCGGGACCTGCCGGCCGGTGTATGTGCCCGGCTTCGGGATCTCCGACCGGCGGGATGAGCGCCGGCCCGCAGCTCACGCCGTCGCCGTCGGCGGGGCCAGCTGCCGGGCCAGCCAGGTCGGCACACCCCCGAGCAGCCGGAACAGCCGCCGTGCCTCCTCCCGCAGCCGGGACGCCTCCGGTTCCGTCTCCGTGTCGGCGAGGGACACCAGCGCCGGGGCCGTACCGACCAGGTAGCCCAGTTCCTCCCGGATCCGCAGCGACTCGGCGAAGCCGTGCCGGGCCTCCGCCAGCTCGCCCTCCCGCAGGGCCAGTCCGGCCAGATGCCGCCAGGTGAACGACAGCAGCAGCTGGTCGTCGTGGGCGGTGGCGCCCGCGTGGGCGCGGCGGAAGGCGGCGCGGGCCGCCTGCGGGGCCTCGGAGAGGTTCTGCGCCACCAGCCCGCGCCGGAAGTCCAGCAGGGCACGCCCCGCGGCGCCCGGGGGCAGCAGCGCCGCCGCCCGCCCGAGCGCCGCCCGGGCCTCGTCCGAGCGGTCCCGTACGCCGAGCAGCGTCGCGGCGTACGCCAAGTACCCGCGTTCACAAGCGGCCGCGCCCCGCTCGTCGTCGCTGTGCGCCAGCGCCTCGGCGGTGCGCAGCGCGTCCTCGGCCTCCTCCCAGCCCTGCTCGGTGTACAGGCAGCGTTCCACCAGCAGCGCGGCCCGCTGGAGAGCCGCCGCGGCGGTGGCCGGTACCAGCAGGGCTGCCGCGTCTGCCCAGCAGGCGCGGGAGCGCAGCCGCCACACCGCGGTCTGGAGGGGATCGTCAGCGGCGGTCGTTCCGTTACCAGACATGGCGGGATGCGCCACGTTGCCCTCCCCGAGCACGCCATCGAGCTTTGAGTGGTGGCCGCATCTCAGCACGAATCGGCGGGCCCGGCCAAGAGGGTGGGTGAAGGATTTCACAAAGTAGGGGGACTGACCGGCCTCACGTGTTTCAGCTCATCCGCAGCGCCAGGAAGAAGTCCAGCTTGTCCTCCAGGCGGGACAGGTCACGGCCCGTCAACTGCTCGATGCGGCCCACCCGGTAGCGCAGTGTGTTGACGTGCAGGTGGAGGCGGGTCGCGCAGCGGGTCCAGGAGCCGTCGCAGTCGAGGAAGGCCTCCAGGGTGGGGATGAGTTCGGCGCGGTGGCGGCGGTCGTAGTCGCGCAGCGGGTCCAGCAGACGGGCCGTGAAGGCGCGGCGGACGTCGTCGGGGACGAAGGGCAGCAGCAGGACGTGCGAGGCCAGCTCCTGGTGGCCGGCCGCGCAGACCGGGCCGGGGCGGGCGGCCGCCACGCGGCGGGCGTGCCGGGCCTCCTCCAGGGCGCCGCGCAGGCCCTCCGCCGAGTGCACGGCCGCGCTCACGCCGAGCGTGATCCGCCCCTCGTCGCCGAGGCCGGCGGTGAGCGGGGCGCGGACCGCGGCCAGCAGCGTGTCGGCGAGGACGCCGGTCTCGGAGCCGTCGTGTTCGGCGGACACGGCCGGCAGCGGCACGAGGGCGACGGCCTCGTCGCCGCTGTGGGCCACGGCGATGCGCTCGGAGGGCTCCGGCCCGCCGGACTGTCCGCCGGCCGGGGCACTCCGGGAAGGTTCGACGAGGATCTCCTCGAGCAGCGACTGCGCCGCCGGGCCGCCGTCGGCCTCACCCTCCCAGTCGACGCGGGCGACGACCACCTGCCAGTGCGGGGCGGCACCCAGGCCGGGCAGCAGGACCGGAGCGGCCACCCGCAGACGGGCGGCGATCTCGGCGGGCGCCGCACCCGTCTGCACCAGTTCCAGCACCTCCTGCGCGAGGCGGCGGCGGACGCTGCGGGCCGCGTCGCGGCGGTCCCGTTCGACCGCGATCAGCTGGGTGACGCCGTGCACCAGGTCGAGCCGCTCGTCGGGCCAGTCCCCGGCGTCCGCCTCGACGGCCAGCAGCCAGTCGGACAGCAGGGTCTCCCGCGCGTCCCGGGCCGGCTGCGGGGAGCGGCCGCCGGAGCGGATCGGGAAGAGCGAGTAGGGGGTGGTGCCCAGGATGACGCGGTGGGGGCCGCGGCGGCCGGTGCGCGCGGCCGCCAGGTGTTCGGCCGCGAGCCGGGCGCACGTGTCGGCGGGCAGGGCGGGGCCGGCCACCCGGGGGCCGGCGACGAGGCGGCCGGTGGGGGACAGCACCCAGGCGCGCAGGTCCAGGTCCGAGCCGAGCAGGTCCAGCACCACGTCCGGGCCGCCGCCCGCCGGGCCCGAGGTCATCATCCGGCGATGCCGGTCCACGACGGCCGCGAGATCCCCGGCGCGCTCTCCGGACACCTGCCGGACGACGTGCTCGGTGATGGTCGCGAAGGCCACCGACTCGTGCACGGCGAACAGCGGCAGACGGTGCCGGGCGCAGGCCACGACCAGGTCCTCGGGGATGTCGCCCAGCTCCGCCTCGCCGGCGGCCAGGGCAGCCACCTGGGCCTGCACCAGGATCCGTACGAACGGCTCGGAGTCGGCGGCGTCCCGGCGCCAGGCCAGGCCCGTCAGCACCAGCTCGCCGCCCGACAGGTAGCGGCTGGGGTCCCTGAGGTCGGTGGTCATCACACCCCGCACGGTGCGGTCCAGCTCGTCCTCACCACCGAGGAGCCTGAGGCCCAGCGCGTCGGTGTCCAGCAGTGCGCGCAGCCGCATTCTCGTCGCCGCCGTTTCTTGTCTCGAATTTTTCGCTGAATGGTGCAGGGTGGTGGGTGAGGGGCCCGTTCGGCGGGGGGTGAGCGCTGCTCGCCGTCTCCCGGGCGGTGTCCCGGCCGTGTTCCAGGTCACGCGGCTGTGTCGCGCGTTTCCCCGGGAAAACGAGGAGGTTACTGAAGGCCTCCGTTCATACGAATCTACAAGATGGGCGTGCTGGCCAGCCAACTCCTTCAGGCTTTCCGTGACTGACCCGGGCGTCGCAGGCGCTGTGTACTGGCTCTCATCCGACGTGAACAGCAGGGGAACGAGCCGGGCCCGCCGCCCACGGATTGGCTTGATCCGTACACCCCATGATGACGAAGAAGAGAGCCGGTCATGGACTTCCTTCGCCCCGCCAGCTGGGAGGAGGCGCTCGCCGCGAAGGCCGAGCACCCCACCGCTGTGCCGATTGCGGGTGGCACCGATGTGATGGTCGAGATCAACTTCGACCACCGCAGGCCCGAGTACCTCATGGACCTGAACCGCATCGGTGACCTCGACGAGTGGGAGGTCGGCGAGGACAGCGTACGGCTGGGCGCCTGTGTGCCGTACACGAAGATCATGGAGAACCTGCGCGCCGAGCTGCCGGGCCTCGCGCTGGCCTCGCACACGGTGGCCTCTCCGCAGATCCGCAACCGCGGCGGTGTCGGCGGCAACCTCGGTACCGCCTCCCCGGCCGGTGACGCCCACCCCGCCCTCCTCGCGGCGGGCGCCGAGGTGGAGGTGGAGTCGGTCCGGGGCAGGCGCATGATCCCGATCGACGACTTCTACCGGGGCGTCAAGCGCAACGCCCTCGCCCCCGACGAGCTGATCCGGGCCGTGCACGTGAAGAAGGCCGACGGACCGCAGCAGTTCTCCAAGGTCGGCACGCGCAACGCGATGGTCATCGCCGTGTGCGCCTTCGGGATCGCGCTGCACCCCGAGAGCCGGACCGTGCGGACCGGGATCGGTTCGGCCGCCCCGACACCCGTTCGGGCCAGGGCGGCGGAGGAGTTCCTGAACGCCGCGCTCGAGGAGGGCGGCTTCTGGGACAACGGAAAGATCATCACCCCGTCGGTCGCCCGGCAGTTCGCCGAGCTGTGCTCCGCAGCGTGCAACCCGATCGACGACGTCCGGGGCACCGCGAGCTACCGGCGCCACGCGGTGGGCGTCATGGCCCGCCGCACGCTGACCTGGACCTGGGAGTCGTACCGCGGCACCCGCCGCACCGCGAAGGGAGCCGCGTGATGCGCGTCAACTTCACCGTCAACGGACGGCCGCAGCAGGCCGACGACGTGTGGGAGGGCGAGTCCCTGCTGTACGTGCTGCGCGAGCGGCTCGGTCTGCCGGGGTCCAAGAACGCCTGCGAACAGGGCGAGTGCGGGTCGTGCACGGTCCGGCTGGACGGCGTGCCCGTGTGCGCCTGCCTGGTCGCGGCCGGTCAGGTGGAGGGCCGGGAGGTCGTCACGGTCGAGGGCCTGGCCGACTACGCCCGGCAGCGTTCCCGCGGTGCGCCGCGGGTCCAGGGCACCGACTCGCAGACCGGCGAGGGCGCCGAGCTGTCCCCGGTCCAGCAGGCGTTCATCGACGCCGGCGCCGTCCAGTGCGGCTTTTGCACACCCGGCCTGCTGGTCGCCGCCGACGAGATGCTGGAGCGCAACCCGACCCCGACCGACGCGGACATCCGCGAGGCGCTGTCGGGCAACCTGTGCCGCTGCACCGGCTACGAGAAGATCATGGACGCGGTCCGGCTGGCGGCCGCCCGGCAGGGAGAGGCGGTCTGATCATGGCGTCCCCCAGCGGAATCCCGTCGAAGATCACCCAGGGCTCCCCGGCCAAGGGCGGCATCGGCGAGTCCACCCTGCGCCCGGACGGCACCCTCAAGGTCACCGGCGAGTTCGCCTACGCGTCCGACCTGTGGCACGAGGACATGCTCTGGGGCCAGATCCTGCGCTCCCCGGTCGCGCACGCCGAGATCGTGTCGATCGACACGGGCCAGGCGCTGGCCACGCCGGGCGTGTACGCCGTCCTGACCTACGACGACCTGCCCACCGACGTGAAGCACTACGGCCTCGAGATCCAGGACACCCCGGTCCTCGCGCACGGCAAGGTCCGCCACCACGGCGAGCCGGTCGCGATCGTCGCCGCCGACCACCCGGAGACGGCCCGCCGCGCCGCCGCCAAGATCCAGGTCGAGTACCGCGAGCTGCCCGTCGTCACCGACGAGGCCTCCGCCCTCGCCCCGGACGCGGTCCTGGTCCACGAGAACCGCACCGACCACCACGCCCCGCACGTCCCGCACCCGAACATCCTGCACCGCCAGCCGATCGTGCGCGGCGACGTCGCGGCCGCCCGGGAGCGCGCCGACGTCATCGTCGAGGGCGAGTACACCTTCGGCATGCAGGACCAGGCCTTCCTCGGCCCCGAGTCCGGCCTGGCCGTGCCCGAGGAGGACGGCGGCGTCCACCTCTACATCGCCACCCAGTGGCTCCACTCCGACCTGCGGCAGATCGCCCCGGTGCTCGGCCTGCCGCCGGAGAAGGTGCGCATGACGCTGGCCGGCGTGGGCGGCGCGTTCGGCGGGCGCGAGGACCTGTCGATGCAGATCCACGCCTGCCTGCTGGCACTGCGCACCGGCAAACCGGTCAAGATCGTCTACAACCGCTTCGAGTCGTTCTTCGGGCACGTCCACCGCCACCCGGCGAAGCTGTTCTACGAGCACGGCGCCACGCGGGACGGCAAGCTCACCCACGTCAGATGCCGCATCGTCCTGGACGGCGGCGCGTACGCCTCCGCCTCCCCGGCGGTCGTCGGCAACGCCTCCTCGCTCGGCGTCGGCCCGTACGTGGTCGACAACGTCGACATCGAGGCCATCGCCCTCTACACCAACAACCCGCCCTGCGGCGCCATGCGCGGCTTCGGCGCGGTCCAGGCGTGCTTCGCCTACGAGGCGCAGATGGACAAGGTGGCCAAGCGGCTCGGCATGGACCCGGTGGAGTTCCGGCAGCGCAACGCCATGTCCCAGGGCGCCCTGATGCCGACCGGCCAGGTCGTCGACTCCCCGGCCCCGGTCGCGGAACTGCTGCGCCGCGTCAAGGCGATGCCGATGCCCCCCGAGCGGCAGTGGGAGTCCAGCGAGGGCGCCGACGTACGGCAGCTGCCGGGCGGCCTGTCCAACACCACGCACGGCGAAGGCGTCGTCCGCGGGGTCGGGTACGCGGTCGGCATCAAGAACGTCGGCTTCTCCGAGGGGTTCGACGACTACTCCACCGCGAAGGTCCGCGTGGAGGTCCTCAACGGGGAACCGGTGGCCACCGTCCATACGGCGATGGCGGAGGTCGGCCAGGGCGGTGTCACCGTCCACGCGCAGATCGCCCGCACCGAGCTGGGCGTCGCCCAGGTGACGATCCACCCGGCCAACACCGAGGTGGGCAGCGCCGGTTCCACGTCGGCGTCCCGGCAGACGTACGTCACCGGCGGCGCGGTGAAGAACGCCTGCGAGCTCGTACGCGAGAAGGTCCTGCAGCTCGGGCGCCGCAGGTTCGGCTCCTTCCACCCGGCCTGGGCGACGGCCGAGCTGCTGCTGGAGGGCGGCAAGGTCGTCACCGACGCCGGCGAGGTCCTGGCCGATCTGGTGGACGTTCTCGGCGACGAGGCCGTGGAGGTCGAGGAGGAGTGGCGGCACCGGCCGACCGAGCCCTTCGACCGGCACACCGGGCAGGGCAACGGGCACGTGCAGTACTCCTTCGCCGCGCACCGGGCCGTCGTCGAGGTCGACACCGAGCTCGGCCTGGTCAAGGTCATCGAGCTGGCCTGCGCGCAGGACGTCGGCAAGGCGCTCAACCCGCTGTCGGTGCTCGGCCAGATCCAGGGCGGCACCACCCAGGGCCTGGGCGTGGCGGTGATGGAGGAGATCATCGTGGACCCGAAGACGGCGAAGGTGAAGAACCCCTCCTTCACCGACTACCTGATCCCCACCATCCTCGACACGCCGACCATCCCGGTCGACGTGCTCGAACTCGCCGACCACCACGCCCCGTACGGCCTGCGGGGCGTCGGCGAGGCCCCGACCCTGTCCTCGACGCCGGCCGTCCTCGCGGCGATCCGCGACGCGACGGGGCTGGAGCTGAACAGGACACCGGTCCGGCCGGAGCACCTCACCGGCACCGCGTGAGCGGACCCTGCGGGCGGCGCACGGGACGTCCCCCTGCGCGCCGCCCGCAGGACGCGCGAGAGCCGGCGGGGCGTGATCGCCACCCCGTCCCACACCGCTGCCGCAAGGAGACCGAGACACATGCTGGACATCGCCGAGGAACTCAGCCGGTGGGTCGAGCAGGGCCGTGACTTCGCCGTGGCCACCGTGGTGACGGTCGGCGGCAGCGCGCCCCGCGGGCCCGGCGCCGCGCTCGCGGTCGACGCCGACGGCACGGCCATCGGATCGGTCTCCGGCGGCTGCGTGGAGGGCGCGGTCTACGAGCTGTGCCGACAGGCGCTCCAGGACGGCGGCACCGTCCTGGAACGCTTCGGCTACAGCGACGACGACGCCTTCGCCGTCGGCCTGACCTGCGGCGGCGTCATCGACGTCCTCGTCACTCCGGTACGGGTGGGCGACCCCGCCCGCCCGGCCGTCGCGGCGGCGCTGGCCGCCGCCGCGCGCGGCGAGGCGATCGCGCTCGCGCGGATCGTGCGGGGCCCGGCCGGTCTGACGGGCCGGGCCCTCGCGGTCCGCCCCGACGCCTCCCGCGAGGGCGGCATCGGCGCCCGTCCCGAGCTGGACCGTACGGTCGCGGCGGAGGCGGGCGCCTTCCTGGACGCCGGCCGCACCGGCACGCTGGAGATCGGCGAGCAGGGCTCGCGCTGCGGAGCACCGCTCACGGTGCTGGTGGAGTCGTCGGTCCCGCCGCCCCGGATGATCGTCTTCGGCGCGATCGACTTCGCGTCGGCGCTGGTCCGCGTCGGCGCGTTCCTCGGCTACCACGTCACCGTGTGCGACGCCCGCCCGGTCTTCGCTACCCGGGCCCGCTTCCCGGAGGCCGACGAGATCGTCGTCGAATGGCCGCACCGATACCTCGAGCGGACCTCCGTGGACGCCCGCACGGTGCTGTGCGTCCTGACCCACGACGCCAAGTTCGACATCCCCCTGCTCCGGCTGGCCCTGCGGCTCCCGGTCGCCTACGTCGGCGCGATGGGCTCCCGCCGGACCCACCTGGACCGCGAAAGGCGCCTGCGCGAGGCCGGCGTCAGCGACCTGGAGCTGGCGCGCCTGCGTTCACCGATCGGCCTGGACCTCGGCGCCCGTACGCCGGAGGAGACGGCCCTGTCCATCGCGGCCCAGATCGTCGCCGAGCGGCGGGGTGGCAGCGGGGTGCCCCTGAGCGGGGCGGACCTCCCCATCCACCACGACCACGACCCGGCGCTCGGCACGCCGAGGGCGGTGCGCAGCGGGTCCCCGGCTGCCGGGAACCTCGCTTCGTCGAATCGGTTCGCCGGAACGTAGCAGCGAGTGCGGCGCTCAGCAATACCCCTGACACACGGTGAGTCCGCAGACCGTCCGGGGGGCAGGACGGTGGCGAGAAGTTCCGCCGCAGGCGTTGACAGCCCTCTGTGGCGTTCCTATCTTCGCTTCACCGAACCGGTTCGACGACCGGGATCGTGACGTTTCACCGCAGTCCCCATTCCACCACCCCCGCGACCGGTCGTTCCGTCTCACGGAGTGTCGAACCGGTTCGACCAATGCGAGCAAGGAGTCGCCGTGAACATCGGTGAGATCGCCCGGCGGGCCGGTGTCTCGCGCTCCACCGTCTCGTACGCGCTCAGTGGCAAGCGTC
>NZ_JBFATS010000013.1:0-233317 GCF_040678435.1 Streptomyces sp. NPDC052682 | reverse complement strand
GGTGCTTCAACTCACCCCCCCCCCGGGGCCCTATGGCCGGGTGGGTGGTTTTTGTACCTTGGGCGTGGGCCGCCACCCCCCCCCCCCCCCCGCGGCTCTGAGGGGGTTGAGTCGCGATGAGTCACGACTCAGGCTGATGTGGTTAGAACTGCTTGAGGGTGATCCCGTTGTAGGTGGCGACCTGTCGGCCGTACGCGTCTCGGGGGCGGGTCCGGCTGAGTTGAGGGATGACGGAGAGCAGGTTGCGGCCGAACATCTGCTTGGTGCCGACCGCCTTCACGCCGTTGTCCTCGGCCCATTCGCGCCAGACGGCCCACAGGGTGTCTACGGGCACGCTGCACGTGGGTCCTGTGGTGCAGCGCTCACGGATGAACGCGGACGTGGGTGAGGCGGTGTCCTGCATGGTGGTGACCGCTTCGCGGCTGGAGGACGGTTCTGTGATCCGTCCTGTGGCCTCCAGTCGGGCCAGTCCGTCGAGGGCCCAGTTGATGATGCCGGGCATCTCTGCGGCGAGACGGTCGGTGAGGGTGGGGTCCTCCTTGCCCAGCCAGGAGACCGTCATGTTCAGGACGATGAAGCGGCGGGCGATGACCCCGGAAGAGTCGCCGAAGTAGGGCAGTTCGTTGGACAGGATCATCAGCCGGGTGGGCAGCTTGCCGGTCCAGGGCTGGCGGTACTTGCGGTCGATGTCGATGGTGTCCTCACCGGAGATGGTCAGCAGCCGTTCCACGACCTGGCTGTTGTCGTTGCCGGACAGCCGGGCATCCGAGATGACCGCGAGCGGCTTGCCGACCAGCGTGGACAGCCCGAAGTTCGTGCCCAGACCGGCCAAGGTGGGGCCGGCGAGGTTCTCCTTGCCGACCAGCATCTTGAGCACGCGGGCGATGGTGCCCTTGCCGGACCGGGACGGGCCGACCATGAGCAGGATCTTCTGCTGGTCGGTCCGGCCGGACAGGACGTAGCCGAACCACTCCTGCAGGGCGGCGATGGCCTCGGGGTTGTCCGGCCAGACCTGCGTCAGGAACCGCTCCCAGGTGGGCGCGGTCGCTTCCGGGTCGTACGGGAAGGGCACGGAGACCAGGTTGAAGAAGCCGGGCCCATGCGGCAGCAGCGCCCGGTCCCGGATGCGGAGCAGGCCGTTGGAGCAGGCCACGATCGGACTGTCGTCCGGCTCTGCCTCGCCGTTCTGGTCGACCCAGGAGGGGGCGTCGGTGTCGGTGGGCAGCAAGGTGATGGCTCCGAGTGCGTCGAGAAGGTTGCTGATCTTCTGTTTCGTCGGGGCCCAGTCGCGCAGTTCCGGCTGCCCGTCCTTGCCGGGGGCGCTGTAGAGGGCATGTTCCAGGCGGGTGTACAGGGCGGCGCGCATCTGCGCTTCGTCCAGCTCGCGCCAGGAGGTACCGGTCCAGCGCATCCATGAGCCGCGCCAGCGTCGGCACACGAGCTGCCCGTCCTCGGTTTGCCAGTCCGGCAGGAGGCGCCGGGCGACGGCCAGGGGGTTGGAGGGCGCGGGCAGTTCTTCCGCTCCGGTCATGCGGCTGTCCTCCCTTCCTGGGGGATCGTGGAAGCCTGCGTGCAGCCGGACTTGTGGGCGTCGTACTCGGCGACCAGGGCCGCCACGTGGTGGGGTCCCGTGGCGTTGCCGGTCTGCCCGCAAGAGCAGGCGTATGCGGCGGTGGGAGTGTCGCCGTGGCGTTTGGACCAGCGGGCTCCGTCCCAGTGATGGCGGTAGACCGGCGGGGCGTAGATGCGGATACCGGGCCGGCCCGGCGTCGGGTCGTGCGTGGCGTCGCGTGCCTCGTCGCTGCGGAATCGCTCAGAGCGAAGAGCAGTTACGACGCCCTTACGGGCGGCGCCTTTCGGCTCGCCCGCGGCCGTCTGCGGCGTGGGCAGCCGGGCGGCGCGGGGGCTGGGCGGGGGTGCGGTTTGGCCTTCCAAGAGGGGGGTGGTGGGGGTGGTCATGCCACCTCCCGGGGACGGGCGGTGCGCAGGGAGCTGTTCAGGGCGCTGCGGATCGTGGCGCGGCACTCGGCAGCGGTGAGTCCCGCCGCTTCCCCAGCCTCTTGGAAGGCCTCCTCTGCCACGTGCCGGGGGAGGTCGCCCCAGGCGATGAACCGGCCCACCTTGAACGCGCTGCGGTTCAGCGTCGTGTTCCGCAGCCCGTCCGGCGCCGAAGCCACGACGGCGCATTCGGCTGCCAGCGCGGCCACGGCGGCGCGGCTGCCGTCGACCGCAGGCAGCCGCAACGGGCCCACGGGGCGCGCGGGGGCGGGGCGGAGGATGCTCAGCAGCCAGCCGGGCAGAGAAGCCGTCTCAGAGCCGCACAGAGCCTCGTACCGTCCCGCCGGGGTGATGCTGCCGGCGGCTACGACGTACCCGCCCCAGGCGCGTGTGTCGACCGAATCGGCGACCGTGCCAGCGGTGTTGGGCAGTCGCACGTCGGGCGGGGCGGTGAAGTACAGATGTGTTCCACCGCTCGCGGTCCGGGTGCGGTAGGTGGTCGGGACGGCGTGCCCGGCGCGCTCGCAGAGCGCCGCGAAGGTCGCCGCGCCGTCAGGCGCGTCCGAACTGCCCGTGTGTTCTGGGGTGTCCAGGTCGATGACGACCAGTCCTGACGGGCCGGTAGCGATACCGACGTTGTACGGCGCCCGAGACCAGGCGGCCCGGATGCGGTCGGGGTCGGTGGTGGCCCGTTGCTCCCACTTCACGTGCCCGCCCGAGCAGGGCCCGGTGTGGGGACAGGCTTTTTCGCCGTGCAGGGCGGGGACCTTGCTGCCGGGTCGGAGGGGGAAGACGTGCCAGCCGCGTTGAGCGGCGTCCAGTGCTGCATGGAGCAGCACGGATCGGGGGTCATGGGTCATGCTGGAGGTCTCCAGTTCCTTGCAGGGTTCTGGTTGGCAAGGGCGGCCCCGGGTCTTTGGCGAGATGTGGGGGCCGCCCTTGGCGTAGCTAGAAGGGCGGTTCGTTGCTGTAGCCGCCGGGGGACCACGGGTCGCGGCCGCGGTCGCGGCGGCGCAGCCGGCGGGGAAGGCGCGGCAGCGGGAGCAGGGGCCAGCGGCGGTTCTCGTCCCAGCAGGCGCAGGGCTCCCACTCGGTTCCGGCGTACTCGCCGGTGAAGGGGTCTCCGTAGTCACGGTTGGTACCGCCCTCCCCGCCGCATTCCGGGCAGCCGGGGCGGGGGGTGTCGGTGAGGACCAGCGCGCGTCGGGGCCAGTCGGTGAGCTGGATACGCAGTCGCAGCACAGTGGTTGTCCTGTCAGCCGTGGAAGTGGTTGCGCTTGAAGATCGCTTTGCGGATGTGGACCGTGGTCCCGCCCCTCCGGTCGCCGGCGCTGAACACCTGCACGGCGATCCAGCCGCCGAAGATCACGGCCGCGAGGGTGATGAGCTGGGTGACGAACGCGGTCAGGGCCGCGATGAACGAGGTGAGCAGCAGCAGGCCGCCGCACACCGCGAGGAACCCCACACCCCCGAGGGCGACGTTCACGGCCGTACGGGAGACGGCCGGCTTGGCGGTGACCGGCTCCGGGCGGGCGGGGTCGATGGCGTAGCCGGTGACGACCCGTCCGTCCGGCAGGACGATGCTCGCCACGGCCGGGACCGTGCCCGGCTGCACCGGCACGGCCGGCGCCGGATGGGCGGGGAGGGGCGGGAGCGGGGTCGGCTGGTGGACTTCCACGGCCCGTTCGGTGGGCGGGTGGTGGGTGTGGTCGGGGTACATGCGGAATCCCTTCCGGCGCATGGCCAGGGAGGTTGGGGCACCCCCTTCGGGGTGCCGTGTGGAGGGGTGTTCCGGGGGTGTGACCTGCGGTCCTCCCTGACTCCCTGAACGATCATTCGTGCAGGTCAGGGCCAGGGAGGCGGGTCAGGGAGGAGGGTAGGGAGTTCTCCCTTCCTCCCTGACCCGCGCGGGGTCGGCTCCCTGCCGTCAGGAGGCGGAAGCGGAACCCTCGGTGTCGCGGTTGGCGAGCGCGGCGGCGACGCGGTCGCGGGAGACGACCATGCGGCCGTCCGACTTGTAGGGCTCGGCGCCGGCGTCGTCCAGGACACGCTTGAGGTCGATGAACGACCAGCCGCTGTAGGCGTCCGGGTTCAGCGCGGCGAGCCGGGTGATGACCTCCTGGGTGCGCACGCGGGAGTCGTTGCCCAGGACGGTGGCGATGTCGGCGAGCGGGTCGCGCTGCTCGCCGCGGTCGATGGCGTGCACGGTGGCGACGCTGCCGCGCAGGGCCTTGGCCCGGTCGGTGATGGCCTTGGCCTGCTCGTCGTCGATGTAGTGCGTGCGCACAGTGATGGACGCCTGCCCGGCCGGGATGTCGATACCGTCCGAGGCGACCACCAAAGTGCCCTTGTCCAGTCCCTGGCGCAGCAGGTGCGGCGCGGCCCCGCCGTCCACGGCCTTGTCCCCGAGCGCCATCCGCGACTGCTGCTCGGTGCCCAGCGCGAGCGCGGCGCGGGTGTGGGCCCCCTCGCGGACCAGCTTGGGCAGGTTCTGGTCGGTGGGGTCCTGGGTGCCCTCCCACAGGATCACGTCCACGGCGCGGCCCTGGTTGTGGACCTTGCGCACGGCCATGAAGTAGCGGGAGGTGGCCTTGGAGCCGCCGTAGGGGCGGCCGTCCTCGTCCTTGACCGGGCACATGAACGCCACCTGAGCCTCGTCCACGATGCCGATCAGCGGCGGGAAGACGGCTTTGGGGTCGGCCCGACGCGCGTCGATCCGGCGGTTCATCTCCTCGACCAAGCCCTCAACCATCTCGGTCGCCTCGATGACCTGCTCATCGGCCGGCCCCTGGATCAGCACCGTGGCGAGCCCGTCGAACATGGCCCAGTCGCCCACGCCCTTGAGGTCGGCGATTCGGAACTCCACCGTGCGATCCAGGCACGCCCACAGGGCGAGCGCCCGCAGCGAGGCTGTCTTGCCCTGGTTGGACAGACCCGTGATGAGCAGGTGGCGCTGATACAGGCTCAGCGCGGCAGCGTCGCCGCGCAGGTCCTGACCCCACGGCGCCTTGCCGCTCTTGTAGTTCGCGGTCAGCGTCTCGTCGGTGACCAGCGGGGACGGGCCGATCGGCTCATCCAGCGCCCCTGAATCAGCGATCCACAGCCTGACCGTGCGGGCGGCCTCGGGGATGGTGATGAACACCTCGTGTTCGTGCCGGGTGAGGTTCTCGGCGAGCTTGCGGCGCCGCTGCTGCACCTCGACCGTGGACACCCCGGACGGCAGGGTCACATCCACCTCGACACCGCACCCGGCGATCCGGATCGGCCCGAGCATGGACGCGCCCGCATCGCCCATCTCCTTGATGGCGTTGCGCAGGGCCGGGATGCCCAGGTCGCGCAGGGCCTTGACGACGATGGACGGCGTGATCGGCTCGCCCTCACCGGAGCGGACGTTGGCCGGCAGCGCCCACTGGGGTGCGGCCTGCTGGCTGCGGCCCACCGCCCACAGCGCGAGCAGCGCGAGGAACGGGCCGATCGAGATGAGCGGTCCCCACACGATCTGAACGATGCGGATGAGCAGGGCGATGAACTCCACCGTGGCCGTGAGCGGGGTGATCACGTCCGTCACGTCCTTGTTGGCGACCGCCAGCACGACCCCCAGCGCGACCAGGGTGCCGATGCCCATGCCGGTACCGACCGCCACGCCCTTGGCTGCGTCGACGGGGGAGTGCAGCAGGTCCATACGGCGGCGGTGGCGGGCCTCGCGGAAGCGCTGCAAGCGCTCCTCCCACTCCTGGGCCACCTCGTAGTTCCCGGCGGCCTCGGCGGCGCGCAGCATGCGCTCGTAGCGGGCCCCGGTGCGGCCGTCCCAGGTGCGGCGGGCCACGATCCGGCCGCCGTTGAGGGTGTAGAGGCCGTGGCGGGCCACCGCGCGCACGGCGGTGGTGGTGCGCTCGTGCGTCACCGCCCGCTTCACCGCACGGCCGGAGCGCACCCACAGCGGCACGGGAACGGGCGGGGCCGGGGCGGGGACCACGGTCAGCGTGGTCACGGTGGCCGGATCGGTAGAAGGGTCGTTGTCCTTGCGCAGGTGAACGACGTTGTCACCCATGGTGGGCACACTCCTGACTGCCCTGACAGGGGCGGAAAGTTGAGGGAGGGGCGCCCCGCCCGGCATCGAGCGCGGGCGGGGCTGACGCGGGCTCAGTCGCCGTGCCGTGCGCGGTTCTCGGCGTGGCTGAGCTGGGACGGCTCGGTGCGCGGACCGTCGAGCCAGCAGAACGGGCGGGTGCCATCGGCGGCCTTGAAGACGCGCAGGGCGGCACCATCGGCCGCGTGCGGCAGGGCGTAGACACGGCCCCGGTGCAGCGAGGCCAGCAGGCGGGCGGCGTGGTGCTCGCACCCATCGGCGCCGGCGCCCCCGGCGTCCAGCACGGTCACCGCGACCGGGCCGTCACACGCGGTGGGGTCGTCCGGGTGGGCGGCGGGACAGCGGCGATTCACGCTCACCACCAGCTCGACTTCTTCTTGGGCACGATGTACGGGCAGCCGTTGACCATGTGGTCCACGCACTGCGGGCAGTCCTCACGCGGGCCCAGGCGACCATGCACGCTCTTGTCGTAGGCGTGCCGCCAGCACTGCGGGCACTGCCCCGGCGGGGTCTCCAGCGGCTTGGCCACGGTCACCACCACCCGGACGACTTCTTGGCGGACTTGGCGGCGGCGGCCTCGTTCACAACGCGCTGCCGCTCGGTGTGCAGAGCGGTGATCTCCGCGATCAGCCGGGTCTCGGCCGCGCTCCACGCGCTCTCCAGTCGGCGGTCGGCGCGGTCGGTGGAGCGGCCCCGCAGCACGCGGTAGGAGCCGCCGGCCATCGCGGCCACGATCGCGCGCCGCTCAGAACCGTTCAGCGGCCACATCTCACGCTCACGGACCGCGTCCAGCTTGCGGGTCGCTTCCCGGATCGCGCGGTCCAGGCGGCGGGTGTCGGGCTTGCCCATGTCAGGCACTCCTCAAAGCTTCGGAAGGGTCGGGGTAGGCGCAGGGCACGCACATGCCGAGCGAGGGCGGGATGACGTATCCGGCATCCCGGCCGCACTCCTGGCACCTGCGGCGCGCGGCGTTGGCCCTGTCCAGGGCCGCGCGTTTCGCGGGGGTCATCGGCCGTACCGGCTTGGCCAGGTCGACGCGGTAGAGGTAGGCGACCAGCGGCGGCCGGCGGCGCCGGGGCCGTTCGAGCTGGGCTGCGACGCCCTGGCCTCCGGGCCGCAGTCCGCGGGCGCGGAGCTGGCGGCGGGTGGCGTATCCGTCCGGGGCCAGGCGCCACCGGAACACCGGCAGCGCCCCCATCAGGCGACCACGCGCTTCCACGCGGCCCGCAGCCGTACCTCGGAGGCGGAGTGACCGGCGGCCCGGAAGCGGGCGGCCATCTCGCGGTAGGACAGGGCCGGGGTCTCGCTGTGACGGATCTGGTCGACCAGCGCGTCCAACGCGTCATCGGTCAGCGAGGGGCCCGCTTCCAGCGACGGGACCGGCTCCATCGGGCCCCACACGGGCAGCTCCCAGCGGGGCGTGACACCGGGTGTGACGCGGCCCGTCACGCAGGTCAGTGCCCTGCCGGTCTCCTCGCCCTTGCGCGCCGTCTCCAGCGTCGACCACGCCTCGGACAGGGTCTGCGCGGTCCTGGCCTGGACGCGCGCGACGCGGGCCCCGGCCTGCGTCACGGCCGTCAGCCGCGTCTCCTCGGTGGCCGCCTCCGCCCGCAGCCGGGCCCGGGCCACGGCCGCCTCATCGCGGGCCTCCTGCTGAATGCCCCGGATCGCGTCCAGCGCCGTCGCGGTCAGCGCGGTACGCTCCCACAGCCCGTGAACCAGCCACAGGCCCTTGGCCGCCAGGGGCAGCCAGGCGACAGCCAGCCACGCGGCCACGGAGTGGTCCACGCTCAGCGCGTGCGCGACCAGAACCCCAGTTGCGATCAGCCCGAACGACCACCCCACCGCCGTCACGGCCGGGTTGTGGTCGCCCTGCGCGGCCAGGCGACGTTCGTAGGCGAGGGTGGCCAGCCATCCCCCGTCGATCCCGAGACCGACGACCAGGGCCACCGGCCACTGCACCGCCGTCCCCAGCCACATCATGACCACGGCCAGGGTGAGCACCATGGACACGGCCGTCATCGCCACGGCGGGCAGCACGGTCTTGGCCCTCATGCCGCACCTCCCAGCGCAAGCACGACCGCGAGGACGAGCAGGCCGCCGCCGACCAGGGTCAGGTCGACCGCGCGGCGCAGGCAGGTGAACTTGGCGACCGCGAGCCGGGACAGCCCGGCGATATCGGCGGCCAGGTCCCCGGCGACCGCTTCGCTGATCTGCTCGGGGGTGAGGGTGGCCCACAGCGGGAAGCCGTGCCGGCCACGCAGGTTCGGCCGGGTCGAGCGCAGCAGCAGACCAGCCGCCGCCACCAGCAGCGCCATTCCGAGACCGCCCGCGGCGTAGGCGGGCAGGTTCATGGGCAGGTCGCGGGCGGCCGTCCAAGCACCGGCGAGGACCGCGCCGACGAACGCCAGCAGCAGCGCCGTCTTGGTGTCGGTCCGCGCGATCTCCGCCTTCACCTCGGCGTGCGCGGCGGTCAGCTTCGGGTCGGTGGTGCTCACGCGGCACCCCCCGGCTGCACCGCAGCGGTGCGGTTGGCGAGCGCGGCCCGCTCGGCGAGCACGCGGCGGCGGGCCCGGCGGATGCGGCGGGCGTCCAGCTCGCTCGGGGTGCGGTCGAGCGTGATGATCTGCGCGTCCAGCAGGTCGACTTCCGCCAGGATCAGCGGCATCTCCTGCTCGACCGCGTCCAGCTCCGCGTTCGTCGGCTCCATGAAGTCGGCGAACGCGGTAACAGCGTCCTGAACAGTGACGATGTGGCTCATTGGGTCGTGTTCCTCTCGAAGGGTGAACGGCCCGAACAGCACCCCTCGGAGCGGCTACTCCGGGGGGTGCGCGCCGTTGAGGGAAAACCGCGTGAGACACGCGGTGCAGCCGCTGAGTAGCGGCCGAAGTGCCCCGGACCGGACTCGAACCGGTCAGGCTTCCGTGCGGGGCACGCCGGTCTTCTCCGCCTTGTTTCCGACCCCTTCGGGCAGGCGGACCACGGGTTACCGGCAGTTCCCTGTGTTCAGTTCTCAAGGTGCCTGCGCTTCCTTCGAGCCCCTTCAGAGCCCTCTGGGCGGCGTCCACGCACGGCGAATCGGAGGCCAGCTCCGATAACTGGTGCGCACCAGTAGAGTGCATCTGGTGCGCACCAGAGTCAAGGTGGTTCGGCGAACTGAGTGGTGACCACCCCTCGCGGTGCACCTCCAGCAGACCGCCTGAAAGGGGGGTTGCGGCAGCCAACTGACCTTCACAGCAACGGGGTTAGGTCCGGTGTTAACCCCTGTTGACCAGCGGCGATGTGAGGCACCATGAATTAAGAGCGATCGCGACCTACGCTGAACGGGGTGCCTGGTGAGCGCAGAGATAGGGCTGCGGAACGCGCGCAAGGCGCGCGGCTGGTCTCAAGAGCGACTGATCCGCGAAATCGAGCAGTACGCACGGCGGAACCTCGCCGACGTTGCGTCGACCGCGAGCCTGCGGGTCTACGTATCCGAGTGGGAGAACGGCCGGCGGCCCATCTCCGACCGGTACGCAGCCATCCTGCGCAACCTTCTCGGCGTAACAGACGCAGAGCTGCGGGGCGTCGCAGAGCCGCCGGCACCTCTTGTGGCGGACGGATACGACGACCTCTTGAGCCGCATCGACTCCGCAAGCAGCGTGAGCGCTTCCATGGTGAAGGCGTTCAACGATCAGACGGAGCTACTGCGCACCATGGACCGCCAGCGCGGTGCTGCGGGGCTGGTCGACCAGATGACGGGGCACCTTGCCGCCCTGGAAGAAGCCTTGAACTTCGCGGTGTTACCCGCCGCACGTCGCCCCGTGGCGCTCGCTCTGGCGGGTGCCTCTACCCTCGCGGCGTGGCAGGCAATCGATAGTGGCGCTATCGAACGCGCCTGGCGTCACTACGAGTTGGCGAAACGGGCCGCCCGCGACGCTGAGGCGCCCATGTACCTGGCTCATGCCATGGGGGAACAGGCCTACGTGCTCTGCGATGCCGGGCGGCCGGCAATGGGCGTCGACCTCGTGCGCGACGCTCAGCGGGCCCTTGGGCAAGCGGGGTCGCCCCGCTTGCGGGCGTGGCTGTACGCGGCGGAAGCCGAGCTCTGCGCGCATGCCGGGATGGTCGACGACTGCAAGCGGGCACTAGACGCCGCCATGAGGACGATTCCGCCGGGCCTCGAGGATCGGGACCCGGACATGCTGAGCATCTTCCTGAACGGCGCCCATCTCACGCGGTGGCACGGGAACGTGCTCGGACTGCTCGGCGACGGCGGGGCCGTAACCAGCCTGTACGACGCCCTTGAGGTGATGGACCCAACTTTCGTCCGAGCGCGTGCCGGGCTCCATGCCGACCTGGCACAGGCGCACATGGCCCGTGCCGAGTACGACGACGCCAGGACACATCTCCGGCAGGCCAAGCTGTTGGCGAGCCGCACTGGGTCGGTGCGGCACCGCCGGCGCGTCGACCGCCTCAGCGAGCGGCTGTAAGACTGCCCTTGCCCTTCGCGGCGAGCAGATGCAGCAGAGCAACGAGCGTCCCTGATCCCAGCAGATCGCCGCGGGCCATCAGGCCCGGAATGTCAGCGAGGGGCACCCAGTCGATGTGGCCGGCTTCCTCAAGGTCCGTGGGCTCGCCCACCTTCTCCGCCCCGTGGGCTACGAAGATCTCGTGTGGCGAGTCGACCATTCCGACCATGGGCTGATAGGTGACGACGTGCTCAAGGTTCTTCGGACGCCACCCGGTCTCTTCCTCGACCTCGCGCCGGGCTGTGTCCGCCGGTGACTCACCCTCGTCAACGATGCCGCCGGGCAGTTCCCACCCGAAACGCTGCGGTACGAACCGATACCGCCACATCATCAGCACGCGATCCTGGTCGTCCAGTACAGCCGTGATGGCTACATGCTGAAGTTTCACCACATGGTGCTCGAAGCGCTCCACACCAGGGGGCTCCACGTCCCAAAGCTGGAGTTTCACCCACCGATTGTCGTAGAGATCCCTCTCACCGTGGATACGCCACGGCTCCAGACCGTCCGGCGTCTTGACGCTCACAGCGCCCGGCACTCGGTATGAGCTGCGCCCGCGAACCTCCAAAGCGCCCTCGGATACCAGCCGTGCCAGAACCTGGCGCAGTGCGGTCCGACCGATGCCGAGTTCCTCGGACAATGATCGTTCAGAGGGGATCTTGTCGCCGGGCCCGCCGTACACGCCCTCGGCAAGCCTCTGTCGAATCGTCTCGTAGACCTTGGTCGTCTTCGGTCCCATCCGCGGAGCACTCTCCGTTCTGAAGTGGTGCGTACCAGCTTAGCGGGCCAGTGACACGCTGCCTCCGGGCTGCTTGCTTCTTTGGCGAATGTGGACCAAGGACCGTCGGTGCGCTTGGGAGCGTATGGTTCCCGACCTGACGTCTGCCCCAGGAGACCTTCCACCCGTCCACTGAGGCGGACGAAGCTGCCACTAAGAAGCCGCGGGGAGTTGCAGGTCGAGTCGCACATTGGTGCTGCGAAGCATCATGAACGTGTTCGCGTACCGGACCCCCATTGCCTGGCAGGCGTCGGGGATAAGGACACGCTTCCTTGCTTCCGGTCGCGGCTGCTCATGCGTAACCAGTGTGTGGCTGTGAGCAGCGGCATAGGCAACCAGGAAGAAGTCCGCAGCATTGGTTAGAAACTCCTGGAGAGCCGCTGCCGTGTATTTCTTCGACTGGGCCCAAGTGGTGAGTGGGCCGAAGTGTGACGTGGTCTCGGGATCGATCGGCCGGAAGAACTGGGCGTGGCCTCGTGCCCATCCGGCTAGTTCGTCGTCCCCTTCGATCAGTTCGTCACGGACAGGTTCGATGCTGCATACGATGTTATTAGTGTGAGCGTAATCGAGCCATGTCCAGAATCCCGGCGCTATATCGAAAGCGTAGTAGCGGTTCTTTGCCTCGATGAGCACGTTGGAGTCAACGAGGTACATCAAGCGGCTCCAATTTTCTCAACGAGATTCTGGAAAGTCTGGTGCTTTTTGGTTCCCAGTAGTTTGTAGGCGTCCCGGAACTGAGTTCCACCTTCGAGTGTGTCGGTAATTACTGCGCGGGCAAACTGGCGACTCAGTCGCAATGGGTGAGTGTTGTAGAAATCTCCCCCAGAACTGCCTTCTCCGGCCTTTAGTAGAGCCATCACCCTCCGCAGTTCCTCTGCGTACCGCTGCTGATAGTCATCCCACGTCAGGAACCTGCCGTCAAAGATGCGTTTCAGTACCACCAGTGTGCTGACCCTGTATCGGCGGGCGAGACGGTTCAGTTCCGGTACTGTCGGATCGCCTCGGAACTCCCTGCGCAGATCCGCCATGGGGACGAGTGTTTCCGCTGCTACACGATTGCACCATAGTTCTGCATCGTTATCTGTTGGCTTCGCCAAAGCTGCGTCGGAGAGGGCGCTCTCTCCTAGGAAAATGTGAGCCAACTCGTGCACCATGGTGAAAATTTGTGCTGCTTTAGTGTCGGCTCCGTTGACGAAGATGAGGGGTGCGATGGGATCGGTCAGCGCAAAGCCGCGAAACTCCTTGGGGTTCAGCTTTCGGTGAGTGTCCGCCCCAACGATTCCGTTCACCATGACCAGGACTCCAACACTCTCAATCAGGTCAATCAGTCCACGCAATGCCTCTTTCCAGGTTGTGAAAGCGCTGCGGTCTTCAATCTCGAATTGTAGTAGTTGCCTGATGCGTGCTGCTATGGGCATCGGTTCGTCCGACAGTCGGGCAGAACCGACGAATCCTAGGTCTGGATATCCGTGAGTGCGTGCATAGTCCCGATACCAGTCTTGCCGAGACTGGCACGAATAGATGGTATCGAGAAGGTCCACCGAAGGTCGGGATACGGATTGATTCCTAATGGTCCGCATGTCCGGAATCGGGATTGACTCTTCCGGAGGGCTTGGAAGGAACAGCGAGCCGATAGGAGTGTGAGTCGCGTCAGCGAAATCCTGCAACTGCTTCAGAGTTGGGCGGATACGACCATCCACCCACGCGTCAAACCGTGGCGCGCGTCTGGTGATCACCTCATCCGACCAACCAGCCCTCTCCACTGCCCAGCGCAATAGTGCAGGCTCGACATGGACGCGAACGGACACGCACCTCACCTCCCCCTTGACCATAGATTAGGTAACAGAGCGATGCCTGCGAACTCCACGTTCAGTTACGGAACGGTCACTGTCGTAGTTGGTCCCTGCCCAGGTGCTGCGTTGGCTATGCGACCGCTTGAACTGCGCTGGTGGACGCTGGTAAGCACGCAGTCAACTGGGGCGATGAGTGCATGCTGTTCCGCCGGTGTCCCCCGGAGGACGCCACGCGGGGGAAACCGCTGATGACAGATGGCGGGCGAGCCCGCCGCAAAACTGCTCCGGCAGTGTCAGTGCTGCGTGTCAGGCTGTGGCCATGATCGGTGACGTACCCAATGTGGTAGCAGGCCAGGAGTTCAACACGCGTAGGCAGGCGCATGAGGCAGGTGTGCATCGACCGTTGCAGGCAGGCATCTGTGGCACGAAGAAGACCGGCGCAGAGTCCATCGTCGTGTCCGGCGGCTACAAGGACGATGAGGACTACGGAGACGTCATCGTCTACACGGGCCACGGTGGCCAGGACGGCGCCGGCAACCAGGTGAGCGACCAGACCTTGGACGACTCCGGCAACGCAGCGCTCGTGACTAGCTACCTCGAAGGACTGCCTGTCCGCGTTCTGCGCGGCTACCAGGCCGGTACCCCTTACGCCCCGGCATCCGGGTACCGGTACGACGGTCTGTACCGGGTCACCAACTACGGCAGCAAGCTTGGCATCGATGGCTTCCTGATCTGGCAGTTCCGCCTTGAAGCCTATGACGACACGCCCACGCCCCAGACGACGCAGCAGCCGGAGCTGCCGAGCACGCCTGGAGAGGGCGAGGCTGCTGTCACGGGGAATGAGACCCCGGAGCGCGTCACCTCGACCGTGCAGCGCATCGTTCGGAGCAGCGCTGTGAAGCGGCAGGTAAAGGAGTGGCATGACAACCGGTGCCAGATCTGCGACCTGCGCATCGAGGTCCCTGGCGGTAGCTACAGCGAGGGAGCTCACATTCGGGCCCTCGGGGCTCCTCACAACGGCCCGGACACCACCGGCAACGTCCTCTGCCTGTGCCCGAACTGCCACGTGATGCTCGACGCCGGCGCCATCGTCATCGAAGACGACCTGACGGTGATCCGCGGCGGCCAGCCTGCCGGCACGTTGCGAACCGACCCTCGGCACACGATCGACTTGGAGTGCGTCCGCCACCACCGGGAACGCTGGCGCCAGTAGGCCGCGACTGAAACCCGGTCGCGGCGGCCGGATCTGTGTCTGTTCCCCCAGGCGTCCCCCGGCACCGAGTTAGTAGAGGGAAACCGCAGGTCGCAGGGCATAGGCGGAGCCCGCTGTAAATCTGCCGGCTCAGCCTTCCTAGGTTCGAATCCTAGCGCCGCCACACGGGAACAAGGGGCCCGTGACCTGCTGCAACAGCAGGTCACGGGCCCCTTGTCGTACCCTCCGGCGGCCGCCGCACTGTCTCGCTCTGCCTCGCGTTCGACGCCCCGTCTCGGACTGTGTGGACGCGCCGTGGACGGGCCCTCCGGGCGGTCACCCGTACTGACTGAGGCGAGCGAGCATCTTGGCGTTCGCGGCGTCGTCGCCGTCCTTCAGGAACTTGGCCTAAACCCGGAAGAGCACGGACATGCTGGGGCCAGCGCGCTCGGCTACGAGCTGAGGCTCTACTCCGGAGCTGAGCCACGTCGACACCGCGGCGTGACGAAGATCATATTGGACGTCTCGCCAGTGTCGACGCGAACTCAGCCGGGGTGAGAGCCCGCGCGCGAGCCTCGGCCCAGACCTCGCCGTAGCCGGTGTCCTGGATAGGCTCGCCTCGCCTGGTCTGGAACAGCCGGCCGTCCGGTGCCGTGCCGTACGCGGTGACGTGCCAGCGCAGCAGCGCCATCAGTCTCGGCGGGATCGGCACGTGGCGGACTGCCCGGCGGGGCGGTGCTTCAGTCCGCGTCTGGCGTGTGGCTCACCGCTGTCCGTCCACGCTGAGCCGGAACGCGGGCGGGTCTCCCTGAGCCGAAGCAGGCCCCACCCACGCCGGAGACGAGGCACGACACACGCCCGGGCGCACGCCCCCGACCGGCGGTACGTCCAGGACATGGCCGACCGTCGCGCGTATCCGAGTGATCTGTCCGATGCCCGCTGGGAGTTGATTGAGCCGGTCCTGTCCGCGTGGCGCTTCGAGCGCCGCGGCCAGCTACAGCGTGGATCAGACGGCAGGCGTCGGGGTGGCGGTTACCAGCGCGGCGAAGTCGCGGAGATCGATGTTTCCGCCAGTCGCGATTGCAGCGATGTTTCCGCGACCCAGTCGGTGGGTGTGCTCGAGGATGGCCGCTGCCGCAACGGCTCCGCTGGGTTCGACCACGAGCTTCCCGCACTCCGCCAGCCATCGCATCGCTGAGACGATGGCCTCCTCGGAGACCGTGACCACGTCGTCGACCAGGGCTTTGATGTGAGCCCAGGTCAGCTCGCCGACCGCGGCGGAACGGAGCCCGTCGGCGATCGTGTGTCCGGTCAGCTCTCGTGACCAAACGGTCCGCTTCCCGGTGGCGAAGCCCTCGGCCAGGTCCGCGGCGAGCTCGGGTTCGACCGCCACCACCCGCGCGCCTGGTCGCTGGTTCTTGATTGCGGCGGCCACTCCGGCCATCAGTCCGCCGCCGCCGACCGGTACCAGCATCGTGTCGATGTCGTCGACCTGCTCGAGCAGCTCTAGCCCGACGGTGCCCTGCCCGGCGATGATGCGAGGATCGTCGAACGGGGGCACCACGGTCAGGCCGCGGACGTCGGCCAGGTGGTGGGCATGCGGCACGATCTCGTCCGGCGCCCGGAGCACCACCGTCGCGCCCAGGGCCCGGGTGGCGTCGATCTTGTATTGGGGAGCCGTCTGGGGCATCACGACCGTCGCCGCGATGTCGGCCCTCCGAGCCGCATAGGCCAGGGCACGGCCGTGGTTGCCGGCCGAATAGGTCACCACACCCCGCGCGCCCCCGACCTCACCGAGCGCCGCCACGGCGTTAGCAGCCCCGCGGAGCTTGAACGAACCGGTCCGTTGAAGGGACTCAGCCTTCACCCACACCGAACCAGCCCCCGCCGGATGGGGCAGCTGCAGTACCGGCGTCCGCAGGCAGGTCGTGCCGATCCGCACCTGTGCCACGTGGAGATCACTCAGTGTGATGAGGTCCGTCTCCGCCGTACCAACGCTGTCCATGTCGCTCACCTGTAGGTCAGAACGCGGGGTGTCCGGCGTGAACTTCATTGCTGCTCCTGGAAAGCGTGCGGTCAGGACCGGGACAGCGCGGGTCAGAGGCCGAGCAGCGGAGGGACCTGCGAGAGCAGGTTGACCTCGTAGTAGCCGTAACCGGGCGTGCCGAGCTCGTATCCGCGGTTGACGAAGACCTTGTGCTTGATGCCCAGGTCGGTGGCGACCATCAGGTCGTGACGCGGGCTGCCGGAGACATGCAGGACGTCCTGAGGACGGCAGCCGAGCTGGTTGAACATGTATTCGAACGCCTGGTAGCGGGGCTTGTACGCCTGCGCCTGCTCGGCGGTGAAGACCGCGTGGAACGGCGCTTCCAGCTTCTCGACGTTGCGCATCACCTGGTCGTCAGCCGCGTTGGTCAAGATCACCAGCGGATAGCGTGTCGCCAACGCCTGCAGCGCCTCCGGCACCTCCGGGTAGGGCCCCCAGGTTGGGACGGCGTCGACGATCGCCTGACTGTCGTCCCTGCGGTAGGGCAGGTTGAACCGCTCCAAGGTCTTGCGGAGCGAATCGTGGATCACGTCGGGGAAGGGCTTCCAGGGCCCCAAGATCTCGTCGAGGCGCTGCCACTTGAAGCTCTCGACGAAGTCGTCCATCTGGTCGGCCGGTACGACGTCCGCGAGCAGATCGCGGGTCATGGATGCGATGTGCCAGCGGATCAGCGTGCCGTGCATGTCGAAGGTGATGTACTTCGGCTCGAAGTCGATCATCGGCGGTTCTCCTCTCGGGTACGACCGCACGTGCGGCCGGAAGGCGTCAGGTGGCGCGCGTCGGAGCCACGCTCCGTTGGGTGATGCGCCCACGCCATCTGGGCGAGGAAGCTACTTCGCGCCGTCCAGAACGATCCAGAAGGACAGCCACTGCTTGAACAAACTCGCCTCATAGGGCTTCCGGCTTGAACAAATCGGCTCAACCGGACCGTCTCGAGTCAGAATCGTCTAATGGCGCGTTCGGTAGCATCAGGAGCGTTGCTCATGGTTTGAGCTCGAGGAGGAAACCGTGCCGAAGGTTGCCGTCGATGACATCGATCTGGCGCTGCTCGGCGCTCTCCAAGCCGACGCACGGGCTCCCATCGCCGACTTGTGCAAGGCAGCGAGAGTGTCGCGAGGCACTGCCTATGCGCGTTTGGCACAGCTCCGCGAGTCCGGCGTCATCCAGAGCCTCACGGTGTCTGTCGACCCCTACGGCGTAGGTCTATCCCTCGCTGCAGTCATGCTCTTGCGGGCGAGCACGGAGAAGTTCTGGCGGTGGTCGGACTTCGCATCCAAGTTTGACGAGATGCCTGAAGTGGAGTTCGCCGCAGACCTGGCGGGCGAGTTCGACATGATCATGTTGGCCAGGTTCCGCGACGCGGACCACCTGCGCGCGTTCGTGGAGAACGATCTGCGCCGTATCTCCGGCATCGCCGGAATCCGCACCTTCCTGGTGCTCAACGAGACCCCACGACGGTCGTGGCTGTTGCCGCACCCGAAGCGCTGACATTCCCGCTTCACGCGTGGGACTCGGCCGCGGGAACCGTCGACGGGGACCTGCTCGTTGCGCCGCTGCGCGTCCATGATCGAGCAATTGTCAATTCCTGTGGATCACCGTGAGGGGCCTTGAGTGGCCCGCAGCTATTAATCGAGGACTGCGAATGGCAACGGATCGGCGGTAGCGCTCTCCCGGGTGGCGCCCGTGCGGGAACTCTTCGTGGGGTGACCACGAGGGCCGTTGTCAGAGGCGATTGGCAAGATTGCGGCCATGAATGTCACTCCTGTCACTCCGCCACGGCCGATCGACGTTGCCACGGTCTTTCCTCAACTGGCTCCGCTGGCCCGCACGGCGACCCGCCTGCACCCCCGCCCTGGGGCGCCGACATGGCACGACAGCTCGATCGGCGGGCCGCTGCTGTGGCCCGCCGAGGAGCCGTGGCCGCACTGCGAGGAACCGCATGTGGTGGACGGCATCAACCCAGCCCAGTCCCCGGCGGATCTGCGGCTGGAACGACGGATCTTCGCCGCCTCGCACGGCCGGGACCTGACTCCGGAGGAACGGGAGACTCTCGAGCGGATCCGGCCCCCTCGGACGTATCCGGTGAGGCTGGCGGTCCAAGCCTACGACGGCCCCATAGCGATGCTGCCCGTCGCGCAGCTGTACGTACGGGATGTGCCCGATCTGAGCCCGCCGGAGGGCAAGGACCTGCTGCAGGTTCTGTGGTGCCCCTTCGATCATCCGATCATGCCCAGAACCCTGCTCTTCTGGCGTTCGGCAGCCGCCGTTTCCGACATCCTCGAAACGCCCCCCGAGCCGCCCGCAGTGCAGTTCGACGGCTATCTACCGGAACCGTGCGTGCTCGAACCGGAGCAGATCACCGAGTACCCCGACCATCTGGAGCTGAGCGAAGAACTGCGGGAGCAGCTCAAGCAATGGAGTGTGCCGCAGGCAGCAGAGGAAGACATGGACCCGGACACGTACTACGACTGTGTGCTGTCCAACGCACCCGGCTGGAAGGTCGGCGGCTGGCCCGCTTGGAACTCCACCGACCCCAGCCCGCAGCCCTGCTCCGAGTGCGGCACCCGCATGGAGGTCCTGATGACCGTCGCCACATTCGAGGAAGGGGACGACGCCGGGAACAGCTGGTCTCCGCACCCCCACCCAGGTGCTGGACCGTACCCCGGCCACCGCGGCTACAACGCGACCGGGGTCCAGATAGGCAGCGGCTACCGGCAGCACCTGTTCGTCTGCCCGGCGGAGCCCGAGCATCCGCACATCGAGTTGATGACGTAGCCCGTCCGCAGTGTGCAGCCGGGGCGTCACGGTGCGGGCATGCCGTGACGCCGGGTGGCCGCGAGGCTCAGGGTGCCTACCTGCGGCCCGACATCCGAGAGGGAAGCAGGCCATCCCTGACAGGACCACGACGCATCGCCCCAGGTTGAGCGCATCCCGGTGAGCTCGCCGGTCGGTAAAGCCGCTCATGCCACCAGGGTTCGAGTCTTCCAGCGGAGCCCGAACCACTGGTCCTCGCGTTCATGTGCGTCAGAGGTCTCCGGCCAGGTCACGACCGGCAGGGGTGGCAGGCCGAGCCGTGGTGCTATGTCGGTGTTCGCCTCCTCCTCCCAGGTGGTGGCTCGGACCAACTCGCACTGCAGTGCCGCGAGGCGAGGCCCGACGCGCGGGTCTAGCCGCTTCAGGTGCGAATCTGTAGCGGTGCCTGACGGCTCGCGCTGCGGGCCATCGCCGAACGGCAGGAGAGGTCCGTCGACGTCCAGGAACAGCAGGGGGCGTTCCTCGCGCTCACTCATGCCGCGGCGTCCTGCTCACGCTCGACCAGGACGCCGCGTTCGAAGCGGGCGCCGTTGCGGACGAGGGCAACGAGGTGGGGTGCGGTGATCGCGCGCCAGCGGGCCTGGGCGGCCTCGGCAAGCTTGAACACCATCGCCAGGGCCGCGGCCGGGCTGCCAGCGCCGCGGGTGACCTTGGTCCGCAGCTTCACCGTGCCGAAGGTCGACTCGATCGGATTCGTCGTGCGCAGATGGACCCAGTGCTGGGCCGGGAAGTCGTAGAACGCAAGTAGTTCGTCGACGTCGTCGGTGATCTTCTTGACGGCCTTGGGCCACTTCGCGCCGTAGGCGCGCCCGAAGTCCTTCACCGCCTTCTCGGCGTGAGCACGGTCCTCGGCGTTGTAGATCTCCTGCAGCGCCTTCTTCGCGCCGGGCTGGGCCGATTTCGGCAGGGCGTTGACCACGTTCCGGGTTTTGTGAACCCAGCACCTTTGATGTCTGGCCTGCGGAAACACCTCGGTCAGAGCCCGCCACAGTCCCATGGCTCCGTCTCCGACGACGAGCTCGGGATCGCGCATGCCGCGCCGGCGGCAGTCACGCAGGAGGTCGGCCCAGGACTCGGTCGACTCGCGCAGGCCCTCGGCGAGCGCGATCAGCTCTTTGCTGCCGTCGGTGCGCACGCCCATGAGGACCAGGACGCAGGAGCGGGCCTGGCCGAGGCGGACCTTGGGGTGGACGCCGTCAGCCCACACCTACACGTAGTCGGATCCGGACAGGTTTCGGTCCTGGAAGGCGGCATGGTCGTCGCTCCACTGCTTGGTCAGCCGGGGAACCGTGGCCGGCGAGAGCCCAGCGGCCGAGCCGAGGAACTGCTCCATCGCGGGCACGAAGTCGCCGGAGGACAGACCGTGCAGGTAGAGCAGGGGCAGGACCTCGCTGATCTTCGGGGACTTCCGGCACCAGGGGGCGAGGATCTTCGACGAGAACCGCTTGCGCTCGCCCGTCTCGCCATCGACCCGCTTGTCGTTCACCCGCGGCGCCTTCACCGCAATCGGCCCGGCGGCGGTGGTCACCGTCCGCTCGCGGTGGTGGCCGTTTCGGACCACCAGACGGCGGCCGACCTCGTCCCGCTCGCCCGCCAACTCGGCTATGTACTGATTGACTTCGGCTTCCAGGGCCGCGGTGAGCATCCGACGGGCGCCCTCACGGACGATGTCGTCCATCAGGGAGCCGCTCTGGGTGGTGCCGTCCTCGTTGACTACGCTCAGCACGGGCGTGCCCTCCCGACCCGCGCTGCAACGCGGGCCTACTCGATGACCAGAAGTCGATCACTCGGGAAGGTACGCCCTCCGCGTTCCGCGAGGCACCCCTCCGAGTCCGATCCACAGGTCTTGAGCATTGCTCTCCATGATCTCGCGCAGGTCATGCTCGGGCGGCCGACCGAAGTCCAGGGCCCGGCCGCGGCGCTCGAAGCGCCACCGGACAGGACCGGCTCAATCAACTCCCAGCGGGCATCGGACAGATCACTTCGATACGCGCGACGGTCGGCCATGTCCTGGACGTACCGCCGGTCGGGGGCGTGCGCCCGGGCGTGTGTCGTGCCTCGTGGAAGCACGGAACAGGCTCGTGGAAGCACGGAAGAATGTCTGGCGGCGATCGTCTTGGTGGCCACCTCGGGTTGCACCTGGCGGCAACTGCCCCGGTGTTCGGGCCGGCCTGGCCCACGGTCTACCGGCGCTTCGACCAGTGGAGCCGGGCTCGGGTGTGGGCCCGGCTGCACCGGATCATCCTGGACGAATTCGGCGCCCGCGGTGAGCTGGACTGGTCGCGGTGCGCGATCGACTCGGTCAGCGTGCGGGCCGCAAAAAAGGGGGCCATTGACCGGACCAAATCCGACCGGCCGCGGCAAGAACGGATCGAAAATCCACCTCATCACGGACCGCAACGGGCTGCCGCTGTCACTGGGCATCTCCGGCGCCAACCTGCACGACAGCCAGGCCCTGAAGCCACTGGTGCGCGGCATCCCACCCATCCGCTCCCGGCGCGGTCCAGGTCGCCGACGTCCGGCCAGACTCCATGCCGACAAGGGATACGACTACGACCACCTGCGGAAATGGCTCAGCCAGCGTGGCATCGGCCACCGCATTGCCCGCAAGGGCATCGAGTTTTCTGCCCGGCTGGGCCGACACCGCTGGGTGGTGGAGCGGACAGTGTCCCGGCTGGCCGGCTGCCGCCACCCGCACCGCCGCTACGAACGTACGGCCGAGCACTTCCTGGCCTTCGTCGACCTCGCCGCCGCCCTCATCGGCTACCGCCGTCTGGCCAGGTGAAGCAGTCCAGGCAGGGCCGGAGCCGGGTCAGACCAGCATGAGGGCGATGGCGTCGCCTGCTGTGGCGGCAGCGGAGAAGAACCGGGTCAGCTCCTCGTAGCGGTGCCGCAGGGTGTCCAGGTCCGCGGGGACCTCGGCGTCGGATTCCGGCAGGAGGTAGATCTCGGCACGGCTCATGGAGGCCAGGTCGTAGTGCCGGGCGAGTTCGTCGAACGGTGTGGCGGCGAGGAAGCCGCCGGCCCGGGCGACCTCCTCGGGACTCAGGTAACGGGCGGGTCCGTAGTCCAGCTGGTCCTCCAGCGGGAGCTCAGCCCCTCCGTGGATGACGTCGACCGGCATGCCGCCGTGGGCGGCAAGGAGGTGGTGCAGCTTGTGCCACGCCTTCTCGATGCTGAAAAACGGCGCCTTCTCGGCTGGCCGCGACTCTCCTTCGGCCCAGGCATCGCCCAGCTCATCGATGTGCTCCTGTGCCCAGGAAGGATCACTCAACGACCGCCGCAGCTCGGCAGGAGACAGACGAACGTACTCGCAGTGGATGCCCATGGGCGCGACACTAGCCGCGGGCTCTGACAAGCCTTCGGCCATGTCCGTCGACTCCCTGCTCGACAGCCACAAGAAACGGCGGTCTTAGGCAAGCCGCTGTCCACGTCGAAGGGTTCGCCACGCGGACCGCGGTGATGAGTTGGGCCCGGCGACTTGCCGCCAGGCCCATGTTCAGAAACGACTCCGTGTGTGGGCGGGGCCCACCTTCCAGCGGAGTTGGTAGGGGTTCGGTGAGTCGCTGCGCGCCGCTCGCCGTGGATACGCCACGGCTCCACCCCTTCAGGCATCTTCGTCGTTAGGGCGCGGGCATCCGGTAGGAGCTTCACCCCCGGCCGCCCAACACCCCCGCACTCGCGGTGCGGGCAGCCCGCCCCGGGGCACACTGGCTGCATGTCGTCCCGTCGCAGACCCTGCCCCGAGTGCCGCCGCGAGATCGCCGTCGTCGCCGGACGGTACGCGCGTCACGACCCGCCCGGCGCACGGGAGAACGGCGAGCTCACCTCCTGCCCCGGCTCCCGTCGGCCCGCCCCGCTCGGCGCCGGGCAACCGTCGCTGGACGGCTACGTGATCCCCGAGTTCCCCGGACAACTGCCCCTGTTCTGAGGCCCGGTCCGAGGCGGGCTCAGTTCCCGGCCACCGACTTCACCGCCACCGACACCGGCGTCGACCCGCTGATCAGCTCCAGCGTCAGCCCGGCCGTCGCGGGCGTGTCCACCAACTCCGCCAGGACGGCCGCCACGTCGTCGCGCGGGATCGGGCCGCGGCCCGTGCGCGCCTCCAGCCGGACCAGCCCGGTGCCGGGGTCGTTCGTGAGGCGGCCGGGGCGCAGGATCGTCCAGTCCAGGGCGTCCAGGCCGCGCACGTACGCGTCCGCCTCGCCCTTGGCGCGCAGGTAGACGTCGAAGACCTCGTCGCCCTCGTGGGCCGGGTCCGCGCCCATGGACGACACGATCACGAAACGCCGTACACCGGCCCGGACCGCCGCGTCCGCGAAGAGCACGGCCGCGCCCTTGTCCACGGTGTCCTTGCGGGCCGCCCCGCTGCCCGGCCCCGCGCCCGCCGCGAACACCGCCGCGTCCGCGCCCCGCAGCCGCTCCGCGACCTCCTCCACCGACGCCGACTCCAGGTCCAGCACGATCGGTTCGGCACCCGCTTCCCGCAGGTCGTCGGCCTGTTCGGGGGTGCGGATGAGGCCCGCGGCCTCGTCCCCGCGCGCGGCGAGCAGCCGCTCCAGCCGCAACGCGATCTGACCATGACCACCAGCGATGACAATGCGCATGCCTTCGACCGTACGCCCGTACGACCTCATGCGCCGTACGATGCCGGACCCCGGCCCGCCCCACGGCCACGCGCCAGGCCCTACGACATGCCCCCGGCCCGCCCCACGGCCACGCGCCAGGCCCTACGACATGACCCCGGCCCCCCTCACGGCCACGCGCCAGGCCCTACGACAGCTCCCCGCGCCCCTGCCGCGGCAGCCCCGGCTCCCCCGACGCCGCCGAGCCGCAGAACTCCCGTACCGCGCTGGTCCGCGCCACGACGCGCCCCTGATGCACCACCACCCGGCTGTAGCCGAGCGACAGGGCTCCGGCCAGCCGGTCCCCGCGCACCGCCAGCAACTCGGCGGGGAAACCGGCCTCCACCCGCACCTCGGGCAGCCCCAGCACCGCCCGCGCCGAGGCGCTCACGGTGTCGTAGGCGTCCTCGGGCGGCAGGCCGTGGCGCGATGCCAGCAGGTACGCCGCCTCCAGTGGGTCGCCGCGCCCCACCGGGTTGGACACGTCCCGCAGCGCCCCGCTCCCGGCGGCCACCCGCACCCCGGCCGCGCGCAGCAGCCGTACCGGGGCGGCGCCCCGCCGGTCGACGCCCCCGCAGCCGCCCTGCGGCAGGCACACCACGCTCACCCCGGCCGCCGCGAGCTGGTCGGCGGTGCGCGAGGCCACCTCGCAGGGCAGCCGGCCCAGCTCCCCGCACGGGCCGATGGTCACCCCGGGGCGCAGCCCGCCCGCCATCGCCGCCAGCCGGGCCAGCCGCGCCGGGTCGGCGGCGTCGGTGTGCAGGTCCACCGGGCAGCCGTGCTCGGAGGCGACCTCCAGGACGGCCTGCACATAACCCGTCGGATCGGGATCGAGGTCCGGGCAGCCGCCCACCACCGACGCGCCCATCTTCAGCGCGTCCCGCAGCATCGCGAGCCCGTCCGCCCCGGCCGCCCCGGTGAGCATCCGCGGCACCGCCACCGTCGTCAGCTCCACCAGCCCGCGCAGCGACCGCCGCGCCCTGAGCACCGCGGTCAGCGCGCCCAGCCCCTGGACGTCGCCGACGCGCACGTGCGCCCGCAGCGCGGTCGCCCCGTGCCCGAGCTGCAGCAGGGCCGCCTCCGTCGCCCGCCGCTGGACGTCCTGCGGATCGCCGCAGACCGGCCCGTCGGTGTCGGCGGACAGGGCCGTGTCCGCGTGTGCGTGCGGCTCGGCCGGGGCCGGCAGGAGCAGGAAGCCGGTGAGGTCCACGCGCGCGCGTGCGTCGTCCGCCGCGAGGCTGCCCGCCGTACCGACCGCCTCGATGCGCCCGCCGCCCAGCCGGACGTCCACGGTCCGGCCGTCGGTCAGCCGGGCCCCGCACAGCAGCAGCGGGCCCGGGTCGGCCGAGCCGGGCGACGGCGAGGGCGACGACGAGGGGGGCGGTGGCTGCGGCCGGCTGTCGGGCATCGTGCTCCAGGGGCTCAGGGGTGCGCTCGGAGGACGCGTGGTCACGCAGAGTGAGTCGAGCCTAGGACGGCCGTCCGCCCGTCGCGGGGAGGAGCGCAATAGTCGTACCGGCGTGGCCCCGGCGCGTGGAAGGGGGCGGGTCAGGGGCGACTGACGAGGCTGCCGAGGGCCGGGGGGAGGCCGAGGGAGGGGCGGGGGAGGGCACGGGGAAACGGATTTGGGCGAACGGCTGCCGACCGTGTAATGTCTTCATCGCTCGCCCCAATAGCTCAGTCGGCAGAGCGTCTCCATGGTAAGGAGAAGGTCAACGGTTCGATTCCGTTTTGGGGCTCTGGTGTGACGGTTCCCGCCGTGAGGCGGGGTCCGACCACATCAAAGCGGTGTAGCTCAGTCGGTAGAGCAAGCGGCTCATAATCGCTGTGTCACCGGTTCAAGTCCGGTCACCGCTACTGACAGTAGCCGATTGCGGGGTCGGTCCTTCGATCGGCTACTCTTCTTGCGTTAAACCAGTCAACCGTTCGTCAAGGAGCACTCACGTGGCTGCCACCGACGTCCGCCCGAAGATCACGCTGGCCTGCGTGGAGTGCAAGGAGCGGAACTACATCACCAAGAAGAACCGGCGTAACAACCCGGACCGTCTTGAGATGAAGAAGCACTGCCCGCGTTGCAACGCGCACACCGCGCACCGCGAAACGCGATAGAACAGGCTCGTTCGCGAGGCCGTCCCCGTACTGTCGGGGGCGGCCTCGCGGCGTTTCGCCCGGCCGGTTACCGGCCGGTTCCGGCCGCCGGCCGGCTTCGGGAAAGCACAGCTGACATCAGGAGGTGCCGGGCCATGGCGCTCGACCAGTCCTTCGTGGGGCGGAGCTACCCGCCCACCGAGCCCTACGAGGTGGGCCGGGAGAAGATCCGTGAGTTCGCCGAGGCGGTGGGAGACGCCAATCCGGCGTACACGGACGCGGAGGCCGCCAAGGCGCTCGGCCACCCCGACGTGATCGCCCCGCCGACCTTCGTCTTCTCCATCACCTTCCAGGCGGCGCGCCAGGTCGTCGAGGACCCGCAGCTGGGCCTGGACTACAGCCGGGTGGTGCACGGCGACCAGAAGTTCGCCTACCGGCGCCCGGTACGGGCCGGTGACCGGCTGACGGTCACCTCGACCATCGAGGCGGTCCGGTCCATGGCCGGCAACGACATCCTGGACGTCCGCGGCGAGGTCCACGACGAGGCCGGGGAGCACGTCGTGACCGCCTGGACCAAGCTGGTGGCCCGCGGGGCCGAGGAGGTGTGAGCATCACCATGACGGCGAAGATCGCTTACTCCGACGTCGAGGTCGGCACCGAGCTGCCCGCCCGGACGTTCCCCGTGACCCGCGCCACGCTCGTGCGGTACGCGGGCGCCTCCGGCGACTTCAATCCCATCCACTGGAACGAGCGGTTCGCCAAGGAGGTCGGCCTGCCGGACGTCATCGCGCACGGCATGTTCACCATGGCCGAGGCGATCCGCGTGGTCACCGACTGGGTCGGCGACCCGGGCGCCGTCGTCGAGTACGGCGTCCGCTTCACCAAGCCCGTCGTCGTGCCCGACGACGACAAGGGCGCGGTGATCGAGGTCGGCGGCAAGGTCGCCGCCAAGCTGGACGACAACACCGTCCGCGTGGACCTGACCGCGACCAGCGCCGGGCAGAAGGTGCTGGGGATGGCGCGGGCGGTTGTACGGCTGGCCTGACTGCGGCCCGCGAAGCTCGAGGTAAGGGGCGTTCTCTCTTGAGGGCGCCCCTTACGTCTTTCCGGTAGGCGCCCGGCCCTTGACTTGGTTAGTGATTGCGCACTAACTTTTCCGCATGGTCAGGATGAGTGCGGAGGAGCGGCGCGAGAGCGTCATCCGCGCGGCGATCGCCGAGTTCGCCCGCGGCGGTTACCACGGCACGTCGACCGAGGCGATCGCCCAGCGGGTCGGCGTCTCGCAGCCGTATCTCTTCCGGCTCTTCCCGGGCAAAAAAGCGATCTTCCTCGCGGCGGCGGAGCGCTGCATGGAGGACACCGTCCGTACGTTCGCTCAGGCCGCCGAGGGGCTGGAGGGCGAGGAGGCTCTGCACGCCATGGCGAACGCGTACACCGAGGTCATCGCGGAGCGGCCCGAGCGGCTGCTGATGCAGATGCAGGTGTATGTCGCCGTGGCGGCCGCCGAGCAGGAGGGGGACCACGAGTTCGGCGAGTCGGTCCGCGCCGGCTGGATGCGGCTGTGGGACACCGTCCACCTGCCGCTGGGCGCGGACATCAATGACACGACGACGTTCCTGGCGTACGGCATGCTCGTCAACTGCCTGGTGGCCATGGGCTTTCCCCCCGGACATCGCGTCTGGGAGGGGTTGTATCCGTCGGCGAGGATCAAGCGCCGTCTGGCGCCATGAACAGGGCACGGCGCGGAACCGCCGCCGTTTTTCGCGCCCGCAGAAGTTAGTGATCAATAACTAATCGACCGAGTGAATCATCTCTCTGGGGGAGCGATGTCACAGCAGACCGAACGCCGCGGGGGAGCCGTGTGGGCCCTCGCCCTCACCAGCGTCGCCGGGTTCATGGCGGCCCTCGACAACCTCGTCGTCACCACCGCCCTGCCCTCCATTCGCGAGGACCTCGGCGGAGCCCTGCACGACCTGGAATGGACCGTGAGCGCCTACACGCTCACCTTCGCCGTCCTGCTGATGTTCGGCGCGGCCCTCGGCGACCGTTTCGGCCGCCGCCGGCTCTTCCTCGCCGGGCTCGCCGTCTTCACCGGCGCCTCCGCCGCCGCGGCCCTGGCCCCCGGCATCGACGCCCTGATCGCGGCCCGCGCCGTCCAGGGCGCCGGCGCGGCCGTCATGATGCCGCTGACGCTGACCCTGCTGACGGCCGCGGTGCCCGCCGAGCGGCGCGGGATGGCGTACGGCGTCTGGGGCGCCGTCAACGGGCTCGCCGTCGCCTCCGGGCCGCTGGTCGGCGGCAGCCTCACCGAACACATGTCCTGGCAGTGGATCTTCTGGCTGAACGTCCCGCTGGGTCTGGCCCTGCTGCCGCTCGCCCGGCTGCGCCTCGCCGAGTCGTACGGCACCGGCGCCCCGCTCGACGTGCCCGGCACCCTGCTCGCCAGCGGCGGTCTGTTCGGCATCGTCTACGGCCTGGTCCGGGGGCCCGCCGACGGCTGGACCGGCTCCCTCGTGCTGACCGGACTGTTCGCCGGGGCCGCGCTGCTGACCGGGTTCGTGCTCTACAGCATCCGCGCGCGGCACCCCATGCTGCCGATGCGGCTGTTCCGCTCCCGGGCCTTCGCCGGCATCAACGCGGCGAGCCTGCTGATGTTCCTCGGCATGTTCGGCTCGATCTTCCTGCTCAGCCAGTACATGCAGGGCGTGCTCGGCTACTCGCCCACCGAGGCGGGCCTGAGGATGCTGCCCTGGACCGGCATGCCGATGCTCGTCGCCCCGATCGCCGGGCTCCTCGCCGACCGCGTCGGCGGCCGCCCGGTCGTCGCCACCGGACTCTTCCTGCAGGCCGCCGGTCTCGGGTACATGGCCGTCGTCGCCACGGCCGACGCCTCCTACGCCGTCCAGCTGCCCGCCCTCGTCCTCAGCGGCATCGGCATGGCCCTGTTCTTCGCCCCGGCCTCCCACCTGGTGATGTCCAGCGTCCGGCCCGCGGAGCAGGGCATCGCCTCCGGCGCCAACAACGCCCTGCGCGAGGTGGGCGGCGCGCTCGGCATCGCGATCATGGCGTCGATCTTCGCCGCCCAGGGCGGCTACGAGTCCGGCCAGGCCTTCGTCGACGGGCTGCGTCCCGCCCTGGTGACGGGCTCGGCGGTGGTCGCCCTCGCCGGGATGGCGGCCCTGCTCGTCCCGGCCCGGCGACGGCCGACGGGCGCGCCCGTGAGCCAGGACGAGCCCGCACCCGTCCTGGAGACGGCCGCCCTCTGAGCCGCGCCCGCCGCAGGGCGGCGCCCGGCCGGCCCGAGGCGCTACGGCGTCCGACCTGACCTGAGCGGCACGCGCGCGTACGGCCCCGCTTCCCGCGAGCAGGGCCGTACGCGCGCGTGCGGGGCGGGACGGGCCGTGCCGGACGGGGCTGTCGGTGCCGTCTCGTAGTCTTGGGCGCGTGCAGGAACTCCACGACGCCCCCCTCGCCCCGCTGACCACCTTCCGGCTGGGCGGCCCCGCCACCCGGCTGGTCACCGCGACGACCGACGACGAGGTCATCTCCGTCGTCCGTGAGGCCGACGACACCGGAACACCCCTGCTGGTCATCGGCGGCGGCTCCAACCTGGTCATCGGCGACAAGGGGTTCGCGGGCACCGCCCTCGTCATCGCCACCAAGGGCTTCTCCCTCGACGGCACCCGGCTGGAACTGGCGGCCGGGGAGGTGTGGACCGACGCCGTCGCCCGCACGGTCGAGGCGGGCCTGGCCGGCATCGAGTGCCTGGCCGGCATCCCCGGCTCGGCGGGCGCGACCCCCATCCAGAACGTCGGCGCGTACGGCCAGGAGGTCGCCTCCACGATCACCGAGGTGGTCGCCTACGACCGCCGCACCCGCGAGACGGTCACCCTGCGCACCGAGGACTGCGCCTTCTCCTACCGCCACAGCCGCTTCAAGGCCGACCCCGAGCGGTTCGTCGTCCTGCGGGTGCGTTTCGCGCTCGAGGACGCCGGCGGCCTGTCGGGCCCCCTCCGGTACGCGGAGACGGCCCGCGCCCTCGGCGTCGAACCGGGCGAGCGCGTCCCGCTCGCCGAAGCCCGCGAGACGGTCCTGAAGCTGCGCGCCGGCAAGGGCATGGTCCTGGACCCCGAGGACCACGACACCTGGTCGGCCGGGTCCTTCTTCACCAACCCGATCCTCACCGACGACCAGTTCGCCGAGTTCCGCGCCCGGGTCAAGCAGCGCCTGGGCTCCGACGCGGAGCCGCCCGCGTACCCGGCGGGAGAGGGCCACACCAAGACCTCCGCCGCCTGGCTGATCGACAAGGCCGGCTTCACCAAGGGCTACGGCACCGGTCCGGCCCGCATCTCCACCAAGCACACCCTCGCGCTCACCAACCGCGGCGGCGCCACCACGGAGGACCTGCTCGCCCTGGCCCGCGAGGTCGTCGCCGGCGTCCGCGACGCCTTCGGCATCACGCTGGTCAACGAGCCGGTGACGGTCGGCGTCAGCCTCTGAAACGGCCTGAGCGGCAGAGCATCCTCAGCCGCACAGCGCCCTCAGCTCGCCAGTTCACGCCCCGCACCGGCCCCCACCGGCACCGGATCGTCCAGCCTTGGTACCCGCTGCGCCACACACCGTCCGCCCTACGCCCACTTCAGGCGACCGGGGCGCTGAGCCAGGCGTCGATCCCCGCCAGCAGCTTGTCCTTCACGTCCTCCGGGGCCGCTGATCCCCGCACCGACTGCCGGGCCAGCTCCGCCAGCTCCGCGTCCGTGAACCCGTGGTACCGCCGGGCGATGTCGTACTGCGCCGCCAGCCGCGAACCGAACAGCAGCGGGTCGTCCGCGCCCAGCGCCAACGGCACGCCCGCCTCGAACAGCGTCCGCAGCGGGACGTCCTGCGGCTTCTCGTACACCCCGAGCGCCACGTTCGACGCCGGGCACACCTCACAGGTCACCTGACGGTCGGCGAGCCGCTGCATCAGCCGGGGGTCCTCCGCCGCCCGCACCCCGTGCCCGATGCGGTGCGCCCGCAGGTCGTCCAGGCAGTCCCGCACGGAGAACGGCCCGGCCAGCTCACCGCCGTGCGGGGCCGACAGCAGCCCGCCCTCCCGCGCGATCGCGAACGCCCGGTCGAAGTCCCGCGCCAGTCCGCGCCGCTCGTCGTTCGACAGCCCGAAGCCGATCACCCCCCGGTCCGCGTACCGCACCGCCAGCCGGGCCAGCGTCCGCGCGTCCAGTGGGTGCTTCATGCGGTTCGCGGCCACCAGCACCCGCATCCCGAGCCCGGTGTCGCGCATCGCGGTCTCCACCGCGTCCAGGATGATCTCCAGCGCCGGAATGAGCCCGCCCAGCCGTGGCGCGTACGACGTCGGGTCGACCTGGATCTCCAGCCACCCCGAGCCGTCCCTGATGTCCTCCTCCGCGGCCTCCCGCACCAGCCGCTGGATGTCCTCCGGCTCCCGGAGGCAGGAGCGCGCCGCGTCGTACAGCCGCTGGAAGCGGAACCAGCCCCGCTCGTCCGTCGCCCGCAGCTTCGGCGGTTCCCCGCTGACCAGCGCCTCGGTCAGCGCGTCGGGCAGCCGCACCCCGTACTTGTCGGCCAGCTCCAGCAGGGTGGCGGGCCGCATCGACCCGGTGAAGTGCAGGTGCAGATGGGCTTTCGGCAGCTCAGAGACATCACGTACACGCTCCATCCCAGGATCCTGCCGTACGTCCCACCCGCCTCGGTAGCGCTTTCACCGTTCGTGGTCTTGCTCGCACAAACAAAGCACCACCCGGGAACGGTCCCGGGTGGTGCTTGGGGGAGGGCGCTCAGTCCTGGGCCTCGGCCAGCAGCTTCTGGATCCGGCTCACGCCCTCGACGAGGTCCTCGTCGCCCAGCGCGTACGACAGCCGCAGGTAGCCCGGTGTGCCGAACGCCTCACCCGGGACGACCGCGACCTCGGCCTCCTCCAGGATCAGCGCGGCCAGCTCCACGGTGTCCTGCGGGCGCTTGCCCCTGATCTCCTTGCCGAGCAGCGCCTTCACGGACGGGTAGGCGTAGAACGCGCCCTCGGGCTCCGGGCAGAAGACGCCGTCGATCTCGTTCAGCATCCGCACGATCGTCTTGCGACGCCGGTCGAACGCCTCGCGCATCTTCTTGACCGCTTCCAGGTCACCGGAGACCGCCGCCAGCGCGGCCGCCTGGGCCACGTTGGACACGTTCGACGTGGCGTGCGACTGCAGGTTCGTCGCGGCCTTGACCACGTCCTTCGGGCCGATGATCCACCCGACCCGCCAGCCGGTCATCGCGTACGTCTTGGCGACACCGTTGACCACGATGCACTTGTCGCGCAGCTCGGGCAGCAGCGCCGGCAGCGACACGGCGGCCGCGTCGCCGTACACCAGGTGCTCGTAGATCTCGTCGGTCAGCACCCACAGGCCGTGCTCCAGCGCCCAGCGGCCGATCTCCTCGGTCTCCTGCTCGCTGTAGACCGCGCCGGTCGGGTTGGACGGGGAGACGAAGAGCACGACCTTCGTCTTCTCGGTGCGGGCCGCCTCCAGCTGCTCCACGCTCACGCGGTAGCCGGTCGTCTCGTCGGCGACGACCTCGACGGGGACACCGCCCGCGAGCCGGATCGACTCCGGGTACGTCGTCCAGTACGGCGCCGGGACGATGACCTCGTCGCCCGGGTCCAGGATCGCCGCGAAGGCCTCGTAGATGGCCTGCTTGCCGCCGTTGGTGACGAGGATCTGGGAGACGTCCGGCTCGTAGCCGGAGTCGCGCAGCGTCTTCGCGGCGATCGCGGCCTTCAGCTCGGGCAGGCCGCCGGCCGGCGTGTAGCGGTGGAACTTCGGGTTCCTGCAGGCCTCGACGGCCGCCTCGACGATGTAGTCCGGGGTCGGGAAGTCGGGCTCACCGGCGCCGAAGCCGATCACCGGACGCCCGGCGGCCTTCAGGGCCTTGGCCTTGGCGTCCACGGCGAGGGTGGCGGACTCGGAGATCGCGCCGACTCGGGCGGAGACCCGGCGCTCGGTGGGAGGGGTTGCAGCGCTCATGGGGCCCATGGTTTCAGACCGGAAACACGCGCGGCACGCGGGTTTCACGTACTGAACAGCTCCGGGCAAACCCGTGAACACCAGTGCGGAACCACCCCGCGGCCAGGGTGGTCTTCCGTCGATCCGCCCGGCCCTGCGCCCCTCACGGGCGCTTTCTGTTCGACGAGGGGCGCAAGACCACGTACACTCTCACCTCGTTGGCCTTCAACAGCCGCGCCCCCACGGTGCACACCCAGCACTCGGGCGGATGCGGTACGTTGGGGGACACACAAAGGGTCGTAGCTCAATTGGTAGAGCACCGGTCTCCAAAACCGGCGGTTGGGGGTTCAAGTCCCTCCGGCCCTGCTCCACACACCTTCGCCAGGATGTGTGCGCATGTACGTACAGCATTGCACCGCCGTGCGGCTCAGACCGGGCGCGGCACGGCCACGACCCGGAATCAGGTGAGGACGAGTGACGGACGCCGTGGGCTCCATCGACATGCCTGATGCCCAGGACGAGGCGCCGGAGTCCAGGAAGAAGACCCGCAAGGGCGGCAAGCGAGCCAAGAAGGGCCCGCTGAAGCGACTCGCGCTCTTCTACCGCCAGATCATCGCGGAGCTCCGCAAGGTCGTCTGGCCGACGCGTTCCCAGCTGACGTCGTACACCACCGTGGTGATCTTCTTCGTCGCCATCATGATCGCCCTGGTGACCGTGATTGACTATGGGCTCAGCCACGCCGCCAAGTACGTCTTCGGCTGAGCCGAGAGCGAAGAGCGCCGAGGTACCCGGCGCTCCTTTTCGCATGTTCCACCCCTATGTATCCAGGAAGAAGCAGCCACCGTGTCTGACCCGAACGTGAACGACGCCGTTGAGCCTCGCGGCGAAGGTGCCGAGTCCGTCGAGGACGAGCTCGACACCGTCGAGGGCGCGGACCACGAGGACACCGAGACCTCGGCCGAGGTCGAGGCTGCCGACGCCGCCGAGACCGAGGGCGACGACGAGGACCAGGCCGAGGAGGCGGAGGCCGAGACCGAGGCCGAGCCCGAGCTCGACCCGGTGGAGAAGCTCCGCCAGGAGCTGCGCGGCCTGCCCGGCGAGTGGTACGTCATCCACACCTACGCCGGCTACGAGAAGCGCGTGAAGGCCAACCTGGAGCAGCGCGCCGTCTCGCTGAACGTCGAGGACTTCATCTACCAGGCCGAGGTGCCCGAGGAAGAGATCGTCCAGATCAAGAACGGCGAGCGCAAGACGGTCAAGCAGAACAAGCTGCCCGGCTATGTCCTCGTCCGCATGGACCTGACGAACGAGTCCTGGGGCGTCGTCCGCAACACCCCCGGCGTCACCGGCTTCGTGGGCAACGCCTACGACCCGTACCCGCTGACCCTGGACGAGATCGTCAAGATGCTCGCCCCCGAGGCCGAGGAGAAGGCCGCCCGCGAGGCCGCCGAGGCCGAGGGCAAGCCGGCTCCGCAGCGCAAGGTCGAGGTCCAGGTGCTGGACTTCGAGGTCGGCGACTCGGTCACCGTCACCGACGGCCCGTTCGCCACGCTCCAGGCGACCATCAACGAGATCAACCCCGACTCCAAGAAGGTCAAGGGCCTGGTGGAGATCTTCGGCCGCGAGACGCCGGTCGAGCTCTCCTTCGACCAGATCCAGAAGAACTGAGCGTTCTCGCACTACTTCCGACCAGGTCAGGCAGGCTCCCGCAGCCTGCCTGACCTGGTCGGTTTCAGGATGCGCCGCGTTGGCCGTTATCGTGGTGCGGTTGCCTTTGCGCAACACGACAAGGAAGACCAGGAAGAGGACCCGGAATGCCTCCCAAGAAGAAGAAGGTCACGGGGCTCATCAAGCTCCAGATCCAGGCCGGTGCCGCCAACCCGGCCCCGCCGGTCGGCCCCGCGCTGGGTCAGCACGGCGTCAACATCATGGAGTTCTGCAAGGCGTACAACGCCGCGACCGAGTCGCAGCGCGGTTGGGTCATCCCGGTGGAGATCACGGTCTACGAGGACCGTTCCTTCACCTTCATCACCAAGACCCCGCCGGCCGCCAAGATGATCCTCAAGGCCGCGGGCATTGAGAAGGGCTCCGGCGAGCCGCACAAGACCAAGGTCGCCAAGATCACCCGCGACCAGGTCCGCGAGATCGCCCAGACCAAGATGCCCGACCTCAACGCCAACGACCTGGACGCCGCCGAGAAGATCATCGCCGGCACCGCCCGTTCCATGGGCGTCACGGTCGAGGGCTGACCTCAACCCCCGTACACCAGCAGAAGTGTGGAAGGGCCTGCTCGGCCCGGACCACGACTCCTAAGCATCCACAGGAGCAGCAGTGAGCAAGCGCAGCAAGGCCCTTCGCGCTGCGGACGCCAAGATCGACCGGGAGAAGCTCTACGCTCCCCTCGAGGCCGTCCGTCTCGCCAAGGAGACCTCCACGACCAAGTTCGACGGCACCGTCGAGGTCGCCTTCCGCCTGGGTGTCGACCCGCGCAAGGCCGACCAGATGGTCCGTGGCACCGTGAACCTCCCGCACGGCACCGGTAAGACCGCCCGGGTCCTGGTCTTCGCGACCGGCGACCGTGCCGAGGCCGCGCGTGCCGCGGGCGCCGACATCGTCGGCGCCGACGAGCTGATCGACGAGGTGGCGAAGGGCCGTCTGGACTTCGACGCCGTCGTCGCCACCCCGGACCTCATGGGCAAGGTCGGCCGTCTCGGCCGCGTGCTCGGTCCCCGTGGTCTCATGCCGAACCCCAAGACCGGCACCGTGACCCCCGACGTCGCCAAGGCTGTCACCGACATCAAGGGCGGCAAGATCGAGTTCCGTGTCGACAAGCACGCGAACCTGCACTTCATCATCGGCAAGACGTCGTTCGACGACACCAAGCTGGTGGAGAACTACGGCGCGGCCCTGGAGGAGATCCTCCGTCTGAAGCCGTCCGCCGCCAAGGGTCGCTACATCAAGAAGGCCGCCATCACCACCACGATGGGCCCCGGCATCCCGGTCGACCCGAACCGCACCCGCAACCTCCTCGTCGAGGAGGACCCGGCCGCGGTCTGAGCCTGACGGCTCACCGAAACCGGAGCACGGGCCCGGCACCTTTCGAGGTGCCGGGCCCGTTCCCTTTGCGGGACAGGTGTCGGCGCGCCCGGTGGGCGTGCGGACCCGCGACACGCAGGGGGACGTATGAAGAGCACGACCATGCACCGGGCGGGACGGGCGGTCGCGGCGGCGGCCGCGCTGACGGCGGCGGCCGCGTGCACCTCCTCCGGCTCCCCGGGCGACTCCCCCGACCACAGCCCCCAGCCCCGCAAGGACCCCGGCCGCGCCGCATCCCTGGCCGCCCTGCGTGCCGCCGCACATGCCACCGGCCGGGCCGGGACCGCCCGCGTCGAGTCCACGACCCGCCTGGGCGCACTGATGTCCATGACGGCCCGCGGCGCCCTCGGCTGGGGCGACGGCGTCACCGGCACGCTCACCCTCACCTACACCGGCGGCACCCTGGCCGACACCATGCGCCGACTCGGCACCCCCTCGATGCAGGCCCGCTACCTGCCCGACGCCTACTACGCCCGCATGGGCGACAAGTTCGCCGAGCAGGCGGGCGGCAGACACTGGATCCGGTACGCGTACGCCGACCTGGAGGCCCTCGCGGGCGGCTCCGGCGCCCTGCTGAGGGACCAGATGCGCACCACCACCCCGCACCAGTCCGTGAAGCTCCTGCTGGCCTCCGCGGACCTGCGGCGGGTCGGCCGGGAGACGGTCCGCGGCGAGCGCGCCACGCACTACTCGGGCACCGTGAACGCCGCGGACGTCACCGACCCCGGCCTGAGGAAGCAGCTCACCGAGGCCGGTGTCCGCGCCGAGACCGTGGACGTCTGGGTCGACGAGCAGCACCTGCTGGTGAAGAAGGTCGAGAAGGCCCGAACGGCGACGGGCCCGCTGACCCAGACCGCGTACTACGACGACTACGGCGTGAAGGTCAGCGCGGACAGGCCCCCGGCCGGTGACACCCAGGACGTCCGGGAACTGATGGGCCGCGAGAGCACAACCCCTTGAGGCCTTGCCGTGTCCCACTAATTCGACAGAGGCGTTCCCCTTCCGTGGGATACGCTCACGGCCTCGCTGTGCATCAGCCATGTATTCCTTGGGGGGAATCGATGAAGACGTCCACGTCCATATCCACCGCCGGTATCGCCGCCCTGCTGCTCGCCGGAACCGCCGTCGGCTGCGGTGCCGAGAAGTCGCCGGAGATGTCCCCGGCGGCGGCCGTCGCCAAGGCGGCGAAGAAGACGGAGGACATCAAGTCCTTCCGTTACACCATGAGCGGCAAGACGCCGGAGGGACAGGTGAAGGGCGAGGCCCAGATGGCCGTCAAGCCCTCCGTCGCCATGAGCATGAAGATGACCGTGCTCGCCGAGGGTCAGAGCCACGATGTCGAGATCCGCCTCGTCGACAAGGCGATGTACATGGGCGGAGGCGCTGAGATGGCCAAGGAGATGGACGGCAAGAGCTGGATGAAGTTCGACATGTCCGCGCTCGGCGCCGACAAGGAACTGAACGACCTGGGGGCACCCGGCGACGCCCAGCAGAACCCGGCCGCCGAGGCCGGCTTCCTTACCGGCGCCAAGGACGTGAAGAAGGTCGGCACCGAGAAGGTGGGCGGTGTCGAGACCACCCACTACTCGGGCACCGTCACCCTCGACAGCCTGCGCGCCTCCCTCAAGGGCGAGGACAAGCAGACCCGCGAGCGCCGGGAGAAGAGCCTCAAGCGGTACGAGAAGATGGGCATCGACAAGCTCGCCATGGACATGTGGGTGGACGGCGAGGACCACGCCAAGCAGGTCCGCATGAAGGGCGACACCACCAACGGCCCGCTCGACATGACCATCACCTTCACCGACATCAACAAGCCGGTGACCGTCACGGCCCCGCCCGCCAAGGACACCGTGGACTTCGCCAAGATGATGGAGGAGGCCGGCTCCGAGGCCTGACCTGCCCCGAAGAGCGGATTTGCTTGACGGCGAGCCGTTCACGTACTCTCTCCCAGAAGCCAAAGACCGCTGGTCGTTGCCGTGCGCTCGCAAGAGGGCTCGGTGGCCGAAGGATCCGCTGAACTGCGGACGACCCGCGCAGGTGACAGTGGAAGAGCTCCCGGAGCACGCGCCCTGGCGTGTGTGCGTCCGGTCGAGCTACGCCCCGTGCGCCTGCGCCGGGGCGTTTCGTTTTCCCCAGTCCTCCTTCGGGTCCGCGCGGTCCGAATCACCCGGAAGGAGGCCGAGGCTCTATGGCGAGGCCCGACAAGGCTGCCGCGGTTGCCGAGCTGACGGACAAGTTCCGCAGCTCCAACGCCGCCGTGCTGACCGAGTACCGCGGTCTCACCGTCGCGCAGCTCAAGACGCTGCGTCGTTCGCTCGGTGAGAACGCCCAGTACGCCGTGGTGAAGAACACGCTGACCAAGATTGCGGCCAACGAGGCCGGGATCACGCTGGACGACCAGCTCTTCGCTGGTCCGACGGCCGTCGCCTTCGTCACCGGTGACCCGGTGGAGTCGGCGAAGGGTCTGCGCGACTTCGCCAAGGACAACCCCAATCTCGTCATCAAGGGCGGTGTCCTTGACGGCAAGGCGCTGTCCGCCGACGAGATCAAGAAGCTTGCGGACCTCGAGTCCCGCGAGGTTCTGCTCAGCAAGCTGGCCGGTGCCTTCAAGGCGAAGCAGTCCCAGGCTGCCTCCGTCTTCCAGGCGCTGCCGTCGAAGCTCGTCCGCACCGTGGACGCGCTGCGCGCCAAGCAGGCCGAGCAGGGCGGTGCCGAGTAATTCGGCTCGCTTTCTGACCCGCGTCGACGGCGTGGGTCGCAGCGGGCCGACGTACGCCCGCCTGATCCAGTACATCCGGCACCTGCCGATTTGAGTGGAAGGACCGCCATCATGGCGAAGCTCACCCAGGACGAGCTGCTTGCCCAGTTCGAGGAGATGACCCTCATCGAGCTCTCCGAGTTCGTGAAGGCCTTCGAGGAGAAGTTCGACGTCACCGCCGCCGCGGCCGCCCCGGTCGTCGTCGCCGGTGGTGCCGCCGGTGGCGCCGAGGCCGCCGCCGAGGAGGAGAAGGACGAGTTCGACGTCATCCTCACCGGCGCCGGCGACAAGAAGATCCAGGTCATCAAGGTCGTGCGTGAGCTGACCTCGCTGGGTCTGAAGGAGGCCAAGGACCTCGTCGACGGCACCCCGAAGCCGGTCCTCGAGAAGGTCAACAAGGAGCAGGCCGACAAGGCCGCCGAGGCCCTCAAGGGCGCCGGCGCCTCCGTCGAGGTCAAGTAAGACCTCACAGGCCCCACAAGGCCTGTAACGCCTCAAGCCTGAAGAGCGATCATCCATGCGGGTGGTCGCTCTTCGGCGTTGCCGGGGGTGCGGCCACGGTTGCCTTGCGTCCCTCTCGGCGGGGGGTATGGTGATCTTCGTCGTGTCTCCCCGGGCCCCGGGTCCGGGCCGGGAGGCCTTGACGAACCGCACGCAGCGCGCAATTCTCAGGACGCGTCGTCACAGGATCCGAATCCGAGGCATGGATCGACGGCGAAGAGGGCAGTATCAACGTGCGTTGAGGGCAAGCATGCCGAGGGCGTTGAGAACAACGAGGGTCGCGAAAAACCCGCACTGGACATCAGTGTGCCATGTGGCTACACTGACCCTTTGCGCTGCCTGTTAGCTGTCCCCTGCCCGTCACCAGGGGTCTGCCCTCATCCGAGCACTGACGACAAGATCATCCCTGACCTGGGAGTTCTGTCTCTGTGTACGGGAGAGGGACCGGTACGCGCGTAGTGAGTCCGAGCCCTCGGAAGGACCCCCTCTTGGCCGCCTCGCGCACTGCCTCGACCGCGAATACGAACAACGGCGCCAGCACCGCCCCGCTGCGCATCTCCTTTGCAAAGATCAAGGAGCCCCTCGAGGTTCCGAACCTTCTCGCGCTCCAGACCGAGAGCTTCGACTGGCTGCTCGGCAACGACGCGTGGAAGGCTCGCGTCGAGGAGGCTCTGGAGAACGGTCAGGACGTCCCCACCAAGTCCGGCCTCGAGGAGATCTTCGAGGAGATCTCCCCGATCGAGGACTTCTCCGGGTCGATGTCGCTGACGTTCCGGGACCACCGCTTCGAGCCGCCGAAGAACTCGATCGACGAGTGCAAGGAGCGCGACTTCACGTACGCGGCCCCGCTCTTCGTCACCGCCGAGTTCACCAACAACGAGACCGGCGAGATCAAGTCCCAGACCGTCTTCATGGGCGACTTCCCGCTCATGACGAACAAGGGCACTTTCGTCATCAACGGCACCGAGCGTGTCGTGGTGTCGCAGCTGGTCCGTTCCCCCGGTGTCTACTTCGACTCCAGCATCGACAAGACCTCCGACAAGGACATCTTCTCCGCCAAGATCATCCCGTCCCGGGGTGCCTGGCTGGAGATGGAGATCGACAAGCGCGACATGGTCGGTGTCCGCATCGACCGCAAGCGCAAGCAGTCCGTGACCGTGCTGCTCAAGGCTCTGGGCTGGACCACCGACCAGATCCTGGAGGAGTTCGGCGAGTACGAGTCCATGCGCGCCACCCTGGAGAAGGACCACACCCAGGGCCAGGACGACGCGCTGCTCGACATCTACCGCAAGCTGCGCCCGGGCGAGCCCCCCACGCGCGAGGCCGCGCAGACGCTGCTCGAGAACCTCTACTTCAACCCCAAGCGCTACGACCTCGCGAAGGTCGGCCGCTACAAGGTCAACAAGAAGCTGGGTACGGACACCCCGCTGGACGCCGGGATCCTGACCGTCGAGGACATCATCGCGACGATCAAGTACCTGGTGAAGCTGCACGCCGGTGAGACCGAGACGGTCGGCGACAACGGCCGCACGATCATCGTCGAGACCGACGACATCGACCACTTCGGCAACCGCCGTATCCGCAGCGTCGGCGAGCTGATCCAGAACCAGGTCCGTACGGGTCTCGCCCGTATGGAGCGGGTCGTGCGCGAGCGCATGACCACCCAGGACGTCGAGGCCATCACGCCGCAGACCCTGATCAACATCCGGCCGGTCGTCGCCTCCATCAAGGAGTTCTTCGGCACCAGCCAGCTGTCCCAGTTCATGGACCAGAACAACCCGCTGTCGGGGCTGACGCACAAGCGTCGTCTGAACGCCCTCGGCCCGGGTGGTCTCTCCCGTGAGCGGGCCGGCTTCGAGGTCCGTGACGTGCACCCCTCGCACTACGGCCGGATGTGCCCGATCGAGACGCCGGAAGGCCCGAACATCGGTCTGATCGGCTCGCTGGCCTCCTACGGGCGGGTCAACGCGTTCGGTTTCATCGAGACGCCGTACCGCAAGGTCGTCGACGGCCAGGTCACCGACGAGGTCGACTACCTCACCGCCGACGAGGAGGACCGCTTCGTCATCGCGCAGGCCAACGCGCCGCTGACGGACGACCTGCGCTTCGCCGAGAACCGCGTGCTGGTCCGCCGCAAGGGCGGCGAGGTCGACTACGTCGGCCCCGAGGACGTGGACTACATGGACGTCTCGCCGCGCCAGATGGTGTCGGTCGCGACCGCCATGATTCCCTTCCTCGAGCACGACGACGCCAACCGTGCCCTCATGGGCGCGAACATGATGCGCCAGGCCGTTCCGCTGATCCAGGCGGAGGCCCCGCTCGTCGGCACCGGCATGGAGTACCGCTCCGCCGTCGACGCCGGCGACGTCGTCAAGGCCGAGAAGGCCGGTGTGGTCCAGGAGGTCTCCGCGGACTACATCACCACCGCCAACGACGACGGCACGTACATCACGTACCGCCTGGCCAAGTTCGCCCGCTCCAACCAGGGCACCTCGGTCAACCAGAAGGTCATCGTCAACGAGGGCGACCGGGTCGTCGAGGGTCAGGTCCTCGCCGACGGTCCGGCCACCCAGAACGGCGAGATGGCCCTGGGCAAGAACCTGCTCGTGGCGTTCATGCCGTGGGAGGGTCACAACTACGAGGACGCGATCATCCTGTCGCAGCGCCTCGTGCAGGACGACGTCCTGTCCTCGATCCACATCGAGGAGCACGAGGTCGACGCCCGTGACACCAAGCTCGGCCCCGAGGAGATCACCCGGGACATCCCGAACGTCTCCGAGGAGGTCCTCGCCGACCTCGACGAGCGCGGCATCATCCGTATCGGTGCCGAGGTCATCGCCGGGGACATCCTCGTCGGCAAGGTGACCCCGAAGGGTGAGACCGAGCTGACGCCGGAGGAGCGCCTGCTGCGCGCGATCTTCGGTGAGAAGGCCCGTGAGGTCCGTGACACCTCGCTGAAGGTGCCGCACGGCGAGACCGGCAAGGTCATCGGCGTCCGCGTCTTCGACCGCGAGGAGGGCGACGAGCTTCCCCCCGGTGTGAACCAGCTGGTGCGCGTGTACGTGGCGCAGAAGCGCAAGATCACCGACGGTGACAAGCTCGCCGGCCGGCACGGCAACAAGGGTGTCATCTCCAAGATCCTGCCGATCGAGGACATGCCGTTCCTGGAGGACGGCACCCCGGTCGACATCATCCTCAACCCGCTGGGTGTGCCGTCCCGAATGAACCCGGGACAGGTGCTGGAGATCCACCTCGGCTGGCTCGCCAGCCAGGGCTGGGACGTCTCCGGCCTGGCGGACGAGTGGGCGCAGCGCCTGCAGGCCATCGGCGCGGACCAGGTCGAGCCCCGTACCAACGTGGCGACCCCGGTCTTCGACGGTGCCCGCGAGGACGAGCTGGCCGGTCTGCTGCAGCACACGCTGCCGAACCGCGACGGGGACCGTCTGGTCCTGCCGACCGGTAAGGCGCGGCTGTTCGACGGCCGCTCCGGTGAGCCGTTCCCGGACCCGATCTCGGTCGGCTACATGTACATCCTCAAGCTGCACCACCTGGTCGACGACAAGCTGCACGCCCGCTCGACCGGTCCGTACTCGATGATCACCCAGCAGCCGCTGGGTGGTAAGGCCCAGTTCGGTGGCCAGCGCTTCGGCGAGATGGAGGTGTGGGCCCTCGAGGCCTACGGTGCCGCCTACGCCCTGCAGGAGCTGCTGACCATCAAGTCCGACGACGTCACCGGCCGCGTGAAGGTCTACGAGGCCATCGTCAAGGGCGAGAACATCCCTGAGCCCGGCATTCCCGAGTCCTTCAAGGTGCTCATCAAGGAAATGCAGTCCCTGTGCCTCAACGTGGAGGTGCTGTCCAGCGACGGCATGTCCATCGAGATGCGCGACACCGACGAGGACGTCTTCCGCGCTGCGGAGGAGCTCGGCATCGACCTGTCCCGGCGCGAGCCGAGCAGCGTCGAAGAGGTCTGACGGGAGTCCGGCGGGGCCCTGACCCACCAGGGCCCCGCCGACCCCCAGGCCCCCGTACAGACCACAGACTTACGACCCTGAGAGGGATTGACGCATAGTGCTCGACGTCAACTTCTTCGACGAGCTCCGGATCGGCCTGGCCACCGCTGACGACATCCGTCAGTGGAGCCACGGCGAGGTCAAGAAGCCCGAGACCATCAACTACCGCACCCTCAAGCCCGAGAAGGACGGCCTCTTCTGCGAGAAGATCTTCGGCCCGACCCGGGACTGGGAGTGCTACTGCGGCAAGTACAAGCGCGTCCGCTTCAAGGGCATCATCTGCGAGCGCTGTGGCGTTGAGGTCACGCGCGCCAAGGTGCGCCGTGAGCGGATGGGCCACATCGAGCTGGCCGCGCCCGTCACGCACATCTGGTACTTCAAGGGTGTCCCGAGCCGGCTGGGCTACCTGCTCGACCTGGCTCCCAAGGACCTCGAGAAGGTCATCTACTTCGCCGCGTACATGATCACGTACGTGGACGAGGAGCGCCGTCAGCGCGACCTGCCCTCGCTGGAGGCCCACGTCTCCGTCGAGCGCCAGCAGATCGAGCAGCGCCGCGACGCCGACCTGGAGGCCCGCGCCAAGAAGCTCGAGGCCGACCTGGCCGAGCTGGAGGCCGAGGGCGCCAAGGCCGACGTGCGCCGCAAGGTGCGTGAGGGCGCCGAGCGCGAGATGAAGCAGCTGCGCGACCGCGCGCAGCGCGAGATCGACCGGCTCGACGAGGTGTGGAACCGGTTCAAGAACCTCAAGGTCCAGGACCTCGAGGGCGACGAGCTGCTCTACCGCGAGCTGCGCGACCGCTTCGGCACGTACTTCGACGGCTCGATGGGTGCCGCGGCGCTGCAGAAGCGCCTGGAGTCCTTCGACCTCGAGGAGGAGGCCGAGAAGCTCCGCGAGATCATCCGTACCGGCAAGGGCCAGAAGAAGACCCGTGCGCTCAAGCGCCTGAAGGTCGTCTCCGCGTTCCTGCAGACCTCCAACAGCCCCAAGGGCATGGTGCTGGACTGCGTGCCGGTCATCCCGCCGGACCTGCGTCCGATGGTGCAGCTGGACGGTGGCCGCTTCGCGACCTCCGACCTGAACGACCTGTACCGCCGGGTGATCAACCGCAACAACCGTCTCAAGAGGCTGCTCGACCTCGGCGCGCCCGAGATCATCGTCAACAACGAGAAGCGCATGCTTCAGGAGGCTGTTGACGCCCTCTTCGACAACGGCCGTCGCGGCCGCCCGGTGACCGGTCCGGGCAACCGCCCGCTGAAGTCCCTCAGCGACATGCTGAAGGGTAAGCAGGGCCGCTTCCGTCAGAACCTGCTCGGCAAGCGTGTCGACTACTCGGCGCGTTCCGTGATCGTCGTCGGTCCGCAGCTGAAGCTGCACCAGTGCGGTCTGCCGAAGGCGATGGCGCTGGAGCTGTTCAAGCCGTTCGTGATGAAGCGCCTGGTCGACCTGAACCACGCGCAGAACATCAAGAGCGCCAAGCGGATGGTCGAGCGCGGCCGCACGGTCGTGTACGACGTGCTGGAAGAGGTCATCGCGGAGCACCCGGTTCTGCTGAACCGTGCGCCCACGCTGCACCGCCTCGGCATCCAGGCCTTCGAGCCGCAGCTGGTCGAGGGCAAGGCCATCCAGATCCACCCGCTCGTGTGCACCGCGTTCAACGCGGACTTCGACGGTGACCAGATGGCCGTGCACCTGCCGCTGTCCGCGGAGGCGCAGGCCGAGGCCCGCATCCTGATGCTGTCCTCGAACAACATCCTCAAGCCGGCCGACGGCCGTCCGGTGACGATGCCGACCCAGGACATGGTCCTCGGTCTGTACTTCCTCACCACCGACGCCGAGGGCCGCGACATCAAGGGCGAGGGCCGCTCCTTCGCCTCCGTCGCCGAGGCCATCATGGCCTTCGACGCGGGCGAGCTGTCGCTGCAGACGCCGGTCGACATCCGCTTCCCGGTGGGCACCATCCCGCCGCGTGGCTGGACGCCGCCCGCGCGCGAGGAGGGTGAGCCCGAGTGGCAGCAGGGTGACAGCTTCCGGCTGAAGACCACGCTGGGCCGTGCGCTCTTCAACGAGCTGCTGCCCGAGGACTACCCGTTCGTCGACTACGAGGTCGGCAAGAAGCAGCTCTCCGAGATCGTCAACGACCTCGCCGAGCGCTACCCGAAGGTCATCGTGGCGGCGACGCTCGACAACCTGAAGGCGGCCGGCTTCTACTGGGCCACGCGTTCCGGCGTCACGGTCTCGATCTCCGACGTCGTCGTCCCCGAGGCGAAGAAGGAGATCGTCGCCAAGTGGGAGGCCGCGGACGAGAAGGTCCAGAAGCAGTACGAGCGCGGTCTGATCACCAAGGACGAGCGCACCCAGGAGCTCATCGGCATCTGGACCAACGCGACCAACGAGGTCGCCGAGGCCATGACGGGCAACTTCCCGAAGACCAACCCGATCTTCATGATGGTCAACTCGGGTGCCCGAGGAAACATGATGCAGATGCGCCAGATCGCCGGTATGCGTGGTCTGGTGTCCAACGCCAAGAACGAGACCATCCCGCGGCCCATCAAGGCGTCGTTCCGTGAGGGTCTGTCCGTGCTGGAGTACTTCATCTCCACGCACGGTGCCCGTAAGGGTCTGGCGGACACCGCGCTGCGTACCGCCGACTCGGGTTACCTCACCCGTCGTCTGGTCGACGTCTCGCAGGACGTCATCATCCGCGAGGAGGACTGCGGCACCGACCGCGGCCTGAAGCTGCGGATCGCCGAGCGCAACGCCGAGGGCGTCCTCATCAAGGCGGAGAACGTCGAGACGTCCGTGTACGCGCGCTGCCTCGCCGAGGACATCGTGGTCGACGGCAAGGTGCTGGCCCCGGCCGGCACCGACCTGGGCGACGTGCTCATCGACGAGCTCATCACGCAGGGCGTCGAGGAGGTCAAGACCCGCTCGGTCCTGACCTGCGAGTCCGCGGTCGGCACCTGCGCCATGTGCTACGGCCGTTCGCTGGCCACCGGCAAGCTGGTCGACATCGGTGAGGCGGTCGGCATCATCGCCGCCCAGTCCATCGGTGAGCCCGGCACCCAGCTGACGATGCGTACCTTCCACACCGGTGGTGTGGCCGGTGACGACATCACGCAGGGTCTGCCGCGTGTCGTCGAGCTCTTCGAGGCCCGTACCCCGAAGGGTGTCGCCCCGATCTCCGAGGCCTCCGGCCGCGTCCGGATCGAGGAGACCGAGAAGACCAAGAAGATCGTCATCACGCCGGACGACGGCAGCGACGAGACGGCGTACCCGATCTCGAAGCGCGCCCGTCTCCTGGTCAGCGAGGGCGAGCACGTCGAGGTGGGCCAGAAGCTCACCGTGGGTGCCACCAACCCGCACGACGTGCTGCGCATCCTGGGCCAGCGTGCCGTCCAGGTCCACCTGGTCGGCGAGGTCCAGAAGGTCTACAACTCGCAGGGTGTGTCGATCCACGACAAGCACATCGAGATCATCATCCGGCAGATGCTCCGCCGCGTGACGATCATCGAGTCCGGCGACGCCGAGCTGCTGCCCGGCGAGCTGGTCGAGCGCTCTCGCTTCGAGCAGGAAAACCGTCGTGTGGTCCAGGAGGGCGGTCACCCGGCCTCCGGTCGTCCGCAGCTCATGGGTATCACCAAGGCCTCGCTGGCGACCGAGTCCTGGCTGTCGGCGGCGTCCTTCCAGGAGACGACCAGGGTCCTCACGGACGCGGCGATCAACGCCAAGTCCGACTCCCTGATCGGCCTCAAGGAGAACGTCATCATCGGTAAGCTCATCCCGGCCGGTACGGGTCTGTCCCGCTACCGCAACATCCGGGTCGAGCCGACCGAGGAGGCCAAGGCCGCGATGTACTCGGCCGTGGGCTACGACGACATCGACTACTCGCCGTTCGGCACCGGCTCCGGCCAGGCCGTGCCGCTGGAGGACTACGACTACGGTCCGTACAACCAGTAAGGCGTACGTCTGAGTCACTGAAGGGCGGTCACCTCTTGGGGTGGCCGCCCTTCGGCGTGGCTGCCGGCGTGATGCCACCGGCGCCGCTTCGGCGCATGATGGGAAGACCCCGGCGTCCGGGAGGTCTCCGTGTCGCAGCCGCCGTACCCGTCGTGGCAGCCCTGGCAGGCCCCCAGTGGGCCGTCGATGCTCGCCTCGCACGCCGACAGGGAACGGGCCGTGGACGTGCTGAGAGCCGGATTCGGTGAGGGGCGGCTCCAGCAGGAGGAGTTCGACGAGCGGGTCGCGCGGGTGTATGCGGCCCGTACGGTGGGAGAGCTGGCGGTGCTGGTCGCCGACCTGCCGCAGGGGCCCGTACCGCAGTCTGTGGCCGCGCAGCCGGTGCCGCGTGTGTATCCGCCGGTGCCGCGGGCGCGGACGAACGGGAAGGCGGTGGGGGCCGCCGTGTGCGGGCTGCTCTGTGTGCCCACCTTCGGGCTCACCGGGATTCCGGCGGTCGTGCTGGGGCACGCGGCGCGGGCCGAGATCCGCCGCAGGGACGAGCTGGGGGACGGGCTCGCGCTCACCGGGCTGGTCCTGGGGTGGTTGTCGACCGCGGGATGGGCACTCGTCCTGGTGCTGCTGATGGCGGTGTCCATCGCGGCGGGTTGACACCCACGCAGGATGACAAGAAAAGTGTTCGAAACGGACAGCCGCCGCCGATTCGAAGATCGTCTGCGGCTCGGGGTCTTGACATGTCCCGCCTGGCACTGCGGGTGAGGCCCATTTGTTTTGACCGCAGCGAATGCGATAGGTACGCTCAGACCTTGTGCCTGGGGTGTGCCTTGGCTCTCCTGCGTGCCTTCAACCGCATAGGGAGCTGTGACCGGCCACCGTAATCTGCGCTTCTTTCTGCCGCTCGGCAGGAATCCGCGGGATTCGACACACCCGACCGCGTGGGTCGGCGACGTTCCAGGTTAGCTGTACCCATCGGCACACAGAAACCGGAGAAGTAGTGCCTACGATCCAGCAGCTGGTCCGCAAGGGCCGGCAGGACAAGGTCGAGAAGAACAAGACGCCCGCACTCGAGGGGTCCCCTCAGCGCCGGGGCGTCTGCACGCGTGTGTTCACGACCACCCCGAAGAAGCCGAACTCGGCCCTCCGCAAGGTCGCGCGTGTGCGTCTGACCAGCGGCATCGAGGTCACGGCCTACATTCCGGGTGAGGGACACAACCTGCAGGAGCACTCCATCGTGCTCGTGCGCGGCGGCCGTGTGAAGGACCTGCCGGGTGTTCGCTACAAGATCATCCGTGGCTCGCTCGACACCCAGGGTGTCAAGAACCGCAAGCAGGCTCGCAGCCGTTACGGCGCCAAGAAGGAGAAGTAAGAATGCCTCGTAAGGGCCCCGCCCCGAAGCGCCCGGTCATCATCGACCCGGTCTACGGCTCTCCTCTGGTGACCAGCCTGATCAACAAGGTGCTGCTGAACGGCAAGCGCTCCACCGCCGAGCGCATCGTCTACGGCGCCATGGAGGGCCTGCGCGAGAAGACCGGCAACGACCCGGTCATCACGCTCAAGCGCGCTCTGGAGAACATCAAGCCGACCCTCGAGGTCAAGTCCCGCCGTGTCGGTGGCGCCACGTACCAGGTTCCGGTCGAGGTCAAGCCCGGCCGTGCCAACACCCTGGCGCTGCGCTGGCTGGTTGGTTACGCCCGCGCCCGTCGCGAGAAGACCATGACCGAGCGTCTGCTCAACGAGCTCCTCGACGCCAGCAACGGCCTCGGCGCCGCTGTGAAGAAGCGCGAGGACACGCACAAGATGGCCGAGTCCAACAAGGCCTTCGCGCACTACCGCTGGTAGTCGCTACCCCATCGAGAACCGAGAGAAGACTGAAGCCTTATGGCTACCACTTCGCTTGACCTGGCCAGGGTGCGCAACATCGGCATCATGGCCCACATCGACGCGGGCAAGACGACCACCACCGAGCGGATCCTGTTCTACACCGGCGTTTCGTACAAGATCGGTGAGGTCCACGACGGCGCTGCCACCATGGACTGGATGGAGCAGGAGCAGGAGCGTGGCATCACGATCACCTCTGCTGCCACCACCTGCCACTGGCCGCTGGACAACGTCGACCACACCATCAACATCATCGACACGCCGGGCCACGTCGACTTCACCGTCGAGGTGGAGCGCTCCCTGCGCGTGCTCGACGGTGCCGTGACGGTGTTCGACGGCGTTGCCGGCGTCGAGCCGCAGTCCGAGACGGTGTGGCGTCAGGCGGACCGCTACGGCGTTCCGCGCATCTGCTTCGTCAACAAGCTCGACCGCACCGGTGCGGAGTTCCACCGCTGCGTCGACATGATCAGCGACCGTCTGGGCGCGCAGCCGCTCGTCATGCAGCTGCCGATCGGTGCCGAGGCCGACTTCAAGGGCGTTGTGGACCTGGTCCGCATGAAGGCCCTGGTCTGGTCCGCGGAGGCGACCAAGGGCGAGATGTACGACGTCGTCGACATCCCGGCCACGCACACCGAGGCCGCCGAGGAGTGGCGCGGCAAGCTGCTCGAGGCCGTCGCCGAGAACGACGAGGAGATGATGGAGCTGTACCTCGAGGGCGAGGAGCCCACCGAGGAGCAGCTCTACGCGGCGATCCGCCGTATCACCATCGCCTCCGGCAAGGGCCAGGGCACCACGGTGACCCCGGTCTTCTGCGGCACCGCCTTCAAGAACAAGGGTGTCCAGCCGCTGCTCGACGCGGTCGTGCGCTACCTGCCCTCCCCCGTTGACATCGAGGCCATCGAGGGCCACGCGGTCAACGACCCGGAGGAGGTCATCAAGCGCAAGCCGTCCGACGAGGAGCCGCTGTCGGCGCTGGCGTTCAAGATCATGAGCGACCCGCACCTCGGCAAGCTCACCTTCGTCCGCGTGTACTCCGGCCGCCTGGAGTCCGGCACCGCCGTGCTGAACTCCGTCAAGGGCAAGAAGGAGCGCATCGGCAAGATCTACCGCATGCACGCCAACAAGCGTGAGGAGATCGAGTCGGTGGGCGCCGGCGACATCGTCGCGGTCATGGGTCTGAAGCAGACCACGACCGGCGAGACGCTCTGCGACGACAAGGCCCCGGTCATCCTGGAGTCCATGGACTTCCCGGCGCCGGTCATCCAGGTCGCCATCGAGCCGAAGTCGAAGGGCGACCAGGAGAAGCTGGGCGTCGCGATCCAGCGCCTGGCCGAGGAGGACCCGTCCTTCCAGGTCCACTCGGACGAGGAGACCGGCCAGACCATCATCGGCGGCATGGGCGAGCTGCACCTCGAGGTGCTCGTCGACCGTATGCGCCGTGAGTTCAAGGTCGAGGCCAACGTCGGCAAGCCGCAGGTCGCGTACCGCGAGACGATCCGCAAGTCGGTCGAGAAGGTCGAGTACACCCACAAGAAGCAGACTGGTGGTACCGGCCAGTTCGGCCGGGTCATCATCTCGGTCGAGCCGATCGAGAGCGGCGACGCCTCGTACGAGTTCGTCAACCAGGTCACCGGTGGTCGTATCCCGAAGGAGTACATCCCTTCGGTCGACGCCGGCTGCCAGGAGGCCATGCAGTTCGGCATCCTCGCCGGTTACGAGATGACCGGTGTGCGTGTGACGCTGCTCGACGGTGCCTACCACGAGGTGGACTCCTCCGAGCTCGCCTTCAAGATCGCCGGTTCGCAGGCCTTCAAGGAGGCCGCGCGCAAGGCTTCTCCCGTGCTGCTCGAGCCGATGATGGCCGTCGAGGTCACCACGCCCGAGGACTACATGGGTGAGGTCATCGGCGACATCAACTCCCGCCGTGGCCAGATCCAGGCCATGGAGGAGCGGGCCGGTGCCCGCGTCGTGAAGGGTCTCGTGCCCCTTTCGGAGATGTTCGGTTACGTCGGCGACCTGCGCAGCAAGACGTCCGGCCGCGCCAGCTACTCCATGCAGTTCGACTCCTACGCCGAGGTTCCGCGGAACGTCGCCGAGGAGATCATCGCGAAGGCCAAGGGCGAGTAACGGAGCCCGTCTCCACGCCGTAGGCTTGACTCCGGAGCCTCGTGGGGCAAACAGCCGCAATCGCGGACGTTTGCCCCCGGGATCCGGGCCATCCAGCAAAGATCACCTGGCGCCGATGAAGTAAGGCGTACAGAACCACTCCACAGGAGGACCCCAGTGGCGAAGGCGAAGTTCGAGCGGACTAAGCCGCACGTCAACATCGGCACCATCGGTCACATCGACCACGGTAAGACGACCCTCACGGCCGCCATTACCAAGGTGCTGCACGACGCGTACCCGGACCTGAACGAGGCCACCCCGTTCGACAACATCGACAAGGCGCCCGAGGAGCGTCAGCGCGGTATCACCATCTCCATCGCGCACGTCGAGTACCAGACCGAGGCGCGTCACTACGCCCACGTCGACTGCCCGGGTCACGCGGACTACATCAAGAACATGATCACGGGTGCGGCGCAGATGGACGGCGCCATCCTCGTGGTCGCCGCCACCGACGGCCCGATGCCGCAGACCAAGGAGCACGTGCTCCTGGCCCGCCAGGTCGGCGTTCCGTACATCGTCGTCGCCCTGAACAAGACCGACATGGTGGACGACGCGGAGATCCTGGAGCTCGTCGAGCTCGAGGTGCGTGAGCTCCTCTCCGAGTACGAGTTCCCGGGCGACGACCTCCCGGTCGTTCAGGTCTCCGCCCTGAAGGCCCTTGAGGGCGACGAGAAGTGGACCCAGTCGATCCTCGACCTGATGAAGGCCGTCGACGAGTCCATCCCGGAGCCGGAGCGCGACGTCGACAAGCCGTTCCTCATGCCGATCGAGGACGTCTTCACCATCACCGGTCGCGGTACGGTCGTCACCGGCCGTATCGAGCGCGGTGTCCTCAAGGTGAACGAGGAAGTCGAGATCATCGGCATCAAGGAGCAGAAGACCAAGACCACGGTTACGGGCATCGAGATGTTCCGTAAGCTGCTGGACGAGGGTCAGGCCGGTGAGAACGTCGGTCTGCTGCTCCGCGGTATCAAGCGCGAGGACGTCGAGCGCGGCCAGGTCATCATCAAGCCGGGCTCGGTCACCCCGCACACCGAGTTCGAGGCCCAGGCCTACATCCTGTCGAAGGACGAGGGTGGCCGCCACACGCCGTTCTTCAACAACTACCGCCCGCAGTTCTACTTCCGTACGACGGACGTGACCGGCGTCGTGACCCTCCCCGAGGGCACCGAGATGGTCATGCCGGGTGACAACACCGAGATGAAGGTGGAGCTCATCCAGCCCGTCGCCATGGAGGAGGGCCTGAAGTTCGCCATCCGTGAGGGTGGCCGGACCGTGGGCGCCGGCCAGGTCACCAAGATCACCAAGTGATCTGACCTGGGCTGAGCCTCAAGGGGCTTGAAGAGGCCCGTACGACTTCGGTCGTGCGGGCCTCTTCGCTGTTCCGGGGTGCTGCGTCAGACGCGGCGCACCGTGTGCAGGGTCCGGGCGTACGTGCCCGTGCCGTCCAGCAGTGACGGGCCGCCCAGGTCGGACAGGGTGGGGCCGTTGACGGTCTTGCGGCTGGAGAGGAAGCGGCGCCGGCCCGACGCGTCCGTGCCGAGGTGGATGCCCACGTGGTCCACCGTGGGGGCCGGGTTGTCGTCGCCCGAGTCGGCGTTGAAGAAGACGAGGTCGCCGGGCTGGAGCTGGGAAGCCGTGGGCGGGGTCGTGCCGTCGGTCCGGGCTATGAGGACGCCTGGTGCGTGCTCGGCCATGTGGCGCGACGTGCGCGGGAGCCGCGTCCCTGACGTGTCCTCGCCCGCCGCCAGCGGGACGCCCAGGTGGTAGCCGTACACCATGCGCGTGTAGCCCGAGCAGTCCAGGTTGCCCGCCTGCTTGCTGGACGGGCCCCGGTAGGTGCCGTCGGGGAAGGTCCAGCCGGTGTTCATGTACTCGTGGAAGTCGGCACCCTCGTAGCGGTAGCCCTGCGGGTCCAGGTAGCCGTAGCCCGCCTCGCCGAGGACCTGTCTGCCCTTCGCCGGGCCGGAACCGCTGGCCACCCCGGGGGCGCCGGCGAGGAACATCGCCGCGTACGCGAGCACGTCCGGTGCGGTGGAGCCGGACCAGCCGCGGATCGTCTGTTCGAGGTCCGGTGTCCAGGTGCCGTCGAAGGGCTCGGGCAGCACCCGGACCCAGTCGCCGTGCGTCACGCTCGGCGGTGCCGCCCAGGTGGCGGCGTCCACCTGGAAGCGGCTCACCAGGAGCCTGACCGGCAGGTTGGTGCACCCGTCGTTGGCGAGGGCGCGCAGGCCCACCCGGCCCTTGGCGAAGGTCGCGTCGGTGACGTCGGCCGCCCAGGCCGGCGGTTCCGCGGCCGACGCAGCCCACGCCTTGACCCGGATGCGGCCGCCCTCGCGCCGTACCCGGACCGTCCAGTCGGTGCCCGCGGGCACGCCCGTGGCCAGGGTGATCGCCGGGACCAGCTGGGTCACCGCGTCGGCGACCTCCTTCTCCACCCGCAGCTCCACCGCGCCGGAGGTGAGGAAGGACAGCCGGGCCCGGTAGTGGTTGCGGGTGCCCTGCTCGGGCTGGTAACCGAAGATCAGCGCGTACGAACAGGCCTGGCCGGTGGGCACCTTGTCGAAGCGGGCGACCGCGCGCACGTCCACGTCCGTGATCTCGTCGTCCCGCAGGGTGGCGTGGCGGCCGGCGTGGTCGGTGGTGAGGGTGATGACGCCGGTGCCCGGGGTCACCGAGAAGTCGGTGCCGGCCGGGCCCAGGGTGGACCAGCTGCCGCCGCCCGGGGAGCTGCCCCAGTACACGCGGTCCGCCTCCGGCAGCGCGAGGTCGGGCAGGGTGCGGCGGAAGTCGTCCACGAAGGGCTTCTTGTCCTCGGTGAACGTCCGCTCCGGCCCGGGCAGGAGAACCGTCCGGGCCCCGTGCGTCAGCAGCGCGACACGCCTGCCGCCGGAGGTCACCTCGGTGCGGGCCGGTGTGCCCGGCAGCACGGTCGTGGTGAGCGGCGTGGTCAGGGTCAGCTGGTGGAAGTACGCGGCGTTCAGTGGCGACAGCGTCACACGGGAGCGGGGTGACGTCAGGCCGGTCGCGGTGAAGGGGGCGGTGGCCGCCTCGGTCTCGGCGGCGGCACCGGCCTCGACGGCGGCCCCGGTCGTGGTCGTGCTGGTGGCGTGGGCCGGGGCGGCCGTCAGGCCGCCGAGCGGAAGGGCCGCGGCCGAGGCCGCGAAGGCGCTGAGGACACGGCGGCGTGTGGTGTCGGTCATGCGGACCATGATTCGGCGGTACGGCGGTCTGGGCCACGCCTTTTGGCCGGTGCCCCGGGCGCCCGGCTGGGGGTGCGCGGAACCGAGCGTGGCCCAGACCGTGCCGCGGGACGGCAGAAGGTCAGCCGACCGTCCACTTCTGCTGGGGTGCGCCGGTGCACGTCCAGATCTGCAGCGGGGTGCCGTCGGCCGAGGAACCGCCCTTGGCGTCCAGGCACTTGTCCGCGCCGACGTTGACGAGGTCGCGCGCGGCGGTGTGGACCCACTGCTGGGCCTTGGTCCCGTTGCAGGTGTAGAGCTGGACCGCGGCTCCGTCGGCGGTGGACCCGCCGCGCACGTCGAGGCACTTGCCGAGGGCGCGTACGGTGCCGTCGCCGGCCAGCGTCCACTTCTGGGCGTCCACGCCGGTGCAGTCGTGCAGCTGGATGGGCGTCCCGTCGGCCGTCGAGGCGCCGGCGACATCGGCGCACATGCCGCCGATGCCCTTGATGGCGCCGGTGGTGCCGCCGGAGCCCCCGCCCGAGCCGCCGGAGGTCGAGACGCGGACGTAGTCCACGGTCATCGTCTGCGGGAACCGGGTGTTCCCGTCCGGGCTGCCGGGCCAGTTGCCGCCGACGGCGAGGTTGAGGATCAGGAAGAACGGGTGGTCGTAGACCCACTTCCTGCCGCCCAGGTCGGCCGGGGTGCGGGTCTGGTAGGTCTGCCCGTCGACGGACCACGTGATCTTCTCGGGGCTCCAGTCCACGGCGAAGACGTGGAAGTCGTCGGCGAAGGCCCGGCCGCCGGAGAGCGTGTACGCCGCGCCGATACCGCCGCCGCCGGAGTAGCCGGGGCCGTGCAGGGTGCCGTGGACGACGCCGGGCTCGTACCCGACGTTCTCCATGATGTCGATCTCGCCGCTGTTCGGCCATCCGACGCTGCCCAGGTCGTTCCCGAGCATCCAGAACGCGGGCCACATGCCTTGGCCCCGCGGCACCTTGATGCGGGCCTCGAAGTGGCCGTAGGCCTGCGTGAACGTCCTGGCGGTGTTGAGCCGGGCGGAGGTGTACTGGCAGGTGCCGTACCAGCACCGCAGCCCGGGGTCGGTGTTCTTGCGGGCGGTGATGACGAGGTTGCCGTTGCCGTCCAGGGCAACGTTGTCTCTGCTGTTCGTGTAGTACTGCAGTTCGTTGTTGCCGTTGCCGGTGCCGCCGGTCTCCACGGTCCACTTGGCCGGGTCCGGCGCGCTGCCGGCGGCACCGTTGAACTCGTCCGACCAGGTCTGGGCGGCGGGCACGGCGTCGGCCCGGCCGGCGGACGGGCCGGCCGTGGTCAGGGCGAACGCGGCGGCGACGGAGGCGCAGACCAGCGGGACGAGCCCGCCGAGCGTCCACCGGCGTGCGCGATGAGCAGCCATGGCTGAACACACCTTGTCTTGTGGGGGAAGGGCCGATCCTGTCGGCCGTGGACGGATGCTACGGACGGTTCACCAGGCAACCAACTGCCCGAATGATCCCCCAACTGCCGCTGACCTGCGGAAAGTTGGAGGGATGCATGCTCGCAAAGGACCGCTTATAGCCTGCTTAACGCGGCGTTAAGGGTGGCCGCCAGCCGTGCCGGGGCTGGAGTGGGCAGGCTTCGGCGAGAGGTCGAGTTCGGCCCAGACCGTCTTGCGGGGCGGCAGGCCCTCGCTGGTGCCCCAGCGGTCGGCGAGGGCGTCGACCAGGAGCAGACCGCGCCCCGACTCGGCGTCCGGAGCGGGGAGTTGGGCTGTGGGCAGGCGGTCGGCGCGGGTGTCGGTCACCTCGATGCGGAGGGTGCCGGCGACGACGTACAGCAGGATCCGGAAGTCCCGGCCCGGGACGCGGCCGTGCGTGGCCGCGTTGGTGGCCAGTTCGGCGACGACCTGCCGGGCCGGGTCCAGCGGGAGCCCCCAGGAGCGCAGTTGCTCGGTGGCGAGCAGGCGGGCGAGGCGGGCGCCGCGCGGGGTGGGGGAGAGCTGGAGGCTGAAGCTGCGGACGGGCGAGGTGACTTCGGGGGATTTCTGCATCACGTCACTCAGCGTGGCGGGGTGCGCCTACTGTGGATAGTCACTCAGCGCGTGCGTACGGTGACTGTCCGCTGCTTGTCCGGTGCTGTCCGGGCTGTCGGGACGGGGCGTACGGGTAGGCGTCGCTGCACGGTGCGGTCGTACGACGGAGGGGTGCGGATGTCGGTCGAGGCAGTGTCGGTCGCGGCAGAGGCGGGACGGCTCAGGTGCGAGGCGGACGAGCCGGGCTGGGAGGTGGACCCGGACGACGAGTGGGGAGTCGCCGTCATCACCACGGTCGGCAGGCAGCTGAAGCTGCGGCGCGAGGCGGCGGGGATGCGGGCCGCGGAGTTCGGCGCGGCCGTCGGGTACGGCGAGGACATGGTCTACAAGATCGAGGGTGGGAAGCGGATTCCTCGGCAGGAGTATCTGGTCGCGGCGGATGAGGTGTTGGGGGCCGGGGGGGCTGGTTGCGGCGGCTTGGGAGGATGTGAAGAAGGTCCGGTATCCGAAGAGGGTTCGGGAGCTGGCGAAGCTGGAGGCGCAGGCAGTCGAGATCGGGGTGTACGAGTGCAACATCATCGCCGGGCTGTTGCAGACCTCGGACCACGCCCGCGCGGTCATCGGGGCAGCGCAGCCGCCGTACTCGCTGGACGACGTGGAACGCATGGTGGCGGCTCGTCTTGCGCGGCAGTCGGTCTTTGCACGAGATCCGGCACCTGCCCTCAGCTTCGTCCTGGAAGAGGGGGCCCTGCGGCGTCCGATCGGGGGCACAATGGTGTGGCGTCAGCAGCTCGAACGACTGCTGGAGGTGGGGCGGTTGCACAACGTCGTGCTTCAGGTGATGCCGATGTACTGCGACACCCACTCCGGTTTGGACGGACGGATCGAGCTACTGAAGTTCGCTGACGGTACGGCGGTGGGCCGCTCCGACGGTGCCTTCAACGGTCGACCGACCTCTGACCCCAAGCAGCTCCGCATCCTTGAACTGCGCTATGGCACCATCCGGGCTCAGGTCGCTCTCGCCCAGGGAGTCGCTGGCCTTCATCGAGCAACTGCTGGGAGAAACATGATCCGCAAGTCCACTGCCGGGGACGCCTCCGAGCTGGCGTGGTTCAAAAGCAGCTACAGCGGCGGCAACGACGGCAACTCCTGCGTAGAGATCGCCATAGCCCCCCACACCATCCACGTCCGCGACTCCAAGCACACCCAGGGCCCGCGACTGGCCCTGACGCCGGAGGCCTGGGCGGACTTCGTCAGCGGCCTCTGCGAGTGACGCCCCCACTCCCACATGCTCAACCGTTTGGTGAGTCACGGAGGCACCTCCTAACGTCCGTCGCGAACAGCCGCCGACTCGCCTCCAGGGGGATTCATGCGCATCCACCACCTCAACTGTGGCTCCCTCCGCACGATTTCACCACTGCGCGGAGCACCGGCGGCGGAGGCCCCGGACCAGGCGCGGGCCGCTGTCTGCCACTGCCTGCTCATCGAGACGGACGCGGACGGGCTGGTCCTGGTGGACACCGGCCTCGGCACCGCCGACGTACGCGACCCTGAACGCTCGCTGGGCGCGGACTGGGTGGCGTACGCCCGACCCGCGCTGGACCCCGAGGAGACCGCGCTGCGCCAGGTCGTCCGCCTCGGGTACGCGCCCGAGGACGTACGGCACATCGTGCTGACCCACCTGCATCGCGATCACACCGGAGGGCTGCCCGACTTCCCTCACGCGCAGGTGCATGTGCACCCCGACGAATACCGGGCCGTCACCGACCCCGTGGCGGCACACCACCGGCACAGCCTCGACCGCTTCATGCGGGCCCACCGGGCGCACCACCCGCTGCTGACACCGGCACCCGTGCAGGAGGGCACCGAGTGGTTCGGCGTCCCTGGTCCGGCGCGGCCGAAGGGCCTGGCGTGCGAGCTGCTGCTGGTGCCGTTGCCCGGCCACTCGGCGGGACACGCGGGTGTCGCCGTACGTGACGACGGCGGGCGGTGGCTGCTGCACGCGGGTGACGCGTACATGTACCACGGCGAGCTCGCGCACACCCCGCCCCTTTCCCACCCGTTCCTCGACCCGGTCCAGCACGGAGCCCAGACCGATGCCGAGGCCCGCGTGTCGACCCGCGACCGACTGCGGGACCTCAGCCGTGACCGCGCGGACGAGGTCGTCGTCTTCAGCGCTCACGACCCGTGGGAGTTCGCTCGCCTGGCCCGTCCTCTCAGTCGGCGGTGACACTGGGGCATGACCTCAGACGCAGCCCCGCTACGTCGACTGCGCCGACGAGCGATGGGAGGAGAACGCCGCCTTCATCGCCATGGCCAGAGAGGCGGTGCCGCTGCTCGTCGCCGAGGGCAGGGCGGCTGCGGGGGCTGCTCGCCCAAGGCGCGTGCGCTGCCGCGGGGGAGGGGGCCGGCCCGGTGCGGTCGGCCCCCTCACCGCGTCACCCGCCGAACGTCACCACCAGGCGGCCGTCCGAGGCGAAGGACCAGCGCAGGGCGCCCGCGTACGAGGTGCAGCGGGAGCCGTTGGAGCCCGTCCAGAACTGGTTGGTGCTGTCGGCGGTGCCGATGATCCGGTCGTTGGTGCCGCTGCCGCTGCGGCAGGAGGTGTTGTTCTTGAACACCGACGTACCGGCGTCGAAGTTGAAGTTGCGCTGGGCGTTGTCGATGCTGACGTTGTCCGAGATCGTCATCGAGCCGGGGTTGCTGTTGTAGGTGAACCCGTGCTTGCCGTTCTTGTAGGCGATGCTGCGCCGGACGACGTGGTTGACGGGGATGTCCTCGCCGCCGAGCTTGTAGCCGTTGCGGTCGCCGTTGCCGGCCTGGGAGCCGTCGGTGAGGGTGCCGTTGGCGTAGGCGAGGGAGTCCTCGATGGTGACCGGGCCGATCGCACCCGTGTCCGACTTGGTGTACAGGTCCCAGCCGTCGTCGATGTTGTGGTGGGAGACGGCGTACCGGAAGACGTTGCCCGGGCCGGCGGTGAGCTTCGCGGCGAAGCCGTCGGCGTCCTCGCCGTCGGAGTCGGCGTTGTCGTGCGACTCGGCGCTGAGGATCAGGTTGTTGGACGGCCACTGGTCCTTGGGGGTCGTGGAGGCCGTCCGCCCGAGCTGGAGGCCGGTGTCCCGGTTGAAGCGGGTGACCGTGCGCTCGAGGATGTTGTTGCTGCCGCCGACGAAGATGCCGTTGTCGCCGGCGCGTTCGACGACGATGCCCTTGACGTGCCAGTAGGAGCCGTTGACGGCGAGGCCGCGGTTGGCCGGGTCCTCGGTCTGCGCGGAGAAGTTCAGGACCGGGGTCTCGCCCGGGTAGGCGGCCAGGGTCTTGCGGGCGCTTGAGGTGCCGCTGTTGGTCGGGGCGATGGTGACCGTCTGGGAGTAGCGGTACGTGCCGCCGCGCAGGTAGATGGTGCCGCCCGGTGCGACGCGGGTGAGCGCAGAGGTGAGCGTGGTGGGGCTGGACTCCGTACCGGGGGCGCTGTCGGTGCCGTTGGGGGAGACGTACAGGGTGCCGCTGGTGGTGGGCGGCGGGGTGGTCGTGTCGCCGGTCTCGACCTCGACGTAGTCGATGTTGGGCAGGCCGGCGGAGGTGGTCGGGCTGAGGCGGACGGTGTTGCTGCCCGACTTCAGCGACACGGTGAGGGTCTTGGTGACCCAGGTGCTCCAGGCGCCGGTGGCCTCGAAGGACGCGGACGCGGCGGTCGAGCCGTTGACGACGACGTCCGCGGGGCGGGCGGTGGTGCCGCCGTTGGCGAAGCGGACGCGCAGGGTGGCGGTGCCCGCGGCGGGGGCGTTGACGGTGAACTGGGCGTAGCCGCTTGTGGAGTTGGTGCCGTTGCAGAAGCCGCTGCCGGAGTAGCCGGACCAGTCGGATTCGATGGCGCCGGTGCAGATGGCGGGCGAGGTCTCGGCTTCGTACCGGGTGGTGGTGGCGGCGTGTGCCGTGGTGCCGGACAGTGCGACGAGCGTGCCGGTGAGCAGGCCGGCGCAGGCGATGACGGGGCTGACGGTCCTGACGTGTCTCCGTTGCATCGTTCGTCTCCAGGTGGCTCGTCTGGATGGGGCTCGGTTCAACCCCTGGGATGAGAAAGCGCTTTCTGGGACGTTAAGAGGGTGTTGCGGGCACGTCAATAGACGGCTACTTGATTCTTATTCACGCTCATGAACAGACAGGGCTGCCCGGCGAGGGTGACCCGTGCGATGCGACCATGTGTGCGCACAAGCAATCGGCGATCGAGCGAACGAGCGGAACGGGGAGGCCGGCGTCATGGCCCGCTACATGGAGGCGCTGACCGTCGAACGGGGCGGTTTCCGGATCAAGGTGCCGGAGTCCTGGTGGGAGTTCGACGTACGGCCCGAGTCGCGGGACGACTCGATCCGCCGCATGGTCGGCGAACGCCTGCGTCAGCGCCCGGAGTTGACGCCGCACCGGGACACGTACATCGAGTTCCTGCGCAAGGCGGCGGCTGATGCGTGGAAGTCGGGCGCGCTGTACTGCGGCTGCATGGCGGAGAACTTCGGCGGGGACACCCCGATCACCGGCTCGGTGACGGTCTCGCTGGTCAGCGGCCGCAACGAGCGCGGCGAGCCGCTCTCCACGGACCCGGCCGTCATCGCCGGGCAGTTGGCCGTCAAGGAGGCGAAGAAGGAGGGCGACTCCTGGCGGAAGGTGACCACGGTCGACATCCCGGGGGTGGGTCCCGCGGCGCGGACCTACGGCATCGAGGACATCCCTGTCCCCGGGGACGCGCTGAACCGCACGGTCCGCGCCGTGCTGATGCAGACGTACATCCCGGTCCCCGAGCAGGAGGGGAAGGTCGCGCTGGTGGCGGGCAGCAGCCAGGTGCTGGACCTCGCGGACTCGTTCTTCGACATCTTCGACGCGATCACGTCGACGTTCCGGTTCACGGGCTGAGCTGTCGGCTTCGCAGCCTGATCTTTCGTCGAACTGACTTGCCCGGTAAGTTCACGTGTGCATACGGCTGTTGATGATGCGTGCGTGACGGGGGACGAGGTATGGCGGGGCACCGGCCGACGGACTGGCATGTCCTGGACCTGGACAAGGACCCGACTCCCGGTGACCCGGACCGGGTCCGCAAACTCGCCAAGACCCTGCACGACTTCGCCGACGACGTGTCCGACGCGCTGCGTCTGGTCAAGGGCATGGCGGACGAGGACACGCTGCTGGAGTGGGCGGGCAAGTCGGCGTCGGTCTTCAAGGAGGAGTTCTCCGGGGTCCCGAAGAACCTCAAGAAGCTGAAGAAGTCGTACGACCTGTGCGGGGACGCGCTCGCGGACTACTGGCCGAAGCTGGAGCGGGCCCAGGCCCTGGCGGACAAGGCGCTGGCCAAGGCACGAGAGGCCAGGGCGGACCTGTCCTCGGCGCAGTCCCGTCTCGCGTCGGCCGACTCCTGGGTCACCCGCGCCACCAAGGAGGCCGACAAGTACAAGGACGACCCGACCGGCAGCAAGTCCGACGCGGACAAGCCGGACGAGGCCAAGGTGCGTGCGGCGACGCGGGATCTGCAGCACGCCAAGTCGGCTCAGTCCAAGGCGCGGTCGGACGTCAGCGACGCGCAGGACGCGCTGGCCGCCGCGAAGAAGATGGCCGAGGACGCGCGCCGGATGCGCGAGGAGGCGGCCCGCGAGGCGAAGCAGAAGATCGACGAGGCCTCCGACGCCGGCATCCAGAACCGGTCGTGGTGGGAGGACATCGGCGACTGGTTCACCGACAACTGGGACACGATCGTCGCGGTGTGCAAGGTCGTCGTGACGGTCGTCGGGATCGTCGCGATGATCATCGGCGGGCCGATCCTGGGGGCGATCGTGCTGATCGCCGCGGCGGTGGTGCTGGCCGACACGATCAACAAATACAGAAAGGGCCAGGCATCCCTATGGGATGTGGCCTTCGCGGCCCTGGACTGCATACCCGGCGGCAAGGGCATCACCACCCTCGGCGGCCTCGCCAAAGGGCTCAAGGCTCTGGGCAAGACGGGCCTGAAGGGCATGGCCCTCGGAGTCAAGGGGCTCGGCAAGAGCACCCGGGCGCTGGGGCGTCAGATGAAGAAGCTCATCACCCGTGGTGACCCCGTCGACATGGCCACTGGCGAGATGGTCATGTCCGCCCTCGACGTCAAGCTGGACGGCATGCTTCCCCTCGTCCTCGAACGGCACTACCGCACCGGCGTACGGAGCGGACGCTTGCTGGGACGGAACTGGACCTCCACCTTGGACCAGCGGTTGCTGCTCGACGCCACGGCCGTGCGGTTCGTTGCGGACGACGGCATGGTCCTCCACTATCCCGTCCCCGGCCCGGACGTCTCAGTGCTGCCGGTGGAGGGCCCAGCGTGGCCGATGAGCTGGGACGGCGCGCCGGACGGCGAGATCACCGTGCACCGCGTCGATACCGGACAGACGCTCCACTTCCGGCGTGTGCCCTGCCGTTCCGCGACCGAGCTTCCGCTTGCAGTGATCAGCGATCGCCATAACAACACCATCACCGTCGAGTACCGAGCCGACGGCTCACCTTCCGCACTGGTTCATCACGGTGGCTACCGCGTCGGTGTGGAGTGCGAGCACGGACGCATGACGGCGTTGACGTTGCTCAGCCATCCGGACCAGCCCGTTCTTGTGCGTTATGCCTACGACACCTGCGGTCGTCTCAGCGCCGTCCAGAACAGCTCCGGGCTGCCGCTGAGGTTCTCCTACGACGACCGGCATCGGATGACCTGCTGGGAGGATCGGAACGGTTACTGGTACCGCTTCCAGTACGACGACGACGACCGCTGCATCGCTGGTCGCGGTGCCGGTGGGCTGCTGGACTACACCTTCCAGTATGACGAGACGTCGCATCACGCGGTCGCTACCGACTCACTCGGCCACGTCACGCGATACCAGTTCAACGACGCGTACCAGCTGGTGGCTGAGACGGACCCGCTCGGACGTACAACGTTCCAGACATGGGATCGGCGCGATCGGCTGCTGTCGCGCACTGATCCATTGGGGCGCACCATCCGCATGGAGTGGGATGACAGCGGCAACCTGACGACCGTCCGGTTGCCCGATGGAACCTCCTCCTCGGCCCGCTACAACGAGCTCAATCTGTTGGTGGAGCTGGTGGATTACGACGGCTCCGTGCTGCGCCAGAAATGGGACGACCATGGAAATTGCGTCTCTTTGACGGCTCCCGACGGTGCTGTCACCGTCTTTGCCCATGACGAGACAGGTGCTTTGACCTCGTTGACGGATCCGACCGGGGCGGAACGGCGCTTCATCAACAACCGTGCGGGGCAGCCGACTTCCGTAAGGGATCCCCTTGGAGCGGTGACGAGCATCACGTACGATCCGTTCGGCCGTGCCATCGCCATCACCGATCCGCTGGGTGCAACAACCCACATGTCCTGGACCGTGGAAGGCTGCATTTCCTCGCGCACCACCCCGGAAGGGGCCACGGAGACCTGGGCCTACGACGGTGAGGGAAACTGCGTTCGTCACACCGACGTCCTGGGCCGGGTGACCAACTTCACGTATGGCGGCTTCGACCTTCTGACTTCCCGTACCACGCCCGACGGGAGTCGCTACAGCTTCACTTACGACGCCGAACTGCGCCCCCTCCAGGTCACCGACCCCCGTGGGCTCACCTGGGACTACGCCTACGACTCGGTCGGCAACCTCGTGGCAGAGACGGACTTCGACGGCCGTACCGTCTCCTATACGTACGACGCGGCGGGTCAGCTGCTCAGCCGTACCAACCCGCTGGGCCAGACCACCACGTTCCTGTACGACGTCGCAGGGAACCAGGTTGCGAAGAGCGTTGAGGGCTGGACAACCGCCTACACGCACGACCAGGCGGGACGCCTCGTTGAGGCCGTGGGCCCCGACGCCACGCTCGTCTATACCTATGACAGGGCCGGCCGTGTCACTTCCGAGGCAATCGACGGGCGTGCCCTCTTGACCGAATACGACGTCTTGAGCCGCCCCGTCCGCCGCGTCACTCCGTCCGGCGCCGTCACGACGTACACGTACGACCCCGCCGGCAACCGCGCAACGCTCACTGCGTCCGGCCGCACGCTCGCCTCCACCTACGACGAGTTGGGCCGCGAAACTGCGCGCCGACTTGCTGCCTCCGGGCTCACCCTGACGCATGCCTGGGACACTGGAGACCGTCTCACAGGCCAGACACTGACCGGTCCCGGATCCCGGGGCATTCTGAAACGTCAGATCTACACCTACCGGGCTGACGGCTACCTGACCGGCCTGGACGACAACATCACCGGGCACCGCAGCGTCGGCCTCGACCCGGTGGGGCGTGTCACAGCCGTGCACGCCGCGGACCACGACGAGTCGTACTCCTACGACAGATCCGGAAACCAGACACACGCATACTGGGCGGACCGGTATCCGGAGCCCCAAGCACGCGGGGACCGGGTTCTTTCGGGCAACCGGGTGGTGAGCGCCGGATCCGTCCACTACGAGTACGACGCCGCGGGTCGGGTGGTTCTCAGGCGCAAGACGCGGCTGTCCCGTAAGCCGGACATCTGGCGCTACACCTGGGACGCCGAGGACCGTCTGACATCGGTGACCACTCCCGAGGGGACCGTGTGGCGGTATCTCTACGACCCCTTGGGACGCCGCACGGCAAAGCAGAGGCTGGCCCCGGACGGGGAGGCAGTCGTCGAGGAGAGCCGCTTCGTCTGGGACGGTGCCCATCTGGTGGAGCAGACGTCATGGCGACAGGACACCCCTGAGGTGAGCACCCTCACCTGGGACCGGGACGGCATGCATCCGCTGGCCCAGACCGAGCGCACAGCGCTGGCACATGCGCCTCAGACAGTCATCGACCAGCGCTTCTTCGCGATCATCACCGACCTGGTCGGCACCCCTACCGAACTCGTGTCGGAATCCGGCGACATCGCCTGGCGCGCCGACACCACACTCTGGGGCCTCACCACCTGGAACACAGACGCCGACGCGTATACGCCGTTGCGCTTCCCAGGCCAGTACCACGACCCGGAAACCGGGCTCCATTACAACCTCTTCCGCCACTACGACCCCGCCACTGCGGCCTACGCGAGTCCCGACCCCCTGGGAATGCAGGCTGGACCCAACGCTCGGCTCTACGTGGTCAATCCCCTGCACTGGGTCGACTATCTGGGGCTTCTGACCTGTCGGCAGAACGCTCGACGGCTGCGCAGGAACATGCGTCTCGAAGGGCGCCCGGTGGGCCGTGGCCAGGCAGCGGCGCACATCGTCCCGTCCGGAGGCACAGCCGGCCACTGGGTACCGGGCGCTCGGAGCCGGGACCTGCTGGACAGGTACGGGGTCGACATCAATGACGCAGCCAACGGGATCCCTCTGGGGCACCCGAGTCCCCACAACTTCACCCATCGCGAGCCGTTCTTGCAGCGCGTCAACCAGCGTCTTGACCGGGTGGTCGAAGACAGGACCGCGAGAGGTTTCGGTGCACGAGCGATCCGCTCCGAACTCCGACGGGAGTTGCGCGCGATCGGCCGTGAGATCGAAGCTGAGCTATCGACCGGCACTCCCTCACCGACCGCCTTCTGGACGGCACCATGACCCGTGATGATCACTTGAAGCCCTTGTCCGTGTACCGTTTGCTGCCGAGCCTCGGCGACTTCCGGACCTTGCTGATGGGTCCGTCACTGAGGAAGATCATTCGCTGGCAGATCAGCGGCTCTCCCGCTGATCTACCGACAGCGCTTACGGCCGAGTGGGACGGCAATCCGCAGCTGCGTGCCACGGAGTTCCCGTCCGGCTACCCAGAAGCACCCGTTCTGAGCCGGCGAATCGCCGATGCGATGCGGGAGGAACTCCTGGCAGCCGGTCGGTTGATCCCGGTACACATTGAGGGGGCTGACGCGGGTGCGTACCTCTGCTACGCCGTGGAGGCAGTAGTCGACTGTGTCGATGTGGCCAGGTCCTCCAGACCAAAGAGGACAACCGGTGAGATCAAGAAGACCGTCTTTAGGGCAGACGCGCTACCAGCGGACCTTCCCGCGTTCCGTGTACCGCAGTTTCCCGGCGGTGTTTATTGGAACGGCTGGGCGGTGGACCGCCTGTGGGATTTCCTTGGTGCTGATCTCGAGGCGAGGCTCGTCTGGTCTGAGGACGCGGCACGTACACCGCACCCCAATCCGTGGGGATTGGCGTGACCAGGCGACCAGATCGAAAGGCGCCTGGTCTGGTCACCCGGCAAGGAACCCATGGACCTACAGGCCATCATCACTGGATGCGGAGCCTGAACCCTGTGCTGTACTCGGCACCAGGACCCGCCTTGGAGTCGGTCACCGCGTCCACGGTGCTGCATGTGAACGACTGACCGTGCGGCACGGCCGGTCCCCGTACCCCGTCGGTGCGCCTGACCTCCTTCAAGAGCCTCACCGACCAGCGGCTGCCCCTCGAGGACCTCACCGTGCTGATCGGGCGCAACGGCAGCGGCAAGTCGAACGCTCTCGATGGACTGATGGTGCTGTCCCGGCTGGCGCTGGGCGAGCCGGTGAGGGACGCGCTGGACGGGCCCCGGAGCGGGGGAGTGGAACCAACCCGGGGAGGTGCGGAAAGGTACGCGCCGTTGGGTGCGGACAGCTTCCGGCTCGGCTGCCGGGTGCGGACCCGAGCGAGCGGTCTTCGACCGCAAGAGGTGGTGTGCCGCTGCGGGCAGCCGATGGATCTGCTTCTGACCGTGGACAGCAGGGAGTGGGATCGTCGTGAGCCGCGGAGGTCGGCTGACGATCTTCCTGTGCCGTTCGGATTGGTCGCACGCGCAGCGGGTCGTGGTCAAAGAGCGACTTCCCCTCTGGTCGTCCAGGCGTTCCTGTTCTCAGTCGGCGCCTCGCAGGCGAACTGTCGGCGGTCGGCAGGCTGGTACCTGTCGACATCAAGAGTGCCGAGGAAGACGAATACTTCCTTTACCTGGTCGAGCAGGTGGTCGACTGCCTAGGCCTGCGTCGGTCGTCGAAGCCGAAGTGCAGCGGCGATCAAGACCCCGTGCCGTCCAATGGAACGGCTGGGCGGCCGACCGGCTCTTGGAGCTCACGGGCGACAAGATCGAGAGGCGTTGTGTCTGGTCAGAGGGTCCGGCGGCGAAGCCGCGACAGACCATGAGCCGCCCTCGGCCCCCCGCCCTGGTTTGATCTACGTCACCCCCGGGGTATTCTCTCCCGCTCGATTGGCATCCGCCCCGCCCCCTATGGCAGACTGTCCGAGTTGCTCGGTCGAGTGTTGATGCTGCGCGCCTCCCGCCGGGAGGACCGGAAGCGAGTCCCACGGTACTCGTCAACCCCGTGTGGGTTGGAAGTACGGGAATCTTCCGGGAAGCGTGGGCGCGGCGCCGGCCAGGCGCCCGGTGGGCGTTTCGCCTCCGGTCCGCGGTTCTGGTAGGGCCGCACCCCCCAGCAGGGATGTTCGAACAAGGGACATCTGTGTCAGCGGGAGTGCGACACGCCCGACCGCGTGGGTCGGAGGAAGTCAAGGGAACACCGGGTTCCAGAGCGTAAAGAGAGACAGGACTACGAAGTAGCCATGGCGGGACAGAAGATCCGCATCCGGCTCAAGGCCTACGACCACGAGGTCATCGACTCCTCGGCGAAGAAGATCGTCGAGACGGTGACCCGTACTGGTGCGTCGGTCGCGGGCCCGGTGCCGCTGCCCACTGAGAAGAACGTGTACTGCGTCATCAAGTCGCCGCACAAGTACAAGGACTCGCGCGAGCACTTCGAGATGCGCACGCACAAGCGCCTGATCGACATCCTCGACCCGACCCCCAAGACCGTTGACTCTCTGATGCGACTCGACCTCCCGGCCGGTGTCGACATCGAGATCAAGCTCTGAGGCCGGTGATCTGAAGAGATGGCTAAGCAGATCAAGGGCATCCTGGGCGAGAAGCTCGGTATGACTCAGGTCTGGGACGAGAACAACCGTGTCGTCCCGGTGACCGTCGTCAAGGCCGGGCCCAACGTCGTCACCCAGGTCCGTACGAACGACGTCGACGGCTACGAGTCCGTCCAGATCGCCTTCGGCGAGATCGACCCGCGCAAGGTGAACAAGCCCCTCAAGGGCCACTTCGCCAAGGCCGACGTCACCCCGCGTCGTCACCTCGTCGAGATCCGCACGTCGGACGCCTCCGAGTACACGCTCGGCCAGGAGATCACCGCCGAGGTGTTCGAGGCCGGCCAGAAGGTCGACGTGACCGGCAAGAGCAAGGGCAAGGGCTTCGCCGGTGTCATGAAGCGCCACAACTTCGGTGGCCTCGGCGCCGGACACGGCACCCAGCGCAAGCACCGCTCTCCCGGTTCCATCGGTGGCTGCGCCACCCCGGGCCGTGTGTTCAAGGGCCTCCGCATGGCGGGTCGCATGGGCAACGAGCGGGTCACCACCCAGAACCTGACCGTCCACGCCGTTGACGCGGAGAAGGGTCTGCTGCTCATCAAGGGCGCGGTTCCCGGTCCGAACGGCGGCCTCGTCCTGGTCCGCACCGCGGCCAAGGGGGCCTGAGGTAACCGATGAGCACTGTTGACATCCTTTCGCCGGCGGGCGACAAGGCCGGTACCGTCGAGCTCCCCGCGGAGATCTTCGGCGTTGAGAAGGTCAGCATCCCGCTGATCCACCAGGTCGTCGTCGCGCAGCTGGCCGCTGCCCGCCAGGGCACCCACAAGACCAAGACCCGCGGTGAAGTCCGTGGTGGCGGCAAGAAGCCGTACCGCCAGAAGGGCACCGGCCGCGCCCGTCAGGGCTCGACCCGCGCGCCGCAGTTCGCCGGTGGTGGCGTCGTGCACGGTCCCGTGCCGCGCGACTACTCGCAGCGGACCCCGAAGAAGATGAAGGCTGCCGCGCTGCGGCACGCCCTCACCGACCGGGCGCGTCACAACCGCATCCACGTCGTCACCGGCGTGGTCGAGGGCGAGACCCCCTCCACGAAGGCCGCGAAGAGCCTGTTCGGCAAGATCAGCGAGCGCAAGAACCTGCTCCTGGTCGTCGACCGCTCCGACGAGGCCGCGTGGCTGTCCGCCCGCAACCTGCCCCAGGTCCACATCCTGGAGCCGGGCCAGCTGAACACGTACGACGTTCTCGTCTCGGACGACGTGGTCTTCACCAAGGCCGCTTTCGAGTCCTTCGTCGCCGGCCCGCAGAAGGCCAACGACAACGAAGGGAGCGAGGACTGATGGCCATCCGTCACCCCGCTATCGCCTCGAAGGCCGCGAAGAAGGCCAAGGAGGCCCGCGTCAAGAAGGCGCGTCGCCACGCCACCGAGGGCAAGAACACCGTCGAGACGCCGCTGAGCAAGTCGTACACGGACCCCCGTGACGTCCTGATCAAGCCGGTCGTCTCCGAGAAGAGCTACGCGCTGCTCGACGAGAACAAGTACACGTTCGTCGTCGACCCGCGGGCCAACAAGACCCAGATCAAGGAGGCCGTCCAGTCGGTCTTCTCGGTCAAGGTCACCGGGGTCAACACGATCAACCGCCAGGGCAAGCGCAAGCGGACCCGCACCGGCTTCGGCCAGCGTGCGTCCACCAAGCGCGCGATCGTGACCCTTGCCGAGGGCGACCGTATCGACATCTTCGGCGGTCCGACCGCGTAAGCGGTCGGGATCGTCCAGATTTCGGAATCACTTCCGAGGACTGAGAGACAATGGGTATCCGCAAGTACAAGCCGACGACTCCTGGCCGTCGTGGCGCCAGCGTCGCCGACTTCGTCGAGGTCACGCGGTCCACGCCGGAGAAGTCGCTGGTCCGTCCCCTGCACAGCAAGGGCGGCCGTAACAATTCCGGTCGTGTGACCGTGCGCCACCAGGGTGGTGGCCACAAGCGCGCCTACCGCGTGATCGACTTCCGTCGTCACGACAAGGACGGCGTGCCGGCGAAGGTCGCGCACATCGAGTACGACCCCAACCGCACCGCGCGCATCGCGCTCCTGCACTACGCGGACGGCGAGAAGCGCTACATCCTCGCGCCGCGTGGCCTGAACCAGGGCGACCGCGTCGAGAACGGTCCCGGGGCCGACATCAAGCCGGGCAACAACCTCGCCCTGCGCAACATCCCGGTCGGTACGACCCTGCACGCCATCGAGCTGCGTCCGGGCGGCGGCGCGAAGTTCGCCCGCTCCGCCGGCGCCTCCGTGCAGCTGCTCGCGAAGGAGGGCGCCTACGCCCACCTGCGCATGCCGTCCGGTGAGATCCGCCTGGTCGACGTCCGCTGCCGCGCCACCGTCGGCGAGGTCGGCAACGCCGAGCAGAGCAACATCAACTGGGGCAAGGCCGGCCGTAAGCGCTGGCTGGGCGTCCGCCCGACCGTGCGTGGTGTGGTCATGAACCCGGTGGACCACCCGCACGGTGGTGGTGAGGGCCGGACCTCCGGTGGTCGCCACCCTGTGTCCCCGTGGGGCAAGAAGGAAGGCCGTACTCGTTCGCCCAAGAAGGCGTCGAACAAGTACATCGTCCGCCGCCGCAAGACGAACAAGAAGCGCTAAGGACGGGTTGAGATGCCTCGTAGCTTGAAGAAGGGGCCCTTCGTCGACGACCACCTGATGAAGAAGGTGGACGCCCAGAACGAAGCCGGCACCAAGAACGTCATCAAGACCTGGTCCCGCCGCTCGATGATCGTCCCGGCCATGCTCGGTCACACGATCGCGGTGCACAACGGCAAGACCCACGTCCCGGTGTTCGTCACCGAGTCGATGGTCGGCCACAAGCTCGGCGAGTTCTCGCCGACCCGCACCTTCCGGGGCCACGTCAAGGAAGACCGGAAGTCGAAGCGCCGCTAGGCGCGGATCGCACCAGACAGTAAGTAACTGAAGGGACAACCATGGAAGCCAGGGCCCAGGCGCGGTACATCCGCGTCACGCCCATGAAGGCCCGCCGCGTGGTGGACCTCATCCGTGGCATGAACGCCACGGAGGCCCAGGCCGTCCTGCGATTCGCTCCGCAGGCTGCCTCGGTTCCGGTTGGCAAGGTGCTCGACAGCGCCATCGCCAACGCCGCGCACAACTACGACCACACCGACGTCGACAGCCTCTACATCTCCGAGGCCTACGTCGACGAGGGCCCGACCCTGAAGCGGTTCCGGCCGCGCGCCCAGGGCCGTGCCTACCGGATCCGCAAGCGGACCAGCCACATCACCGTGGTCGTCAGCAGCAAGGAAGGAACCCGGTAATGGGCCAGAAGGTAAACCCGCACGGGTTCCGGCTCGGTGTCACCACCGACTTCAAGTCGCGCTGGTACGCCGACAAGCTCTACAAGGACTACGTCAAGGAAGACGTCGCCATCCGTCGGATGATGACGTCCGGCATGGAGCGCGCCGGCATCTCCAAGGTGGAGATCGAGCGCACCCGTGACCGCGTCCGCGTCGACATCCACACCGCGCGTCCGGGCATCGTCATCGGCCGCCGTGGCGCCGAGGCCGACCGCATCCGCGGCGACCTCGAGAAGCTCACGGGCAAGCAGGTCCAGCTGAACATCCTCGAGGTCAAGAACCCCGAGACCGACGCTCAGCTCGTGGCCCAGGCCGTTGCCGAGCAGCTGTCCAGCCGCGTCTCCTTCCGCCGCGCCATGCGCAAGAGCATGCAGTCGGCGATGAAGGCGGGCGCCAAGGGCATCAAGATCCAGTGCGGTGGCCGCCTCGGCGGCGCCGAGATGTCCCGCTCGGAGTTCTACCGCGAGGGCCGCGTGCCCCTGCACACGCTCCGCGCGAACGTGGACTACGGCTTCTTCGAGGCCAAGACGACCTTCGGCCGCATCGGCGTGAAGGTCTGGATCTACAAGGGCGACGTCAAGAACATCGCCGAGGTCCGCGCCGAGAACGCCGCCGCCCGTGCGGGCAACCGCCCGGCCCGCGGTGGCGCCGGCGACCGCCCGGCCCGTGGTGGCCGTGGTGGCGAGCGGCGCGGTCGCAAGCCGCAGCAGGCCGCTGGTGCCGAGGCCCCCAAGGCCGAGGCTCCCGCGTCCGCCGCTCCGGCTGAGAGCACCGGAACGGAGGCCTGACCACCATGCTGATCCCCCGTAGGGTCAAGCACCGCAAGCAGCACCACCCGAAGCGCAACGGCATGTCCAAGGGTGGCACGCAGGTTGCGTTCGGCGAGTACGGCATCCAGGCGCTGACCCCGGCCTACGTCACGAACCGCCAGATCGAGGCGGCTCGTATCGCCATGACCCGTCACATCAAGCGTGGCGGCAAGGTCTGGATCAACATCTACCCGGACCGCCCGCTCACGAAGAAGCCGGCCGAGACCCGCATGGGTTCCGGTAAGGGTTCTCCGGAGTGGTGGGTCGCCAACGTCAAGCCCGGACGCGTCATGTTCGAGCTGTCGTACCCCAACGAGAAGATCGCCCGTGAGGCGCTGACGCGTGCGGCCCACAAGCTGCCGATGAAGTGCCGGATCGTCAAGCGCGAGGCAGGTGAAGCGTGATGTCGGCCGGTACCAAGGCGTCCGAGCTGCGCGAGCTGGGCAACGAGGAGCTTCTGGAGAAGCTCCGCGAGGCCAAGGAAGAGCTGTTCAACCTCCGTTTCCAGGCGGCGACGGGCCAGCTCGAGAACCACGGCCGTCTGAAGGCGGTCCGCAAGGACATCGCCCGGATCTACACCCTCATGCGTGAGCGTGAGCTCGGCATCGAGCAGGTGGAGAACGCCTGATGAGCGAGAACAACGTGACTGACCAGCAGAAGACCGAACGCGGCTTCCGTAAGACCCGTGAGGGCTACGTCGTCAGCGACAAGATGGACAAGACCGTCGTCGTCGCCGTCGAGGACCGCGTCAAGCACGCGCTGTACGGCAAGGTCATCCGCCGTACCAACAAGCTCAAGGCGCACGACGAGCAGAACGCCGCGGGTGTCGGCGACCGCGTCCTCCTGATGGAGACCCGGCCGCTGTCCGCGACCAAGCGCTGGCGCGTCGTCGAGATCCTCGAGAAGGCCAAGTAATTCCTGCGGGGCAAACCCGCAGGTCAGTTCCGCCAGGCTCCGGGGGACCGTTCGGTGAACGGCCCCCGGGGAACCGGCAGACGATCAGGAGATAGACGTGATCCAGCAGGAGTCGCGACTGCGTGTCGCCGACAACACGGGTGCGAAGGAGATTCTCTGCATCCGTGTGCTCGGTGGCTCCGGTCGCCGCTACGCGGGTATCGGTGACGTCATCGTCGCCACCGTCAAGGACGCGATCCCCGGTGGCAACGTGAAGAAGGGTGACGTCGTCAAGGCGGTCATCGTTCGCACCGTGAAGGAGCGCCGCCGTCCGGACGGCTCGTACATCCGCTTCGACGAGAACGCCGCGGTCATTCTGAAGAACGACGGCGACCCTCGCGGCACCCGTATCTTCGGCCCCGTGGGCCGTGAGCTGCGCGAGAAGAAGTTCATGAAGATCATCTCCCTCGCGCCGGAGGTGCTGTGAGCATGAAGATCAAGAAGGGCGACCTGGTCCAGGTCATCACCGGCAAGGACAAGGGCAAGCAGGGCAAGGTCATTGCCGCTTTCCCGCGCGAGGAGCGTGTCCTGGTCGAGGGTGTCAACCGGGTCAAGAAGCACACCAAGGCCGGTCCGACGGCTCGTGGTTCGCAGGCCGGTGGCATCGTGACCGTCGAGGCCCCGATCCACGTCAGCAACGTGATGCTGGTTGTGGAGAAGGACGGCAAGAAGGTCCCGACCCGTGTCGGCTACCGCTTCGACGACGAAGGCAACAAGATCCGCGTTGCCAAGCGGACGGGTGAGGACATCTGATGACGACCACCACCGTGACTCCGCGTCTGAAGCAGAAGTACCGCGAGGAGATCATCGGCAAGCTGCGTGACGAGTTCAAGTACGAGAACGTCATGCAGGTTCCGGGCCTCGTCAAGATCGTGGTCAACATGGGTGTGGGCGACGCCGCCCGCGACTCCAAGCTGATCGAGGGCGCCGTGCGCGACCTCGCCACGATCACCGGCCAGAAGCCGGCCGTCACCAAGGCCCGCAAGTCCATCGCGCAGTTCAAGCTGCGTGAGGGCCAGCCGATCGGTGCCCACGTCACCCTGCGTGGCGACCGCATGTGGGAGTTCCTGGACCGCACCCTGTCGCTCGCGCTGCCGCGCATCCGCGACTTCCGCGGTCTGTCCCCCAAGCAGTTCGACGGCCGGGGCAACTACACCTTCGGTCTCACGGAGCAGGTCATGTTCCACGAGATCGACCAGGACAAGATCGACCGCGTCCGGGGTATGGACATCACCGTGGTCACCACGGCGACCAACGACGAAGAGGGCCGCGCGCTCCTCCGTCACCTCGGCTTCCCGTTCAAGGAGGCGTGAGCGAGATGGCGAAGAAGGCTCTTATCGCGAAGGCTGCTCGCAAGCCCAAGTTCGGTGTGCGCGCGTACACCCGCTGCCAGCGCTGCGGCCGTCCGCACTCCGTGTACCGCAAGTTCGGCCTGTGCCGCGTGTGCCTTCGTGAGATGGCTCACCGTGGCGAGCTGCCGGGCGTGACCAAGAGCTCCTGGTAATCCCGGTAATTCGGGATTCTGGAGCCTCTCGGTAAGCAACTGGGGCGGTCGGATGCCCAAGCCCACATGCCTTAGGCTTGTGGGGTTGGGCGTCTGCCGCCGCCCTTAACGACTTACTACGCCGTAGGTCCACCGCACCGCACCCGCCCCGTCTCGGATCGGGGAGAGGGATGGAGCACCCGGAAACCCCGGCGAGAAAGGCCACAGGCCAATTCATGACCATGACTGATCCGATCGCAGACATGCTGACGCGTCTGCGGAACGCGAACGCGGCGTACCACGACACCGTGTCGATGCCGCACTCCAAGATCAAGTCGCACATCGCGGAGATCCTCCAGCAGGAGGGCTTCATCACGGGCTGGCGCGTCGAGGACGCCGAGGTCGGCAAGAACCTCGTCCTCGAGCTGAAGTTCGGCCCGAACCGTGAGCGCTCCATCGCGGGCATCAAGCGGATCTCCAAGCCCGGTCTCCGGGTGTACGCGAAGTCCACCAACCTGCCGAAGGTCCTCGGCGGCCTGGGCGTGGCGATCATCTCCACGTCCCACGGTCTGCTGACCGACAAGCAGGCGCAGAAGAAGGGCGTGGGTGGGGAAGTCCTCGCCTACGTCTGGTAACTCGGGAACGGAGGAGAGACAGCAATGTCGCGTATCGGCAAGCTCCCCATCCCGGTTCCCGCCGGCGTGGACGTCACCATCGACGGCCGTACGGTCAAGGTCAAGGGCCCCAAGGGCGAACTGACCCACACCGTTGCCGCGCCGATCGAGATCGCTAAGGGCGAGGACGGCACCCTCCAGGTGCTCCGCCCGAACGACGAGCGGCAGAGCAAGGCCCTGCACGGCCTGTCCCGCACGCTGGTGGCGAACATGATCACCGGTGTGACCACGGGATACGTCAAGAAGCTCGAGATCAGCGGTGTCGGTTACCGCGTCCAGGCCAAGGGCTCCAACCTGGAGTTCTCCCTGGGCTACAGCCACCCGATCCTGGTCGAGGCCCCGGAGGGCATCACCTTCAAGGTGGAGACCCCGACCCGTTTCTCGGTCGAGGGCATCGACAAGCAGAAGGTCGGCGAGGTTGCGGCCAACATCCGCAAGCTGCGCAAGCCCGACCCGTACAAGGCCAAGGGCGTCAAGTACGAGGGCGAAGTCATCCGCCGCAAGGTCGGAAAGGCGGGTAAGTAAGCCATGGCATACGGGCAGAAGATCCTCAAGGGCGACGCCTACAAGCGTGCCGCTATCAAGCGTCGCCACATCCGGATCCGCAAGAAGGTCTCGGGTACCGCCGAGCGCCCCCGTCTGGTCGTGACCCGCTCCAACCGCCACATCGTGGCGCAGGTGATCGACGACCTGAAGGGCCACACCCTGGCGTCGGCGTCCACCCTGGACGCGTCGATCCGCGGTGGCGAGGGCGACAAGTCCGCGCAGGCCAAGCAGGTCGGCGCCCTGGTCGCCGAGCGTGCCAAGGCCGCCGGTGTCGAGGCCGTCGTGTTCGACCGTGGTGGCAACCAGTACGCCGGGCGCATCGCCGCCCTGGCCGACGCCGCCCGCGAGGCCGGGCTCAAGTTCTGAGCCACGGTTCCGTAGCTAGCGGAAACAGAGAGAGGTAATTCCAATGGCTGGACCCCAGCGCCGCGGAAGCGGTGCCGGTGGCGGCGAGCGGCGGGACCGGAAGGGCCGTGACGGCGGCGCTGCTGCCGCCGAGAAGACCGCGTACGTTGAGCGCGTCGTCGCGATCAACCGCGTCGCCAAGGTTGTGAAGGGTGGTCGTCGCTTCAGCTTCACCGCGCTGGTCGTGGTGGGCGACGGTGACGGCACCGTGGGTGTCGGATACGGCAAGGCCAAGGAGGTGCCGGCCGCCATCGCCAAGGGCGTTGAGGAGGCCAAGAAGCACTTCTTCAAGGTCCCCCGGATCCAGGGCACCATCCCGCACCCGATCCAGGGTGAGAAGGCTGCCGGTGTCGTGCTCCTCAAGCCGGCGTCGCCGGGTACCGGTGTGATCGCCGGTGGTCCGGTGCGTGCCGTGCTGGAGTGCGCCGGTATCCACGACGTCCTGTCGAAGTCGCTCGGCTCCGACAACGCCATCAACATCGTGCACGCGACCGTGGAGGCCCTGAAGGGCCTGCAGCGTCCCGAGGAGATCGCGGCCCGCCGTGGTCTGCCGCTCGAGGACGTCGCCCCCGCGGCTCTCCTTCGTGCGCGTGCCGGGGTGGGTGCGTAAGCATGGCGCAGCTCAAGATCACCCAGGTGAAGTCGTACATCGGCAGCAAGCAGAACCACCGTGACACCCTGCGTTCGCTTGGCCTGAAGAAGGTCAACGACGTGGTCGTCAAGGAGGACCGCCCCGAGTTCCGCGGCATGGTGCACACCGTCCGCCACCTCGTGACGGTCGAGGAGGTCGACTGATCATGGCGGAGAACAACCCGCTCAAGATCCACAACCTCCGTCCCGCCCCGGGCGCCAAGACCGCCAAGACCCGTGTCGGTCGTGGTGAGGCGTCGAAGGGTAAGACGGCCGGTCGTGGTACCAAGGGCACCAAGGCCCGCTACCAGGTTCCGGAGCGCTTCGAGGGTGGCCAGATGCCGCTCCACATGCGTCTTCCGAAGCTGAAGGGCTTCAAGAACCCGTTCAAGACCGAGTACCAGGTCGTGAACCTCGACAAGCTGGCCAAGCTCTACCCCGAGGGTGGCGAGGTCACGGTCGAGGACCTGGTGGCCAAGGGCGCCGTTCGCAAGAACAGCCTGGTCAAGGTGCTCGGCGAGGGTGAGATCTCCGTGGCGCTGCAGGTGCAGGTCGACAAGGCCTCCGCCTCCGCCAAGGAGAAGATCGCCGCCGCCGGCGGTTCGGTGACCGAGCTCGTCTGAGCCGGGGCCGACCCCTACACGCGGAAGGCCGGGAGTTCCCTCTGGGAGCTCCCGGCCTTTGCGTGTGCCCTGCCCCGCCGTGTCACTCGTACAGGGAGCCCGTACCCGGGAGTAGGGGAGCTCGTACGGGAGTGAGATTGGTTGCGCGGCCCCCGTGATCTCCGTCGCTGACAGCGGGCCGGGGCTGGGCGGAGAATGGCGTGAGGGCGCCAGGAGAGCGTTCTCAGGCATTCTGGAGGCCTCTGGGCCGCTCGGCGGGCCGAAAAGACGGCACATCCGCCGCCGAGGGCGCTGAGCGGGCCTGACAGGAGGTCCCCCCGGGGGGATCCGAGAAGGGACGGGCCGCAGACCGTGTCAAAGGGAGCGCATCGGCTCCGCCGCTGGCCGACAGGGCGGTTTCATGTCGGTGCGGGCTCCGCGTAGGGTAGTCGACACTGTTAGTCTCCCTGATGCCCTGTCGTAGGACTCCGTGCCGGACAGAGCATCAGGAACAGAGAATTCCGTCCTCGCACAACATACCGTCACCTCTCGCGTAGCGAACGCGGGGGTCGCAGGAGGCACCGTGCTCACCGCGTTCGCCCGGGCGTTCAAGACGCCCGACCTGCGCAAGAAGCTGCTGTTCACGCTCGGCATCATCGTGCTCTACCGGGTCGGCACCCACATCCCGATCCCGGGCATCGACTACAAGAGCGTGCAGACCTGTATCGACAACGCCGAGGCCAACTCGGGCCTGTTCGGTCTGGTCAACATGTTCAGCGGCGGCGCGCTGTTGCAGGTCACGGTCTTCGCGCTGGGCATCATGCCGTACATCACGGCGAGCATCATCCTCCAGCTGCTGACCGTGGTGATCCCGCGCCTGGAAGCCCTGAAGAAGGAGGGCCAGGCCGGCACGGCGAAGATCACGCAGTACACCCGCTACCTGACGGTGGCCCTCGCCGTGCTGCAGGGCACCGGCCTGGTGGCCACCGCCCGCAGCGGCGCGCTGTTCCCGAACTGCCCGGTGGCCGGCCAGATCGTCCCGGACCAGTCGATCTTCGTGACCATCACCATGGTCATCTGCATGACCGCCGGTACGGCGCTGGTGATGTGGCTCGGCGAGCTGATCACCGACCGCGGCATCGGCAACGGCATGTCGATCCTGATGTTCATCTCGATCGCCGCCACCTTCCCGTCCGCCCTGTGGGCCATCAAGCAGCAGGGCGACCTCGCGGGCGGCTGGATCGAGTTCGGCACCGTGATCCTCGTCGGCCTGGTCATGGTCGGCCTGGTGGTCTTCGTCGAGCAGGCCCAGCGCCGCATCCCCGTGCAGTACGCCAAGCGGATGATCGGCCGCCGCTCCTACGGCGGTACGTCCACCTACATCCCGCTCAAGGTCAACCAGGCGGGCGTGATCCCGGTCATCTTCGCGTCGTCGCTGCTGTACATCCCGGCGCTGATCGTCCAGTTCACCAACTCGACCGCGGGCTGGGCGACCTGGATCCGGCGGAACCTCGCGGACACGGCCGCGCCGGCGCACATCGCGCTGTACTTCCTGTTGATCGTGTTCTTCGCGTTCTTCTACGTGGCGATCTCGTTCAACCCCGAGGAAGTCGCGGACAACATGAAGAAGTATGGTGGCTTCATCCCGGGCATCCGGGCTGGCCGACCGACCGCTGAGTACCTCAGCTACGTACTCAACCGGATCACCTGGCCGGGGTCGCTGTATCTGGGGCTGATCGCTCTCGTGCCGACGATGGCGTTGGCAGGTTTCGGGGCCAACCAGAACTTCCCGTTCGGCGGTACCAGCATCCTGATCATCGTGGGTGTCGGTCTGGAGACCGTGAAGCAGATCGAGAGCCAGCTCCAGCAGCGCAATTACGAAGGGTTCCTCCGCTGATGCGAATCGTCCTCGTCGGGCCGCCGGGTGCCGGAAAGGGTACGCAGGCCACCCGCCTTGCCGAGAAGCTGCGCATCCCGCACATCTCCACCGGCGACCTGTTCCGGGCCAACATCAGCCGGCAGACGGAGCTCGGGAAGCTCGCGAAGTCCTACATGGACGCCGGCAACCTGGTGCCGGACGAGGTCACCATCGCGATGGCCAAGGACCGCATGGAGCAGCCCGACGCCGAGGGCGGGTTCCTGCTGGACGGCTTCCCGCGCAACGTCTCCCAGGCCGAGGCGCTGGACGAGCTCCTGGAGACCGAGGGCATCACGCTGGATGCGGTGCTGGACCTGGAGGTCCCGGAGGAAGAGGTCGTCAAGCGGATCGCCGGGCGGCGGATCTGCCGCAAGGACTCCAGCCACGTCTTCCACGTGTCGTACAGCCCGCCGAAGCAGGAGGGTGTGTGTGACGTCTGTGGGGGCGAGCTGTACCAGCGGGACGACGACTCCGAGGAGACCGTGCGGACCCGGCTGGAGGTCTACCACACGCAGACCGAGCCGATCATCGACTACTACAAGGCACAGGGGCTGGTCGTGACGATCTCGTCCCTCGGGCCGGTGGACGAGGTCACGAAGCGGGCGCTGGAAGCACTGAAGCGCGAGGAGGCCGCCCAGTAGGGCGCCGTCCTTCCGTCCTGTACGTCGGTGGCAGCCGCGGTTCCCTGTGAGGCAGGGGTCCGCGGCTGTGCTGTGGGGCGTTCGCGCAGCCCGGCGCCACCCGTGCTGTCGTGCGGGTACCTCCCAGGCCCTTGAGGCACTGGGGGAGGCACGATTGCCCGCAGCGGGGGCGGCTCGGTCGCCGGGCGCCGCTGGGGGTGCGGGGCGGAGCCCTGTCGGGGTGTGGGGCGGCGCCCCGGGACCCGGGCTTGTAGCTGACCGCGTCGGGCAGGCGGCTGGGCGGGCGCCGGGGTGCAGGGGCGGAGCCCCCGCCGGGGTCTGGGGCGAAGCTCGGGGCACAGGCCTCTGGCTGACCGCGGCCGGTGGGCAGGCGCCGGGGGTGCAGGGGGCGGAGCCCCCGTCGGGGTTCGGGGCGGAGCCCCGGGCCGGGGCCTTGGGCCGACCGCGTCGGGTGGGCGGGTGGGCAAGTCCCGGGGCCTGTCCACCGGGTGAGCAAGGCCCGTTCGGGCTCAGCGCAGCGACCCGTATCGTTGAAGGGATCCGTCTCTTCCCGGTCCAGAAAGGCCGTAGTCCCCATGGTGCAGATCAAGAGCCCCGAGCAGATCGCCAAGATGCGTGAGGCGGGGCTGGTCGTCGCCGCCATTCACGCGGCCACGCGAGAGGCCGCCGTGCCCGGCGCCACGACGAAGGATCTGGACCAGGTCGCCCGCAAGGTGCTCGCCGAGCACAACGCCAAGCCGAACTTCCTCGGCTACGGCGGCTTCCCGGCCACCATCTGCACCTCCGTCAACGAGGTCGTCGTGCACGGCATCCCCTCCGACGACGTCGTCCTGAAGGACGGGGACATCATCTCCATCGACTGCGGCGCGATCATCGACGGCTGGCACGGCGACGCCGCCTACACGGCCTTCGTGGGCTCCGGCCACGCCCCGGAGCTGATCGAGCTCTCTCGGGTGACCGAGGAGTCGATGTGGGCCGGCATCGCGGCGATGAAGCAGGGCAACCGGCTCGTCGACATCTCCCGGGCCATCGAGACGTACATCCGCCGGCAGCCCAAGCCGGGCGGCGGCCGGTACGGGATCATCGAGGACTACGGCGGTCACGGCATCGGCACCGAGATGCACATGGACCCGCACCTGCTGAACTACGTCGACCGGCGGCGCGGCAAGGGCCCCAAGCTGGTCCCGGGCTTCTGCCTGGCCATCGAGCCCATGGTGTCGCTGGGGACGGCGAAGACGGTGGTCCTGGAGGACGACTGGACGGTCGTCACGACCGACGGCACCTGGTCCTCGCACTGGGAGCACTCGGTCGCCCTCACGGAGGACGGACCGCTGGTGCTGACCGCCCCCGACGGCGGCAAGGCCAAGCTCGCCGAGTACGGCATCACGGCCGCCCCCGACCCGCTCGCCTAGAGATCGCATAATGATCTCCGGCGTGGGGCAGGCTTCCCCGACCACGCCCGAATTCGTGTTTCCGCGTGCCCTGACGTAGACTGACTCGTCGGCTCTTGTGTACCCGCATGTCCGCGTGCGGTGCGCGGAGTCGATCAAGGTAGTCGATTCGAAGGGCGAAGCGTGGCCAAGAAGCAAGGTGCCATCGAGATCGAGGGCACTGTCGTCGAGTCTCTGCCGAACGCCATGTTCAAGGTCGAGCTCCAGAACGGCCACCAGGTCCTGGCACACATCAGCGGCAAGATGCGGATGCACTACATCCGTATCCTCCCTGACGACCGGGTCGTGGTGGAGCTGTCTCCGTACGACCTGACGCGTGGCCGGATCGTCTACCGCTACAAGTAGATCTTGCCTGCGCCCCGGTCCGCCGGGGTGGTGGCACTGACCCGGAGAACCTCACCCCATGAAGGTCAAGCCGAGCGTCAAGAAGATCTGCGACAAGTGCAGGGTGATCCGCCGTCACGGCCGGGTCATGGTCATCTGCGAGAACCCGCGCCACAAGCAGCGCCAGGGCTGACGCACGACCTCCCTCTGCGACTTCGCAGGGCTTCGCGCGACGCGAGCTGAATTTGTTCATACGCAGGGCCCGAACCGCAGCAGCGGCTCGACACCCCCGGTTCGGAGGCCGGGGACCCAGTCCGTACCTGATACGGCGGCTGGGAACCGGTCCTGTGGCAGACCTCCGAAGATCACCAGGAGCCATTGAATGGCACGCGTTTCCGGTGTCGACATCCCGCGCGACAAGCGCGTGGAGATCGCCCTGACCTACGTGTTCGGCATCGGCCGGACCCTTTCCCAGCAGACGCTGGCCGCCACCGGCGTGGACCCGAACACCCGTGTTCGGGACCTCACCGAGGAGCAGCTGGTCGCGATCCGCGAGTACGTCGACAACAACCTCAAGACCGAGGGTGACCTCCGTCGCGAGATCCAGGCCGACATCCGCCGCAAGGTCGAGATCGGCACGTACCAGGGTCTGCGCCACCGCCGCGGTCTGCCGGTCCGTGGTCAGCGCACCAGCACCAACGCCCGCACCCGCAAGGGCCCGCGTCGCGCCATCGCCGGCAAGAAGAAGCCGGGCAAGAAGTAGTCCGCAGCGGACACCTGTCCACGGTCTTCGCTGTAGGACCGACCACCTCCCGTAGGAGTTAGAGATGCCCCCCAAGGGACGTCAGGGCGCTGCCAAGAAGGTGCGCCGCAAGGAAAAGAAGAACGTCGCTCACGGCCACGCGCACATCAAGAGCACGTTCAACAACACGATCGTCTCCATCACGGACCCGTCCGGCAACGTGATCTCCTGGGCCTCCGCCGGCCACGTCGGCTTCAAGGGCTCCCGGAAGTCCACGCCGTTCGCCGCGCAGATGGCCGCCGAGTCGGCCGCCCGCCGCGCCCAGGAGCACGGCATGCGCAAGGTCGACGTCTTCGTCAAGGGCCCGGGCTCCGGTCGTGAGACCGCGATCCGCTCCCTGCAGGCGACCGGCCTCGAGGTCGGCTCCATCCAGGACGTCACGCCGACCCCGCACAACGGCTGCCGTCCGCCGAAGCGCCGCCGCGTCTGACGCACGGCTCTTCGCCGCAGGAATTCGGGCGGTACGGTCCGTACGGGTCGTACCGCCCGTACCCTTGCATTACCCGCTCCCTCCCGGGTGCGGCTTTCGAGTCGGGCGTCAAATAGCGGGCGCCCCCGACTGAAGGATCTGATCCACACATGCTGATCGCTCAGCGTCCCTCGTTGACCGAAGAGGTCGTCGACGAGTTCCGCTCCCGGTTCGTGATCGAGCCGCTGGAGCCGGGCTTCGGCTACACCCTCGGCAACTCCCTGCGCCGTACCCTCCTGTCCTCGATCCCGGGTGCCGCTGTCACCAGCATCCGTATCGACGGCGTCCTGCACGAGTTCACCACCGTGCCGGGCGTCAAGGAGGACGTCACCGACCTGATCCTCAACATCAAGCAGCTGGTCGTGTCGAGCGAGCACGACGAGCCCGTGGTGATGTACCTGCGCAAGCAGGGTCCGGGTCTGGTCACCGCCGCCGACATCGCGCCGCCGGCCGGTGTCGAGGTGCACAACCCCGACCTCGTCCTCGCCACGCTCAACGGCAAGGGCAAGCTGGAGATGGAGCTGACGGTCGAGCGCGGCCGCGGTTACGTCTCCGCCGTGCAGAACAAGCAGGTCGGTCAGGAGATCGGGCGCATCCCGGTCGACTCGATCTATTCGCCGGTTCTCAAGGTCACCTACAAGGTCGAGGCGACCCGTGTCGAGCAGCGCACCGACTTCGACAAGCTGATCGTCGACGTCGAGACCAAGCAGGCCATGCGTCCGCGTGACGCCATGGCGTCGGCTGGCAAGACCCTGGTCGAGCTGTTCGGTCTGGCCCGGGAGCTCAACATCGACGCCGAGGGCATCGACATGGGTCCGTCCCCGACGGACGCCGCCCTCGCCGCCGACCTGGCGCTGCCGATCGAGGAGCTGGAGCTCACCGTCCGCTCCTACAACTGCCTCAAGCGCGAGGGCATCCACTCCGTGGGTGAGCTCGTCGCGCGGTCCGAGGCGGACCTCCTCGACATCCGCAACTTCGGTGCGAAGTCGATCGACGAGGTCAAGGCGAAGCTGGCCGGCATGGGCCTGGCCCTGAAGGACAGCCCGCCCGGATTCGACCCGACCGCCGCCGCCGACGCGTTCGGCGCGGACGACGACGCGGACTCCGGTTTCGTCGAGACCGAGCAGTACTGAGTCGTTCCCGGGGGCTTGACACGCCCCCGGGGCCCCGCCCCTCTCCCCGCGGGAGGGGCTGGTTGTTGCCGGTGAGCAGCCGCTCACCGGGTCCTGACCCCGGTACCTGATACGGCCGGGGCAGATACCAAGGAGAAGAACCATGCCGAAGCCCACCAAGGGTGCCCGTCTGGGCGGCAGCGCCGCGCACGAGAAGCTGATGCTCGCGAACCTCGCGAGGTCGCTCTTCGAGCACGGTCGTATCACCACCACCGAGGCGAAGGCCCGCCGCCTGCGCCCGTACGCCGAGCGTCTGATCACCAAGGCGAAGAAGGGCGACCTTCACAACCGCCGTCAGGTGCTGCAGGTCATCACGGACAAGAGCGTCGTCCACACGCTCTTCACCGAGATCGGCCCGCGCTACGAGAACCGTCCGGGTGGCTACACCCGTATCACCAAGATCGGCAACCGTCGGGGCGACAACGCGCCCATGGCGGTCATCGAGCTGGTCGAGGCGCTGACGGTGGCGCAGCAGGCGACCGGTGAGGCCGAGGCCGCGACCAAGCGTGCGGTCAAGGAGGCCGAGGAGGCCAAGGCGGAGGAGACCAAGGCCGACGAGGCCCCGGTCGAGGACGCCAAGGCCGAGGACGCCAAGGCCGAGGAGTCCGCGGACGAGGAGTCCAAGGACGCCTGAGGCACTGCCGAGCGTCACAGCGGGTCCGTCCTTCGGGGCGGGCCCGCTTTCGTGCACCTGAGAGGATGCGTACGTGAGCGATGAAGTACAGCCCGGGTACGTCCGGATCCGCCTGGACCTGTCCTACGACGGCACCGACTTCTCCGGGTGGGCCAAGCAGGCCGGCGGGCGGCGGACCGTCCAGGGGGAGATCGAGGACGCGCTGCGGACCGTGACACGGTCGCGGGAGACGTACGAGCTGACCGTCGCCGGACGCACCGATGCCGGGGTGCACGCGCGGGGGCAGGTGGCGCACGTCGATCTGCCGCGTGAGGTGTGGGCCGAGCACAGCCAGAAACTGCTCAAGCGGCTTGCCGGGCGGCTGCCGAGGGATGTGCGGGTGTGGGCGCTCAGGGAGGCGCCTGTCGGCTTCAATGCCCGCTTCTCAGCCGTGTGGCGCCGGTACGCGTACCGGGTGACCGACAACCCCGGTGGGGTCGACCCGCTGCTGCGCAACCACGTGCTGTGGCACGACTGGCCGCTGGACGTCGACGCGATGAACGAGGCCGCGCGGGGGCTGCTCGGTGAGCACGACTTCGCCGCGTACTGCAAGAAGCGCGAAGGGGCCACGACCATCCGGACCCTGCAGGAACTGAGCCTGGTCCGGGGGGACGACGGGATCGTCACGGCGACGGTGCGGGCCGACGCCTTCTGCCACAACATGGTGCGGTCGCTGATCGGGGCGCTGCTGTTCGTGGGGGACGGGCACCGGGGGACGGAGTGGCCCGCGAAGGTGCTGGCGGCGGGGGTGCGGGACTCCGCCGTGCATGTGGTGCGGCCGCACGGGCTGACCTTGGAGGAGGTCGGGTATCCGGCCGACGAGCTGCTTGCCGCGCGCAACCGTGAGGCGCGGAACAAGAGGGTGCTGCCGGGGGCGGGGTGCTGCTGAGCCGGGTGCCGGGGGCGGGCCCGTCGGTGCCGGGTGGGAGCGCGCCCCGGCACCGGGCCGTCACTCGTTCGCCGCTGCCGAGGCCTGGACCTCGCCTCTGCGGTGGATCTGACGGAAGGTGAACTCGGCCAGGTTGTCGCCGGTCGTGAAGACCGCCGTGTCCTGCTCCGTGACGTTCTTGCCGCTGGTGAAGCCGGCGTTGGTGAAGTAGGCGTAGCGGCCGTAGGAGTTGGTGGTCGTACGGCAGACGCCGGAGTTGCAGAAGTCCTTCACCCCGCCGCCGGAGAGCGACTTGACGAAGCTCTTGCGGTCGGCCTGGTCCTTGACCTTGGTGGCCTGCGCCTCGGTGGCGAAGACCGCCACGCCGACCGTGACCGCGATGCCGTCCTTGGTGTAGGTGACGCGTATCAGGCGGGTGCAGTCGTTCGCGGTGAGGATCTTGGGCAGGGTGCCGCCGGAGGCCGAGGCGCAGTTCCTGGTGTCGGCCGTGGGGCCCTTCTTGTACACCGTCTCGCCCATGGTGAGCTGCGTGCCCGGGAAGAGGATCTCCGGGCTGAGCGGGGCCGTGTCCTTCCTGGCGCTGGAGACGAAGTCCTTCGGGTCCAGCGGGGGCGGGGCACTGGTCGGGGCGAACGACGGGGCCGAGGCGCTCGCGCTCGGGATGTCGGTCGCTGGCAGCTGGGAGGTCGGGTTGTTCGACGCCTGGCTCTTGCCGTTCGCCGAGACGACCGCCACGGCGACGGCCGCGGCGATCCCCACGGTGGCCAGTGCGCCACCGCCGATGAACAGCAGCCTGCGCCGCCTGTTGCGGGCCTCGGACGCCTCAGCGAGCGCCGCCCAGTCCGGCGCCTGAGTCCCGCCGCCACTGGTCCAGGGCTGCTGGGAGTGCGGTTTCCAGGGATCCCACTGGGACTGAGGTCCCCCCTGCCCATAACTCATGGGGCGCATCTTAGACGGGTCAAGAGGCGTGCTGTTCCGCCTCATTGAGCTCCGGACCCCCTAGCGTTCCTCCCATGAGGACGGGCAAAAGCGACATCTCCGGGTGGTTGGTGCGGCCGGCCGGCCGGCATCTGTGGGCGGCGCTGGTGGCGGTGCTGTGCGCGTCGGCGGCCGGCAGCGCACGCGCCGTCCCGGGCGGGGGGATGGACAACGCGATCGTGGTGCGGGCCGCGCGGACCTGGCTGGCGGGCGGTTCGCCGTACGACGATCCGCACTTCCTGTATCTGCCGGGCGCCGTCCTGGCGGCGGTCCCGCAGGCGCTGCTGCCGCAGGGGGTGCTGCGCGTGCTGGTGCCGGTCGCGGTGACGGGCTGCCTGGTGTTCGGCTGGGCCTGCGCGCTGCGTCTGCACCGCGTGCCGCTGCACAGCCGGTTCGCGGCGCTCGGACTGCTCGCCTTGGCGGTGGGCTTCGCGCCTTTCGGGCACCTGGTGCGGCTGGGCAACTGGACCGCCGTGGCCGTGCTGGCGCTGCCGCTGTCCCTGCTGCTGGCCGGGCACGGCCGGTGGCCGGCCGCGGGCGCGGTGCTGGGCCTGGCCGTGGCGCTGAAGCCGCTGCTCGTGCCGATGGCGCTGCTGTTCGTCTTCGCGCGCCGCTGGCGGGCCCTGGGCGTCCTGGCCGGCGTGCCGTTGGTCACCTCGGTGCCGGCAGCGCTGCTGCTGCCCGACCCGGCCGGCTTCCTCACCCGGACCCTGCCGTTCCTGCTGCGCGGCGACGACGGCTTCGTACGGCTCTACGAGGCCTCCCCGGCGGCCGTCCTGCCGAGGCTGGGCGTGCCGGAGCCGCTCGCCGGGGCGGTCGCAGTGCTGGCCGCGGCGGCCGGGGTGGGGTGCGCGTACCGGCGCTGGCGGCGTGCCGACCCGGGCCCGCTGCGGCTGGTGGAGACCTCCGCCGGACTGATGCTCTCGGCGTTCCTGGTGTCCAGGCCGTCGTACGACCACTACCTCCTGGTCGTGCTGCCGCTGCTGCTCGCCGGGCTGCCGTGCCCGGGGTCGGTGGCGCGGCGGCCCTGGTTCTGGCTCGGGATGCTTCCGCAGGTCCCGGGGGTGTCGTGGCCGTTCCTGGAGTCGGGGCGGCGGCGGGCCTTCAAGGACGCGGTCACGCTGGGTGTGCTGGCGGTGACGGTAGCCCGGCAGACGTTCGGGCCGCGCCCGGCGCAGCGTTCCGGCGCGCTGGTGGGTCCGCGGCGGGAGCCCGGGGGCCGTACACTCGACGTCGGCAGTGATCCCGCGTTTTGACCCCCTCGGGGCGCCCCGGTATCCTGCCTATTCGTTGTGTATTGGCTTGCTCATTCTCACGGGACGGGCCCTTACACCGGTCCACCGGGCCGATGACCAGCGACCAGCACGCGGTTTGCGTCACCGCAGTGCGGTCTAGGCTGTCGTGATCGTTTCGGTGACCTTGTCTAGGACCATTCACTCGAAGCGAAGGCTACGAACCGTGCGTACGTACAGCCCCAAGCCCGGCGATGTGACGCGCCAGTGGCACGTCATCGACGCTCAGGACGTTGTCCTGGGCCGTCTCGCCAGCACTGCCGCCACCCTTCTGCGGGGCAAGCACAAGCCGATCTACGCGCCGCACGTCGACGCTGGTGACTTCGTCATCATCATCAACGCCGACAAGGTGCACCTGTCCGGCAACAAGCGGACCCAGAAGATGGCGTACCGCCACTCCGGCTACCCGGGTGGTCTGCGCTCCGTCCGTTACGACGAGCTGCTCGACAAGAACCCCGAGAAGGCCATCGAGAAGGCCGTCAAGGGCATGCTCCCGAAGAACTCCCTGGGCCGTCAGATGCTCTCGAAGCTGAAGGTCTACAAGGGTGACCAGCACCCGCACGGCGCGCAGCAGCCGCAGCCGTACGAGATCACCCAGGTCGCGCAGTAAGTCCGGCCACCCCCTAAGACTGAAGAGAATCTGAGGAGAATCGTGGCCGAGACCACTGCCGAGCAGCCGCTCGAAGAGCTTGACATCGACAGCTACACCACCGAGTCCGAGGTCCCCGTCGAGGGCGAGTACACCTCGGAGTCCCTCGCCTCCCGCTTCGGCGAGCCCCAGCCGGCCGCCGGCCTGGGCCGCCGCAAGGAGGCCATCGCCCGTGTCCGGATCGTCCCGGGCACCGGCAAGTGGAAGATCAACGGTCGCTCCCTCGAGGACTACTTCCCGAACAAGGTCCACCAGCAGGAAGTCAACGAGCCCTTCAAGGTGCTCGAGCTCGAGGGCCGTTACGACGTCATCGCCCGTATCTCGGGTGGCGGTGTCTCCGGTCAGGCCGGTGCGCTCCGTCTCGGTGTCGCCCGCGCGCTGAACGAGGCCGACGTCGACAACAACCGCGGCCCGCTGAAGAAGGCCGGCTTCCTGCGCCGCGACGACCGCGCGGTCGAGCGGAAGAAGGCCGGTCTGAAGAAGGCCCGCAAGGCTCCGCAGTACAGCAAGCGCTAAGCGCGTCCGCTGTTCCTGCAACGAAACGCCCCGGCGGCACGGTCTGTGCCGCCGGGGCGGTTCGTTTGGCAGCGATCGTTTGCAACTCCCGACGACTGCGGTCAGTCTCAGGGGGATGTACTCGGCCCGGGCCCGGCCCGGACACTCGAGTGAGCCGCACTTTCTTGAGCAATTCGGAGGACACCACAGTGGGACGACTCTTCGGCACGGACGGCGTGCGCGGTGTCGCCAACGCGGACCTGACGGCCGAGATGGCGCTCGGCCTCTCCGTCGCCGCGGCGCACGTACTGGCCGAGGCGGGCACGTTCGAAGGACACCGGCCGACCGCGGTGGTCGGGCGTGACCCGCGCGCGTCCGGGGAGTTCCTGGAAGCCGCCGTGGTCGCCGGACTGGCCAGTGCCGGAGTGGACGTCCTGCGGGTCGGCGTGCTGCCGACGCCGGCCGTGGCGTACCTCACGGGCGCGCTCGGCGCCGACCTCGGTGTGATGCTCTCCGCGAGCCACAACGCCATGCCCGACAACGGCGTCAAGTTCTTCGCCCGCGGCGGCCACAAGCTCGCCGACGAGCTGGAGGACCGTATCGAGGCCGTGTACGAGGAGCACAAGCGCGGCGAGCCGTGGCAGCGGCCCACCGGCGCCGGTGTCGGGCGGGTCCGCGCGTACGAGGAGGGCGCCGAGCGGTACGTCGAGCACCTGCTCGGGGTGCTGCCGAACCGGCTCGACGGCCTGAAGATCGTGCTCGACGAGGCGCACGGCGCGGCCTCCCGGGTCTCGCCGGAGGCGTTCGCGCGGGCCGGCGCCGAGGTCGTCACGATCGGGGCCGAGCCGGACGGGCTCAACATCAACGACGGGTGCGGTTCCACCCACCTGGACCAGCTGAAGGCCGCCGTCGTCGCCCACGGCGCCGACCTGGGCATCGCCCACGACGGCGACGCCGACCGCTGCCTGGCCGTCGACCACACCGGCGAGGAGGTGGACGGCGACCAGATCCTGGCTGTGCTCGCGCTGGCCCTGCGGGAACGCTCCGCGCTGCGGTCCGACACCGTCGTGGCGACCGTCATGTCCAACCTCGGCTTCAAGCTGGCCATGGAGCGGGAGGGCATCCGGCTCGTCCAGACCGCGGTCGGGGACCGGTACGTGCTGGAGGAGATGAAGGAGCACGGCTTCGCGCTGGGCGGTGAGCAGTCCGGGCACGTGATCATCCTCGATCACGCGACCACGGGCGACGGCACCCTGACCGGGCTGCTGCTGGCGGCGCGGGTCGCGCAGAGCGGCCGTACGCTGCGGGAGCTGGCGTCCGTGATGGAGCGGCTGCCGCAGGTGCTGGTGAACGTGCCCGACGTGGACAAGTCGCGGGTCCGTACGAGTACGGAGCTGGCGGCGGCGGTGTCGGACGCGGAGCGGGAGCTCGGGGAGACCGGGCGGGTGCTGCTGCGGCCTTCGGGGACCGAGCCGTTGGTGCGGGTGATGGTCGAGGCGGCGGATATCGAGCAGGCCCGGTCTGTCGCGGGGCGGCTGGCTGATGTCGTGAAGTCGGCGTTGGGGTAGTCGGGTTTCCGGGTGCGGGGTGGGGATCTGTGGTCTGCGGGCCGCGGGTTGGTCCGTGGCTTGTCGCGCAGTTCCCCGCGCCCCTAGGCGCGCTGCCGTTGGCGTCGCCAGAGCCACTTCTGGGTCAGCAGGGTCAGGGTGCCGGCCAGGATGATGCCGAGCAGGTTGAGCAGGAGCTGTTCCGTCGAACCCCAGGTCTGCTTCGTGTCGCCGTAGCTGAGGGCCACCGCCGCGTTGGCGGCGGCCGGGACCGTGGTCACCGAGATCGCGACGCCGACCAGGGCGCCCGACTTGGCGGAGGTCAGGGAGAGGGTGCCCGCGGCGCCGGCGAGGATCGCCACGACGAAGGAGAACCAGTCGGGGGCGTAGATGAAGCCGGTGTTGGGGCGGTCGCTCTCCAGCTTCCCCTCGCTGAACAGGTTCACCGCGTCCATGAAGTGGCTGAAGCCGACCGTCACCGCCATCGCCGCGGCGAAGCCCACCAGCAGGGCGGTCAGCGAACGCAGCGCCAGGCGGGGCGCACGCTGCACCACCGCCGTGCAGATGCCCGCGAGCGGACCGAACTCCGGGCCCACCGCCATCGCGCCCACGATCAGGATGGCGTTGTCCAGCACCACACCGCAGGCCGCGATCATGGTGGCCAGCGTGAGGAACGCCAGGTAGGTGACCGACAGCGTCGACTCCTCGTGCGTGGCGTCGGTCAGGTGCTCCCACAGCACCGCGTCCGCGCCCTCGCCCGGCGCCTCGGCCTCCGCCTTGTCGGCCCGCTTCGACAGCGACAGGTCGATGTTCTCGACGGCGATGGAGCCGCAGTCCTCCAGGTCCATCTCCCGCAGGAGGCCGAGGAGTTCGTCGCCCGCCTCCCGGGCCACGTCGCACATCACGACGTCCCCGGCGGGGTTGCGGGCCGCGCCCGGCAGCACGACGAGATGCGTGGTGCCGACCGTCCCCTCGATCAGACGGACCACGTCACCGGTCTTCTCGGACGGCGTGATCAGGCGCAGATGCAGCATGGCGGCAGCGTAACGGTCACAGTTTGCGCAGGCTCAGGCGCTGCACCTTGTGGTCCGGGCCCTTGCGCAGCACCAGGGTGGCGCGGCCGCGGGTGGGGGCGATGTTCTCCACCAGGTTGGGCCGGTTGATCGTGCGCCACATGGTGCGGGCGTAGTCGAGGGCCTCCTCCTCGGAGACCTGGGTGTACTTGCGGAAGTACGACGACGGGTCCTGGAACGCGGTCGCGCGCAGCTTCTTGAAGCGGTCGAGGTACCAGCCCTCGATGTCCTCGGTGCGGGCGTCGACGTACACGCTGAAGTCGAAGTAGTCGGCCAGCCCGACCCGGGTGCGGCCGTCCTTGCCGGGCAGGGCGGGCTGAAGCACGTTCAGGCCCTCGACGATGAGGATGTCGGGGCGGCGGACGGTGAGCTTCTCGCCGGGCACGATGTCGTAGATGAGGTGGGAGTAGACGGGGGCGGTGACCTCGTCCTTGCCCGCCTTGATGTCGGCGACGAACCGGGTGAGGGCGCGGCGGTCGTACGACTCGGGGAAACCTTTCCGCGACATCAGGCCGCGGGCCTGGAGCTCCTTGGTGGGCAGCAGGAAGCCGTCGGTGGTGACGAGCTCCACGCGGGGGTGCTCGGGCCAGCGGCGCAGCAGGGCCTGCAGGAGGCGGGCGACGGTGGACTTGCCGACGGCGACGGAACCGGCGACCCCTATGACGAAGGGGGTGCCGGCCTGGGAGCCCTGTTCGCCGAGGAAGGTGTTCAGGGCGCCTCTGAGGCCGTCGGTGGCGCCGACGTAGAGGTTGAGGAGCCGGGAGAGCGGCAGGTAGATGTCCCGCACCTCGTCCAGGTCGATCACGTCACCGAGGCCGCGCAGCTTCTCGACCTCCTCGGCGGTGAGGGGGAGCGGCGTCTTGTCGCGCAGGGCGCTCCACTCCGCGCGGGTGAGGTCGACGTAGGGAGTCGCCTCCGGCCGCTGCCGGTGGGCGCTCCGGGGCATCGAGGAGACCGGAGAGATCACAGTCCATTGTTAACGGAGTTTGAACGGCGTGGGGGGTGGGGTCGGTCACGCCACCGGCCCCGGCACCCGTGGGTTTTTCCGATTTCGGGCAGGGAGTGCCGCGATCCGGGCGAGAACGGGTCGTAGGCTGCCGCCCATGTGCGGAATCGTGGGATACGTGGGGCCGCAGTCGGCGCTCGAGGTCGTGATGGCCGGGCTGAAGCGGCTGGAGTACCGGGGCTACGACTCGGCGGGCGTCGCCGTGCTCGCGGACGGCGGGCTGGCGACGGCCAAGCGGGCCGGGAAGCTGCTCAACCTGGAGAAGGAGCTGGACCAGCGGCCGCTGCCGACCGGCTCGACGGGCATCGGGCACACCCGGTGGGCCACGCACGGCGGGCCGACCGACGCCAACGCCCACCCGCACATCGACAACGCGGGCCGGGTCGCGGTCGTGCACAACGGGATCATCGAGAACTTCGCCGCGCTCCGCGCCGAGCTGGAGGAGCGGGGCCACGACCTCGCCTCCGAGACCGACACCGAGGTCGTCGCGCACCTGCTCGCCGAGGAGTTCTCCTCGTGCGACGACCTCGCGGAGGCCATGCGGCTGGTGTGCCGACGGCTGGAGGGGGCGTTCACGCTGGTCGCGGTGCACGCCGACGCGCCGGACGTGGTCGTCGGGGCGCGGCGCAACTCGCCGCTCGTGGTGGGGGTGGGCGAGGGCGAGGCCTTCCTCGCCTCGGACGTGGCCGCGTTCATCGCCCACACCCGGTCGGCGATCGAGCTGGGCCAGGACCAGGTGGTGGAGCTGCGCCGGGACGCGATCACGGTGACCGGCTTCGACGGCCGCCCGGCGGACGTGCGCTCGTACCACGTCGACTGGGACGCCTCGGCCGCGGAGAAGGGCGGCTACGACTACTTCATGCTCAAGGAGATCGCCGAGCAGCCCAAGGCGGTCGCCGACACCCTGCTCGGGCGCATCGACGCGTCGGGCTCGCTGACGCTGGACGAGGTGCGCATCCCGGCGGGCGTGCTGCGCGAGGTCGACAAGGTCGTCATCGTGGCGTGCGGTACGGCCTTCCACGCCGGGCTGATCGCCAAGTACGCCATCGAGCACTGGACCCGGATCCCGTGCGAGGTGGAGCTGGCGAGCGAGTTCCGCTACCGGGACCCGATCCTGGACCAGCAGACCCTGGTGATCGCCGTCTCCCAGTCCGGGGAGACCATGGACACGCTGATGGCGGTGCGGCACGCCCGGGAGCAGGGGGCCAGGGTGCTGGCGATCTGCAACACCAACGGCTCGACGATCCCCCGCGAGTCGGACGCGGTGCTGTACACGCACGCCGGGCCGGAGGTCGCGGTCGCCTCGACGAAGGCGTTCCTGACGCAGCTGGTGGCCTGTTATCTGGTCGCGCTGTATCTGGGCCAGGTGCGGGGCACCAAGTGGGGCGACGAGATCCGGGCCGTGATCCGGGACCTGTCGCACATCGCCGGTGCGGTGGAGCAGGTGCTGGGGACCATGGAGCCGGTCCGGGAGCTGGCCCGTTCGCTCGCCTCGAAGAACACAGTGCTGTTCCTCGGGCGGCACGTGGGCTACCCGGTGGCGCTGGAGGGCGCGCTCAAGCTGAAGGAACTCGCCTACATGCACGCCGAGGGCTTCGCGGCGGGCGAGCTGAAGCACGGGCCGATCGCCCTCATCGAGGAGGACCTGCCGGTGGTGGTCGTCGTCCCGTCGCCGCGCGGGCGCTCGGTGCTGCACGACAAGATCGTCTCCAACATCCAGGAGATCCGGGCCCGGGGCGCCCGGACCATCGTCATCGCCGAGGAGGGCGACGAGGCGGTGGTGCCGTACGCCGACCACCTGATCCGCATCCCGGTCACCCCGACGCTGCTGCAGCCGATGGTGGCGACGGTTCCGTTGCAGGTGTTCGCGTGCGAGCTGGCCACCGCCCGGGGCAACGAGGTGGATCAGCCGCGCAACCTGGCGAAGTCGGTGACGGTGGAGTAGTCGCCCTTGAGGGCCTCGACGAAGGCGGTGAAGGCTCCGGCCCGGACGGTGAGGGTGGCTCTGGCCGGGGCCTTCGAGTCGCGGATGGTGATGTGGGTGGGGGAGTTGGCGATTTCGAGGCAGTTGTTGCCGTCGTCAGGGCCTGAGCAGGACGACTTGCGCCAGGCGTCCATGGGGGACCTCACAGCTCTTTCGCTCACGAGGGCATGCACCGCATCTTCCAGGAGCGGCCCGAAACCCCGTCTCCGACAGCGTGCGTGAGCGCATCACCGGCTGCACAGATCTCGACCGCATGGAGACGTGGCTGGAGCGGTCTCGTACCGTCGAGCGGGCCGAGGACCTGTTCGCCGGGGACCCCGAGGAAGGGTGACCTTTAGAGTGCCCGGGTGAGCATCATCGGGGTCGGTATCGACGTGGCCGAGATCGACCGGTTCGCGGCGTCCCTCAAGCGGACGCCCGGGCTGGTCGACCGGCTCTTTCTGCCCAGCGAGTTGTTGTTGCCCAGCGGGGAGCGGCGGGGGGTCGCCTCGCTCGCCGCGCGGTTCGCCGCCAAGGAGGCGCTCGCCAAGGCGCTCGGCGCGCCCGCCGGGCTGCTCTGGTCCGACGCCGAGGTGTACGTCGAGGACAGCGGGCGGCCCCGGCTCCGGGTGACCGGAACCGTGGCCGCCCGCGCCGCGGAACTCGGGGTGCGGTCCTGGCACGTGTCGCTGAGCCATGACGCGGGGGTCGCCTCGGCGGTCGTCATCGCCGAGGGCTGAAGGGGCCCCGTGGGAGGTCGGGACATCGCCAACAGAAGACACCCACGCTGTTCTGCCAGCGGCAGAACACCGGCCGGACCGGGCTCGGCGATCACTACAGTCCGGTCTCATGCCGACGATTACGACGCGTACGGTCGAGTACCCCGCCGACGGTTTGACGATGATCGGGTACCTCGCGCTGCCGGCCGGTGTCGGCCGCCGGCCCGCAGTGCTGCTCGGACCGGAGGGCATGGGGCTCAGCGACGTCGAGCGCCGCCGGGCCGATGCTCTCGCCGAGCTGGGATATGTGGCGCTGGCCTTCGACCTGCACGGCGGGCGCTATCTGGGTGACCCCGAGGAGATGCTGGCCCGTTGCCTGCCCCTGCTCGCTGACCCCGACCGGATGCGGCGCATCGGCCACGCGGCACTCGACGAGTTGCGCAACGAGCCCCGGACCGACCCCGACCGGATCGCCGCCATCGGCTACGGCACCGGGGGCGCGATCGCGCTGGAACTCGGGCGAGACGGCGTCGACCTGCGCGCGATCGGGACAGTCAACGCGACGACCACGGGCCGACCGGGCGAGGCAGCGCGCATCCGCTGCCCGGTGTGGGCCGGGGTCGGATCGGAAGACCCGATCATGCCGCCCGCGCAACGAGCCGCGTTCACCGCTGAGATGCAGGCCGCCGGCGTCGACTGGCGCCTCACGGTCTACGGCGGCGCCTTGCACGCCTTCCACCACCCGCCGGTCGACCACCCCGCGGTCCCCGGTGTCGGCTACCACCCCCGGCACGCGCAGCGAGCCTGGCGCGACGTCGTCGACCTGCTCGCCGAGTGCCTGCCCGTGACGGAGCACTTGGGGGCATGACCCGCTGGGGCGGAGACCCGGGGACGGTACGTGCGGGGCTCTCAGCAGATCGACTGGGTGCTGTTCACCAGCCGGTTGTTGCGGAACGTCGTGTTCTCGCCGCAGGGGTTCTCGCGGATCGCCGAGTTGGTCACCGTCAGGTTCTGGACGGTGATGTCACGGTTGTTCGGGAACTCCGAGCGCGCCGCGAGGCGGATCTCTCCGCCGCCCGTGACCGTGCCGCTCTGGGCGGCGAGGTTGACGTTGTAGCAGTTCTCGATGAGCACCGCGTTGTTGCCGGTGCCGGAGATCGTCACCCGGTCGATGGTCGCGCCGCCGCTCTCCGAGACGCAGAAGACGCCCCGTCCGCCGCCGCGCGCGATGACCTCGCCGACCCGGATGTTGGTGGGGTAGCCGCTGCCGACGCGGCCGTTGCGGTTGGCCATGCGGAAGGCCGCGTAGCCGGTGCCCGTGCCCGCGTTCTCCGCGTCGACTCTGGTGACGGTGGCGTTGATCGTCTGGTTGAGCAGCAGGCCCGACTCGCCCACGTTGCGGGCGGTGACCGTGCCGATGGTGAGGCCGTCGACGCCGTACGTCTCCACCGCGTGGCTGGAGGCGCCGGAGACGTACACGGTGTCGATGCGGACGTTGCGCGTCCACTGGCTGGTGTCGCCGCGGTTGTCGATCCGCACGCCCAGGCCGCGGGAGAGGCGCATGTCGATCTGGCCGAGCGTCACGTTCTGCACGTTGCGCAGGAAGATGCCGTACAGCGGGGTGCCGGTGAGAGTGAGGTGCTGGACCTCGATGTCCCGGGTGCCGCGGGAGTAGACCGGCGCCTGGTCGCCCGAGCCGGTGCCGGTCACGTCGATCGTGCCGCAGACGTCGAGGGCGGTGTAGCTCGGCAGGGAGATGCGCGAGCCGGCCGGGACCGAGCCCGAGCCGCGGACGACGACCCGTTCCTTCGCCGTCCGGCCCGGCGTCAGGCTGTTCACGGCCGCCTGCACGGCGGCCCGCAGGTCGGTGCCGGTGTAGACGGTGCTGCCGCCGCGCCGCGCTGTCCACGTGCTGCCGTTCCGCACGGCCTCGGCCTGGTACGCACCGTCTCCGCAGGCGGCGGCGGCGCGCGCGGGGGCGGCTGTCGCGGGGGCCGGGAGGGGGCCTGCGGCGGTGAGGAGGGCGGTGGCGCCTGCGGCGGCGAGGAGTGCGGCTCTGCGTCGCATGGGGCTGGTCCTCTCGTCGAATCGATTCGAGTGAATCGATTCACCTGTGGGGGGCCGTGAGTGTGGCAAAGGCGCGGCAAAGCGTCAATGCACGCGGCGGAGTTGGTTCCGGTCGCGGTCGGTGCGGGAGACTCGGCCGTATGCGGACTGCGTACAGCGTGGAGACGGTCAGGACGGCTGAACGAGAGCTGATGGCACGGCTTCCGGAGGGGGCGCTGATGCAGCGCGCCGCCGCCGGACTCGCCGCCGCCTGCGCGCACCTGCTCGGGCGGGTGTACGGCCGCCGGATCGTGCTGCTCGTCGGCAGCGGGGACAACGGCGGCGACGCCCTGTACGCCGGGGCCCGGCTGGCCCGCCGGGGAGCCGGGGTCACGGCGGTGCTGCTCGCGCCGGAGCGGGCGCACGGCGGGGGACTGGCGGCGCTGCGCCGCGCGGGCGGACGGGCCGTGGCGGCCGGTGGCACCGAGGAGCTGATCGAGCGGGCCGACCTGGTCGTGGACGGCATCGTCGGGATCGGCGGCAAGGGCGGGCTGCGGCCGGACGCGGTGCCGCTCGCCGCGGCCGCCCAGCGGTCACGGGCCGCCGTGGTCGCCGTCGACCTGCCGAGCGGGGTGGACGCCGACACCGGGGAGGTGCACGGCGCGGCCGTGCGGGCCGATGTGACGGTGACCTTCGGGGCGCACAAGCCGGGGCTGCTGATCGATCCGGCGCGGGAGTACGCCGGGGCCGTACGGCTCGTCGGCATCGGGCTGGAGCTGCCCGCCGAGCCGGAACTGCAGGCGTTGCAGCACGCGGACGTGGCGCGGCTGCTGCCGGTGCCCTCCGGGGAGAGCGACAAGTACCGGCGGGGCGTGGTCGGGATCGCCGCCGGGTCCGCCCGGTACCCGGGCGCCGCCGTGCTCGCCGTCGCCGGGGCGCTGCGGGGCGGGGCCGGGGCCGTGCGGTACGTGGGTCCGGCCGGGCAGGCCGTCATCGCCCGGTACCCCGAGACGCTCGTGTCCGACCAGGGGCCGAAGCGGGCCGGGCGGGTGCAGGCGTGGGTCGTCGGGCCGGGGGTGGGCGACGACGCCGGGACCGTCGCGGAGGTGCTGGCCTCGGACGTGCCCGTGCTGATCGACGCGGACGGGCTGCGGCTGGCGGAGGTGGCGGCCGTGCGGGAGCGCAGGGCACCGACGTTGATGACCCCGCACGCGGGGGAGGCGGCGGCGCTGCTCGGGGTGGACCGGGCGGAGGTCGAGTCGGCGCGGCTGCGGGCGGTGCGGGAACTTGCCGGGCGGTACGGGGCGACCGTGCTGCTGAAGGGGTCCACGACGGTGGTCGCCGGGCCCGAGGGTGGCCCCGTCCGGGTGAACCCGACGGGGACGGCCTGGCTGGCCACCGCGGGGAGCGGGGACGTGCTGTCCGGGCTGGCGGGGTCGTTGCTGGCGGCGGGGCTCTCCGCGGTCGACGCCGGGAGTGTGGGGGCGTATCTGCACGGGCTGGCAGGGCGGTTGGCCGCGCAGGGAGCGCCGGTGGGGGCGCACGATGTGGCGGAGGCGGTTCCGGTCGCTTGGCGGAATGTGACGGGGGAGCCGGGCGGGAGCTGAAGCTGCCGGCTCCGACTGGCCGGAGAAGAGCACGTCGTGGACGCACATCGAGACCGGGACAACCTGCTCGGCCCTGACGACACGGCAGGCCGTGCGGTGGCCGCCACCGGCCTGTGGATCGCCCTGATCGCCTCGCTCGCACTGGTCGTCGTCGGCCTCTTCGGCATGGTCGCGGGGCTGACGCCCGCGATCTGGGTGAGCGTCGTCGGCGTGGTTCTCTCCCTCGGTACGGCGGTAGCGATGCGCGCCCGCAGCGGCTGACGCCGCGGAGCGCGCCCGCAGCGCAGCGCCGATCGACGGGGGCCGGTGCCCCAGGGGTGCGGCGGCCCTCTGAGACACTGGGCGCGATGAACGAGAGTGCTGCGCTGCGGAGCGCGCCCCTGCGGGCGCGCGCCGAGATCGACCTGGCCGCCCTGCGGTCCAACGTGCGGACCCTGCGTGCCCACGCGCCGGGGGCGGCCCTGATGGCCGTCGTGAAGTCCGACGCGTACGGCCACGGGGCGGTGCGGTGTGCCCGGGCGGCCGTTGCGGCGGGGGCGACCTGGCTGGGCACCGCCACGCCCGAGGAGGCGCTCGTGCTGCGGGCGGCCGGACTGCCGGGGCGCATCATGTGCTGGCTGTGGACGCCCGGCGGGCCCTGGCGGGAGGCGATCGAGGCCGACCTCGACGTGTCCGTGAGCGCGCTGTGGGCGCTCCGGGAGGTCGCCGGGGCCGCGCGCGCCGCGGGCAGGCCCGCCCGGGTGCAGCTCAAGGCCGACACCGGGCTCGGGCGGGGCGGCTGCCAGCCCGGGGACGACTGGGCCGAACTGGTCGGCGAGGCGCTGCGCGCCGAGGCCGAGGGGCTGGTCCGCGTCACCGGCCTGTGGTCGCACTTCGCGTGCGCCGACGAGCCCGGGCATCCGTCCATCGCCGCCCAGCTCACCCGGTTCCGGGAGATGACGGCGTACGCCGAGCAGCGGGGCGTGCGCCCCGAGGTCCGGCACATCGCCAACTCGCCGGCCACCCTCACCCTCCCCGAGAGCCACTTCGACCTGGTCCGCACCGGCATCGCCCTGTACGGCGTCTCGCCCAGCCCCGAACTCGGCGCCCCCGCCGACTTCGGCCTGCGCCCGGTGATGACGCTGTCGGCCTCCCTCGCCCTGGTCAAGCGGGTCCCGGGCGGGCACGGCGTCAGCTACGGGCACCGGTACGTCACCCCGGGCGAGACCACCCTCGGCCTCGTCCCGCTGGGCTACGCCGACGGCATCCCGCGGCACGCCTCCTCGGCCGGGCCGGTGCTCGTCGAGGGCAAGTGGCGCACGGTCGCCGGGCGGGTCGCGATGGACCAGTTCGTCGTCGACCTGGGCGGGGACGAGCCCGAAGCGGGGTGTGAGGCGGTGCTGTTCGGGCCCGGCGACCGGGGCGAGCCCACCGCCGAGGACTGGGCGCAGGCCGCGGGCACCATCGGGTACGAGATCGTCACCCGGATCGGAACACGCGTTCCCCGCGTCTATGTGAATGAGGAACAAGACGGGTAACCCGCACGACCAGTGACCCGTAGCAGTTCCGGCAGCCCGAGCACCCCGGCGAAGAGGAGAGCGGTACGTGGACGAGAGCAGTGCGGAGGCGGTCGCGGACGCCGCCTCGGCGGTCGTCGCCTCCGCCGCCGCGGGCGCGACGGGAGGCTGGCGCCGGGCGACCGGCATCGCGGGCATGGCGATAGGCGTGGTGGCGGCCGGCGCGGCCGCCGGAGTCGCTCTGGAGCGGCTCACCGTCGGCCGGGCCGTACGGCAGAAGGCACGGCTCGCCCTCGACTCGACCGGACCCTACGGAGCGCTGCGCGGCAGCCCCGGCAAGGCGTACGCCGACGACGGCACCGAGCTGTACTACGAGGTCGACGACCTCGACCCGGACGCGGCGCCCGCGCTCACCCCGCGCCGGCGGCGGCTGTTCGGCCGCAAGGCGCCCGCTCCGGTCACCGTCGTCTTCAGCCACGGCTACTGCCTCAACCAGGACTCCTGGCACTTCCAGCGGGCGGCCCTGCGGGGCGTGGTGCGGACCGTGCACTGGGACCAGCGCAGCCACGGCCGGTCGGCGCGGGGCGTCGCCCAGGTCGAGCGCGGTGAGCCGGTCACCATCGAGCAGCTGGGCCGCGACCTGAAGGCCGTCATCGACGCGGCCGTACCCGACGGCCCGATCGTGCTGGTCGGGCACTCCATGGGCGGTATGACGGTGATGGCGCTGGCCGACCAGTACCCGGAGCTGATCCGGGAGCGGGTCGTCGGTGTGGCCCTGGTGGGCACCTCGTCGGGGCGGCTCGGCGAGGTGAACTTCGGGCTGCCGGTCGCCGGGGTCAACGTGGTGCGGCGGGTGCTGCCGGGCGTGCTGAAGGCGCTGGGGCAGCGGGCCGAGCTGGTGGAGAAGGGGCGCCGGGCCACCGCCGACCTGTTCGCCGGGATCATCAAGCGGTACTCGTTCGCCTCGAAGGACGTCGACCCGGCGGTCGAACGGTTCGCCGAGCGGATGATCGAGGGCACGCCCATCGACGTGGTCGCCGAGTACTACCCGGCCTTCGACGACCACGACAAGACCGAGGCGCTCGCCCACTTCGCGGACATCCCCGTCCTGGTGCTCGCCGGCGTGCAGGACATGGTCACCCCGAGCGAGCACAGCGAGGCCATCGCCGACCTGCTGCCCGACGCCGAGCTGGTGCTCGTCCCCGACGCGGGCCACCTGGTGATCCTGGAACACCCGGAAGTGGTCACCGACCGCCTCGCCGACCTGCTCACCCGCGCGGGTGCCGTCCCCGCAGGGGCTACCGTGGGTCGCTATGGAAGCACCAGCAGCACCGCACAACCCGGCTGAGCCGGCCGAGATCACCGTCACCTCCCCCGAGCAGATGCGGGAGCTGGGCCGCAGGCTCGCCAAACTGCTGCGCGCCGGGGACCTGGTGATGCTGACCGGTGAGCTCGGCGCGGGCAAGACGACCCTGACCCGCGGGCTCGGCGAGGGCCTCGGCGTGCGCGGCGCGGTCACCTCCCCGACGTTCGTGATCGCCCGTGTGCATCCCTCGCTGGGCGACGGCCCGCCCCTGGTCCACGTCGACGCCTACCGGCTCTCCGGCGGTCTGGAGGAGATGGAGGACCTCGACCTCGACGTCTCGCTGCCCGACTCCGTGATCGTGGTCGAGTGGGGCGAGGGCAAGGTCGAGGAGCTGACCGAGGACCGGCTCCAGGTCCGGATCCACCGCGCCGTCGGCGACACCACCGACGAGGTCCGGCACGTGACGGTGACCGGGCTGGGCGAGCGGTGGGCCGGGACCGACCTCAGCGTGCTGTCGGCCTGAGCCGTGCACTCCGGCCGGGCCGCGGGGCTCGTGCCGTCCGGTCGCGCCGCGGGGCTTCCATGAAGGTTCCGACAACACGTCGGGAAAATGTTGCGTTCGGTGTCCCGGGCGTGGTCACATGGTATCCAGTCCGTGGTTAGGTCTGCCTAACCACGCCCGCCCCCGCACGTCAGGAGGCGTCCATGCCGGCTACGGAGCACGAGACCCGGCCGCACCCGTTCGCGGTCGCCGGACTGTCCATGCGGGACCTGCTGGCGTCCTGCGCCGCCGCGCGGACGATCTCGACGCCGCCTTGCGAGCCCGACCCGGACACGACGCCCCTGCCGGTGGAGGAGCACGGCCGCGAGGCCGCCTGAGCGGAGCGCGAAGAGGCCCGTCCTGGCCCGTTCCGGCCCGTCCTAACGGACGACCACGACCTTCCGGCCGATCGTCGCGAACGTCCACATCGCCGCGCCGTCCGCCCGCGACTCCCGGATGCCCCCGGTCCGCACGCGCGGGTTCGGCGACGGCGTCGAGCCGTCCACGGCCGCGCTGAACCCGACCGGCACGCCCCGCACGCTGGCGAAGCGCACGACGTGCTCGACGGGCGTGCCGTCCGACCCGGTCACCGCCTTGGAGCGGGACGTCACCGCGTAACGGCCGGGCGCCGGATCCACCGTGCTGGGGTACACCCGGAACGTGCGCGTGACCTTGTCGCCGTCGCCGACCAGCCACACCCGGTCGCTGCCCAGCGCGTAGACGACCCGCCGGCCCGTCCCCGAGCCGGCGGGCAGGGCGGACTTCTTCCCGGCGGGCGCGGCCTTGCCGGCGCCGGCCGCCGGTGAGCCGCCCGGGTGCGGCCTGCCCAGGTCGGCGGGGAGGGTCGCCGAGGCCCGGTAGCCGAGGAAGCCGACCGCGGCGAGGGCCGCCGCGGTGAGCCCGGCCACGATTCCCGAGCTGCTGCCTGCCACCGGCGCCCACCTCCGTGTCGTACGCCCGATACCGTGTCGTGACGGAAGGTGACGGTAGCAGCACGTGACCGGCTGCCCGGGGCGGCCGTGCCGGGGCCGCGGGAGCCGTAGGCTGTTTGCGTGCTCTTGCTCGCTCTGGATACCGCCACACCCGCCGTCACCGTCGCCCTGCACGACGGCAGGGACGTCATCGCCTCGTCCAGCCAGGTCGACGCCCGCCGCCACGGTGAGCTGCTGCTCCCGGCGATCGACCGGGTGCTCGCCGAGGCCGGTTCGAAGCTCGACGCCGTCACCGGGATCGTCGTCGGCGTCGGCCCCGGCCCCTACACCGGGCTGCGCGTCGGCCTGATGACCGCGGAGACCTTCTCACTGGCGCTCGGGGTGCCCGTGCACGGGGTGTGCACGCTGGACGGCCTCGCCTACGCCGCCGACCTGGAAGGCCCCTTCGTCGTGGCCACCGACGCCCGCCGCAAGGAGGTCTACTGGGCGCGGTACGCCGACTCCCGCACCCGCCTCACCGAGCCGGCCGTGGACCGGCCCGCCGCCATCGCCGACCAGGTCAGGGGCCTGCCCGCGGTCGGCGCGGGCGCGCTGCTGTACCCGGACACCTTCCCCAGCGCGCACGAGCCCGAGCACGTCTCCGCCGCCGCCCTGGCCCGCCTGGCCGCCGAGCGGCTCGCCCGGGGCGAGGAACTCGCCGCGCCCCGGCCGCTGTACCTGCGCCGGCCCGACGCCCAGGTCCCCAAGAACTACAAGGTGGTCACCCCGAAGTGACCGAGCCCGTGACGCCCGTGCTGCGCGAGATGCGCTGGTGGGACATCGACCCCGTCCTGGAGCTGGAGCGGGACCTGTTCCCCGAGGACGCCTGGTCCCGGGGCATGTTCTGGTCCGAACTGGCCCACGCCCGGGGCCCGGAGGCCACCCGGCGGTACCTGGTCGCCGAACTCCCGGGAGCCGGACACCCGGGGGAGGCCGGCGGCCGGATCGTCGGATACGGCGGCATCGTCGCCTCGGGTGACCAGGCCGACATCCAGACCATCGCCGTCGCCCGCGACCACTGGGGCACCGGCCTCGGCGGCCGGCTGCTCGCCGAACTCCTCAAGGCGGCCACCGCCTTCGAGGTCGCCGAGGTCATGCTGGAGTGCCGCGTCGACAACGTCCGCGCGCAGAAGCTGTACGAACGCTTCGGCTTCGCGCCCATCGGTGTCCGGCGCGGCTACTACCAGCCGGGGAACGTGGACGCCCTGGTGATGCGACTGACCATCCCCGAGAACCCCGTACAAGGAACCGAGATCCATGGCTGACGAACCCCTGGTGCTGGGGATCGAGACCTCCTGCGACGAGACCGGCGTCGGGATCGTCCGCGGCACCACCCTGCTGGCCGACGCCGTCGCCTCCAGCGTCGACGAGCACGCCCGTTTCGGCGGGGTCGTGCCGGAGGTGGCCTCGCGGGCCCATCTGGAGGCCATGGTGCCGACCATCGACCGCGCGCTGAAGGAGGCGGGCGTCAGCGGCCGCGACCTCGACGGCATCGCGGTGACCGCCGGCCCCGGCCTGGCCGGAGCGCTGCTGGTCGGCGTGTCGGCGGCGAAGGCGTACGCCTACGCCCTCGGCAAGCCGCTGTACGGCGTCAACCACCTGGCCTCGCACATCTGCGTCGACCAGCTGGAGCACGGCCCGCTGCCCGAGCCCACGATGGCGCTGCTGGTCAGCGGCGGGCACTCCTCGCTGCTGCTGTCCAGCGACATCACCTCCGACGTCCGCCCGATGGGCGCCACCATCGACGACGCGGCGGGCGAGGCCTTCGACAAGATCGCGCGCGTGCTGGACCTCGGCTTCCCCGGCGGCCCGGTCATCGACCGGTACGCGCGCGAGGGCGACCCGGAGGCGATCGCCTTCCCGCGCGGCCTGACCGGCCCGCGCGACCCGGCGTACGACTTCTCCTTCTCCGGGCTGAAGACGGCCGTGGCCCGCTGGATCGAGGCCAAGCGGGCGGCGGGGGAGGAGGTGCCGGTGCGGGACGTGGCGGCCTCCTTCCAGGAGGCGGTGGTGGACGTGCTGACCCGCAAGGCGGTGCGGGCCTGCAAGGACGAAGGCGTCGACCACCTGATGATCGGCGGCGGGGTCGCCGCCAACTCCCGGCTGCGGGCCCTGGCCCAGGAGCGCTGCGAGGCCGCCGGGATCCGGCTGCGGGTGCCGCGCCCCAAACTGTGCACGGACAACGGGGCGATGGTCGCCGCGCTCGGCGCGGAGATGGTCGCGCGGGGCCGGGCGGCCTCGTCCTGGGACCTGTCGGCGGACTCCTCGCTGCCGGTGACGGACCCTCACGTCCCGGGCTCGCACGACCATGTGCACGAGGTCGGCGGGGAGAACCTGTACCCGTGACGGTCGCGCTGATGTGGGAGGCCCGGGCCGTACCCGGCCGGGGCGAGGAGCTGCTGGCCTGGGTCCAGGAGCAGCGGCTCGACGGACCGCCCCTGCGCCGGGAGACCTTCCGGGCCCCCCAGGACCGGGTCCTGGTCATCACCTGGTGGGACGCCCCGTACGACGCCGAGCTGCCGGAACTTCCGGAGCCGGACGGGGAGTTGGTGACCCGGGCGGTGCACCGCTGGCGGTTCGAGGCGGTCGGCCAGAGCCTGTCTCTTTGATCGGTTGCCGATGGCAGCCGCGGCGGTCAGGGCGGGTATCGCACAAGAAGCGACACGGCCGTGGGACCTTTCCGTGCGGGGAGGACCTGCCAGCAGGGGAGTGCCGGTATCCACGTCACACCGGCACCCCCCTTGCGCATCTGCAGTCAGCCCGGCCAGGTTCCGGTCAGGCGGCGTGTGGCGGCGGCGCCGGCCCGGGCGACGGCGGCCTTGACCCCGGCGATGATCGCGCCCTGCAAGGATGCGGCAAGCAGCACCTGCGTCCGCTCACCCCTTCGTGCGGCGGCATGCCAGCCACACCAGGGCGGCACCTGCGGCCGCGGCGAGCAGCAGGGTGCGGTTGTCCCGCGCCGCCTGGGCCCCCTGGGCTGCCCTTTGACGCACCGGTTCGGGTGCCTTCTCCTGGAGCAGGTGACCGGCCTGGACGGCCTTGGCGCGGGCCTGCCCGGCGGCCTGAGCGGCCTTGTCCTTCACCGGATCGGGGAGCTTGTCCTGTAGCCGGGAAGTGGTCTCGGCGGCCTTGGCCTTCAGCTCCCCGGCCTTGATGACGGCCTGCTGCCTGACCTCGGCGGCCTTCTCCTGTGCCCTGGCCCTGACGTCGGTCTTGGCCGCCAGCGCCTCGACCGTCTGCCCGAGCTCTTCGCGGGTCTGCTCCACCTGCTCACGCAGCTCCTCAGGGCTGGAGGCGGTGGGCTCGTCGTGGGGCGGCTGGGTCATCGTTGTGCACTCTCCTTGATCTCGGCCACGTCTGCCTTGACGCTGTCGATCGTCTGCTCGGGCGTGGGCGGTGCGCCCTCCTTGATCTGCTTCTTGCCGCTCATGGCCATGATCACGGTGATCAGGCCGAGCACGGCGGTGACGATCAAGGCGGCGGCCCATACCGGCAGCGGCACCGCCAGCGCGGCGATCGCGGTGGCGACCAGCGCCTGCGCCGTCAGGAAGCCGACGACGCCGGCGCCGCCGAACAGTCCGCCGCCTTTCCCGTAGCGCTTGCCCTTCTCCTTCATCTCTGCCTGAGCCAGCCTCAGCTCGCCGCGCACCAGCTCCGTCAGCTGCTGCGACGCTCGCTGCACCAGTTCGCTCACCGGCTCGGGGCCGGTGCGGTGCGTACTGCGGTCAGGGCCGGCAGGGGGTGGCTGCATGGTCGACACGACGATCACCTCCGTCCGTCTTCGGTCCATCACGACGGGCCGCGGTGCAGCCCGTCTGCTTCGTGAGCGGCGAGTACCCGCGACGGACCAGATCAGGACACGGACTCGGCACGGTGCTCAAGCTGCCGGGTACCAGCGCCGGCCCGCTCTTCGCTGATGGCGGGCCCGGACAGGGCGGCGTCACGGTTTTCGTCCGTGCTGGGCTCCCGTTCGACGCGGACCTCCTCCCGGCGCGCCGGCACGGTCTGCGGTGTGGTGCGGGCCCAGCCGCCCGCGCCGGGCTGGTTGGCCTGCTGCCAGGTTGCGTCCCAGCCGATGCCGTAGTGGTGGTGCCGAGCAGGCCGGTGACGCTGGCCCAGTCGGGCGGCGTCGTTCCGCGTCCATCGCCAAGCTCGTACACGCGTTTGGCTTCAGGTGGTGGGGGCTACTCGCACCTGCAAGCCTGCGTCGCAGCACGGACAGCGCCGACGGGACCGCGCAGAACAGACGGCAAGGGGTTGGCCGCGATGACCATCGCGACACAGCAGGGTGGCGGAGGCGGTTCCAGCGGCCTCTACGACGTTCTGGAACTCATCCTCGACCGCGGGCTGGTGATCGACGCCTACGTGCGGGTCTCCCTGATCGGTATCGAGATACTCAAGATCGACATACGGGTCGTGGTGGCCAGCGTCGACACGTACCTTCGCTTCGCCGAGGCGTGCAACCGCCTCGACCTGGAAGCGGGGCCGCGCAAGCCGGCCGGCCTTACCGAGCTCACTGGACAGCTCACGCAGTCCGGCGCCCGCGGCAAGACCAAGGGAGCCCTGTCCGGCGCCGCCGAGACGATCTCGGACGCCTTCCAGCAGGCACGCGATGACGGCCGGGAGCGTCAGGCCGAGCGGCCCGCCGCGCGGGGGAGAGGGGAATGAGAGATGAGCACCTACGTCTACGGGATCATCCGCGCCTCACACCCCTCCCTCCCCGAGGACCTGGGCGGCATCGGTGCCCCTCCACGGCCGGTACGGGTGCTGCGCCAGGGCGAGCTGGCCGCGCTCGTCAGTGACGCCCCCGATCAGATGCGGCCCAAGCGCCGTGATCTCCTCGCCCACCAGCAGGTGCTGGCCGAAGCCGGGGCGGGCGGCGTGGTACTGCCGATGCGGTTCGGCAGCGCCGCTGCGGACGACGACACGGTGACGGCGGTGCTCGCCGAGCGCGCGGAGCACTTCCTCGAGCGGCTGCGGGCCCTGGACGGCACAGCGGAGTACAACATCAAGGCCAACCACAAGGAAGAGGCCGTGCTCCGTCTGATCATGGCGGACCACGACGACATCCGGTCCCTGGCGCAAGCCAACCGCGAGGCCGGTGGCGGCACGCAAGAGCAGAAGATCCGGCTCGGGGAGATGATCGCCGCCGCCGTCCAGGCACGCGAGACAGCCGACGCGGAGCTGCTCCGGCAGGCACTGGAGCCGAGGGCCGAGGCAGTCAGCGCCGGGCCGCAGAGCACCGGCTGGCTGGCCAACCTCTCCTTCCTGGTGGACCGCGGTTCAGCGGAGCAATTCCTGGCCGCGGTCGAAGAACTCCGCCGGCAGCATCCGCATCTCGATCTTCGGGTCAACGGCCCGCTGCCGCCCTACAGCTTCGTCGACACCCCGGCGTCCCAGCAGGCCGAAGGCGGCACCGCGGAAGCGTTCGGAGCCGCAGCAACCCAGCCGCCTGACAGGTGAAGCTGCCCCAGGGACACCTCCAGGACTCGGGTCGACGGCGGCTGGCGTCAGCACCTCGTCGAGCTGGTCACCAACGCCCGCAAGTACGGCACCCGGCTCGGTGCCGGGGCCCTGGCATCCCTGCGGCCCCTGCCCGCGGCGGGTAGCCGCAAGGTCAGCTGCCCTGCCGGCGTGATCAGGCCACGTCGCGGTAGCGCGGTGACCGATCAGCGGCCTGCGGCCGACTTGTGCTCTGGACCAGACGCAGATGACGCCCGCGTGCGTGCCGGGCCGCCCTGGGCCGGCCCGGCAGCCAGTCCTCGATGCGATCGATCCATCCCGTACAGCAGCAGGCCCAGCGCGGGCAGCAGCAACACAGCAACGACGGCGATCACGGTGAAAGATCCCTCAGGCCGACAACACGGCGCGCTCAGGCATGGAATGCCGTGGCGGAAGCATCCGAAAGCACATGGAGTGCGTGATCTATCAGGAGCGGACGGGTGAGTACGAGCAGATCGACTGCCGGCAGGCGGACGCCGGATGCCAGGTCATCCTGGACCGTCTGGCGGTCTTGAAGCCGGATGAGTTCGCCTGGATCCGCATGGACGAGCCCCGCCAGGAGGAGCTGCAGCAACTGGGCGAGCACCTCGAGTTGCATCCTCTGGCCATCGAGGACGCGGTCCAGGCGCACCAGCGGCCGAAGCAGGAACGCTTCGGCGACGTGCTGGCGGTCGCGGTGAAGACGCTGTGGTTCGTCGAGAAGACCGCGGACGTGGAGACCGGAGAAGTGATGATCTTCCTCGGCCCGTCGTTCGCGCTGACCGTGCGGCACGGGGCGAACGACCCCACGGTGGAGGCCGCGCGCCGGCTGGAGGAGCAGCCGGACATGGCACGGCTCGGGCCGGTCGCCGTCCTGCACGCGGTGACCGATGTGATCGTCGACGCCTACGCCGAGGCCGCCGCCCAAGTCCGCACAGACTTGACGGAGCTGGAGCGATGCGTCTTCTCGCCCGCACGGGATGACCTCACCGAACAGATCTACTCGCTCAAGCGCGAGGTCGTGGAGTTCCGCGACGCCATCCAGCCACTCGTCCCCGTCATGCAGCCCTTCACCACGGCGCGCGACGACTGGCCACGGCAGGTCCTGCCTTACTTCCGCGACGTCACCGACCACCTCACCCGCACCGACACCGAAGTCCGCGCCCTGGACGACCTGCTCGCCTCCGTCCTCGACGCCCATCTGGCCAAGGTGGGAACGTGGCAGAACGACGACATGCGCCGCATCAGCGCCTGGGCCGCCATCTTCGCCATCCCCACCATGGTCGCCGGGGTCTACGGCATGAACTTCGCCCACATGCCCGAACTGGACTGGCGCTACGGCTACCCATGCGCGCTCGCCGTGATGGGGCTGGGGTCAGGACTGCTGTACCGAGCCTTCCGCCGCAACGGCTGGCTGTGAAGCGCGCAGTCCCGCAGTCCGGCTGCCCGCCACGGCTCGGCCGCCCACGTCAACCCCTCGGGTCCCCTGATCAGGCGGCCGATCCGGCCACGCACGGCGAATACGGCGCGCTCACGATCGAGCCCGACGTCGGTGCGCTGCCTCAGGCGAGACGGCGTCGGTCCTCCTGCGACCACTTACGGGTGTCCCGGGGCGGGACGTACGGCTCCTGCGTCTCCGGCAGACCACCGGCGACCGCACGCTGGCGGGCCATCTCGGCGTCGAATTCCAGGCCGAGCAGGATCGCGATGTTGCTGATCCACAGCCACACCAGGAAGACGATCACTCCCGCCAGGGTGCCGTAGGTCTTGTTGTACGAGGCGAAGTTGGCGACGTAGAACGCGAAGCCGGCGGAGGCGACCATCCACACCAGCAGGGCAAGGAAGCTGCCCGGTGTGACCCACTTGAAGCCTCGCCCCTTCACGTTGGGCGTCGCCCAGAGCAGGATGGCGATCATGATCGTGACCAAGACCACCAGGACTGGCCACTTCGCGATCGACCATGCTGTCAGCGCCGCGTTCCCCAGGCCCAGCGCGGTGCCCACCTGACGCGCCAGGGCGCCGGTGAACACCACGATCAGGGCGCTGACCACCGCCAGGACCAGCAGCGCCACCGTCACACCCAGCCGGACCGGCAACACCTTCCACACCGGGCGCCCCTCCGGCATGTCGTACACGGCGTTGGCGGTACGGATGAAGGCGGCGACATAGCCCGAGGCCGACCACACGGCGAGCGCCAGACCCACGACCGCCATGATGGAACCGACACCGCCGTTGCCCTGCAGCTGCTTCACGGCGTTGCTGATGATGGTGCGCGCCGAACCCGGCGCCAGCTTGTTGATGTTGTCCATCACCTGCTGTGTCGCCGACTGCCCCGAGATACCCAGCAGCGACACCAACACCAGCAACGCCGGGAACAGGGACAGCACCCCGTAATAGGTCAGGGCCGCAGCCCGGTCCGCGAGCTCGTCGTCCTGGAATTCCCTCAGGGTTCCCTTCAGCACCGCCCACCAGGATCGCCTGGGAAGCTCGGTAGGCGCGTCCGGAGCCCGCTCCTCCACCTCCTCGTCCGGTCCAATGGCCGTGTCATGGCTGTCCGGCTCCGGCTCGGGGCCCTTGTTTCCGTCAGCATCTACTGTCCGTGCCATGACACTCGGGTATCCGCAGGGCTCCGCTCCAGACCCCACAGCCCCCTGCGGCTGTCGGCCGATGGAGCATCCGGGCACGGGTGGCCACAGGCACGACGACTCGAGCCACGGATGCACACCTGCCGAGTCACCGGCTCCGGTGACGGCGCTCCTGCAGCTTCTTCATCTGGCTCTCCAGGAGCCCGCCACGATGCGTCCCGGCCTTGTGCCGCCCCTTGCTCTTCTGCTCGGCCGGGTTCCTCTGGCGTAGTTTGCCGGCCATCTCCCTGGCCCGTTGCCTCATCCTCTCGGCGTCCATCTCGCTCCTCCTCACGCCACCCGGTTCGGACCGTTTTCGTTAGATTTGCACACTGCCTGGTGCGCCGCATCCTGCTCACCGGGGGGGGCAGTGATGAGCTGAGTCGATAAGTCGGGATTGTGTGGTTTTGACTTCGTGGGGTAGTCGGCCGTTCGAAGGGCGCCGCACCGGTGTCCGACCGACCGATCGAGGTGACCGCCATGACGGACAACACCAGTGTCGGCGGGGGCAGTCGGCCCGATGCGGGCGTGAGCGCGCTGAAGGGCCGCACCGGGGCCGGGGCTCCGGCCGAGACACGAGGGCAGACCACCATCGCGGACGGGGTAGTGGCCAAGATCGCGGGCATGGCCGCCCGCGAGGTACCGGGCATTCACAACCTCGGGGCCGGCATGGCCCGCGCCCTGGGCGCTGTGCGGGAACGCGTCCCCGGCGGAGGGGGCGGCGCAGCCGTCACGCGGGGGGTGAAGGTCGAGGTCGGCGAGCGGCAGGCCGCCGTGGACCTGAACGTCGTAGTCGAGTACGGCGCCTCCATCGTCGACGTCGCCGGCGACGTACGCACCAACGTGATCAGCGCCGTGGAGCGGATGACGGGCCTGGAGGTGGTCGAGGTGAACATCGCCGTCGGCGACGTCCACCTGCCCGACGAGGAGGAAGAAGCCGAGCCGGACGAGGGCCGCGTCAGGTGATCCGGCGCCGCACCCCGGTGGGCGCGGGTGATCACCCGAAGGGTGACGTGCGTCCGCTCGTCACCCGCCTCCGGGAGGCAAGGGTCACCACCCGCACACTCGCCTGGGGCCGGGACGGTCAGGATGTGGGGACCGCCGCATCAAGGCCGCGGGCGGCAACGAGCTGCGCGCTGCCGTCGGCCAGCCGGTAGCACAGACCCACCACGGCGGCCCGGCCGGCGGCCACCCGCTCGGCCAGGATGCGGGAGCGCTCGAGCAGCAGGTCCACGGTGTGCTCGATGTGCTCGGCCAGGACCTCCTCGGCCGTCTCACGTCCGGCGGCGCGGGCTGCCAACACGCTCGGGGTCACCCGTTCGACGACGTCGCGGACGAAGCCGCCCGGCGTCTGCCCGTTCTCCAAGGCGGAGCAGGCCGCGGCGACGGCACCGCACGAGTCGTGGCCGAGGACGACGACCAGCGGTGCGTTGAGGACGCTGACTCCGAACTCGAGAGACCCGAGGACTTCCGTCCCGGCGACATGTCCGGCAGTGCGGACCACGAACAGGTCGCCCAGGCCACGATCGAAGATGATCTCGGCGGCGAGCCGGGAGTCGGAACATCCGAACAGCACGGCGAAGGGCTGCTGCCCCGGCGCGGTCTCGGCGCGGCGGACGGCGTCCTGGTTCGGGTGTTCGGGGGTGCCTGCGACGAAGCGCTGGTTGCCGGCCATGAGCAGGTCGAAGGCGTCACGGGGAGTCGGGTTCTGGATCTCTGTCATGCTCGCAGCCTACGAGTCGGCGCTCGCCCACGCTCACCCACATCGGCCTTCAAGCAACTCGATGAGGCAGCGGTGCGCGCGGTGGTCCGGCAGGTCCTGTGCGTCCTGTCCGCACGGCGCCCTTCCCGCCGATCCGTCGGCGGATCCCAGGCTGGCCGCGCCGCGCCGTCGTGGCGACATCACCGCCGGTCGGCGCGGCCGGGAGCCGACACCGCCCAGGACGCGGGCCGGGGGCGCCCCGTACGGCTCAGGCCGCCGGCTGCGTCCGGGTGTTCGGGGCGGCGAGGAGCGCGCGCAGGGGACCCGGGTCCGCCACGGCCTCCCAGGCCAGTTCCTGGAGGTCCAGGGTGGTGCCGTCGGGGGAGGTGAGGACGGAGTTGAGCCAGCGGCTCGGGTACGTCCAGCCCGAGTCGCGCAGCAGGGGGGCCAGGGCAGCGGCCAGGGCACCGGCGAACGCCCGGCGGGCGATGTCCGGGCGGACGGCGGACGGCATCCAGCGCAGGCCGGGTTCGAGCCGCCGGGCCAGCCGCGGCCAGCTGCCGTCGGCGACGGTGTCCAGGGCGGCGACCAGAGCCGGGGCGGGTTCCTCCTGGCGGGTGGCGTACAGCAGCAGCGTCAGACCGGTGTCGTCGTGCAGACCGTGCAGCCGTTCGGCGTCCAGCTCCAGCAGGCGGACCGGGCGGGGGCCGTCGTACCGGTCGGGCTTCCGGCCGGGCGGCACCGAGGCAGCGTCCGTCGGCTCCCCGTCCACCCCGGCGAGTTCCGCGACGCACCAGCGGGCGAGGGCGGCGGCGTCCCGCAGCACCAGGGGGGTGTCCCGGTAGGTGCCGGGCGGCTCGCCGGGCCCGGCCGGCAGCGCGGCGATGCGCGTGGTGACCGGCGGGTGGCCGGACGCGGCGTACGGGTCGAGGGCGTCCTCCTCGGCGGCGACCCGGGCCGCACGGGCGGCGACGTGCGGGTCGGCCAGCGCGGTGTCGAGGGCGTCGTAGAAGTCCGCGGGGCAGGCGCCCTCCTCCGCCAGGGCGGACCACCAGGTGCCGCCGAGCCCCTCGAACGCGGCGTGCAGCACCGCCGTCCGCCGTAGCGCCTGGGCGCAGGCGGCGCTCCCGGCGACGTGGACCGCGTCGGCGTCGGCGGCCAGCTCCGCCCGCCACATCAGCGGCTGCGAGGCGCGCAGCAGCGGGGCGGCGAGCGGCGCGAGCGGGCGGACCCGGCGGTCCAGACGGTCGGCGAGGGTGCCGCGGGCGAACCGCAGCAGGGTCATGCGGCGGTCCCCCAGATGCTGCCGGTGCCCCAGCTCGTGCGCGACGACCGACGCCAGCTGCGCCTCGGTCAGCCCGCGCAGCAGGGGCAGGCCCAGCAGCAGCACGTACGCCCGTGCCCCGGCGACCCTGGCCGGGCCGAGGGACGCCTGCACCTCGGGGACGACCCGGACCAGCAGCGGCTCGCGGAACCCGAGCCGTTCCGCCACGCCCCGCACCAGCGCGGTCAGCTCCTGCTCGGCCTCCGGCTCCACGGCCCGTCCGGGCAGCCGGCCGTGCTCCCGGGCCGCCCGTACGGCACCGGCCGCGAGCAGGACGAACGGTCCCGCCACGGCCCACCGGGGACCCCAGGCCAGAGCGGCCGCGGCGAGTGCCGCCACCACCAGCGCGGACGGCAGCCAGGCCAGGGCCAGCATGGCGAGGGCGAGCAGCCACGCCCGGATCCCGGCGTCCGCGCCCCTGCCCTCGCCGCCGGCTATGGCGTCGTCCATACGCGCTCCTGTCGCCCTGTGCGGGAAGAGTGTCGGCGGATTCTGGCACAGCCGGCTCGGCGTCACCTGTCTACGGCTGCCCGGCCGTCGTGCCGCAGCCGGCCGGGGACCAGGACAACTCCCAGGGGCGGCTCGTCACATGACCGCGCCACAGCAGCCTGCCGTTGCGCCGCTCCCGGTGGGCGACCACGGCGGCCTCGCCCAGCCAGTCCAGCGCCGACCACACCGGCACCAGGAGCACCCACGGCACGGCGGCGACGGTGCCCAGCGTGCGCGGCCGCAGCGGGGGGACGCCGTGGGCGAGAAGCGCCGCCGTCGTGCTGACGGCGGCGCAGGCCGGCACCGCGAAGGCGGCCGCAGCTCGTGGTGGAGCAACCTGTCCATGACATCCCCCGTGCACCCGCGGCGCGGAGGGCTACGCCACCCCCGACACCTCCGTCCCGCAGCGCAGCCGCCGCTGCGGCCCGAGCACCCGCGGGGGCCCGGTGAGCTGCAGCCGTACCGTGTGGCGTACGTCCGCGCTGGACGCCGCCAACCGTAGTTCCAGGGCGCCGGGCTCGACCACCTTGCGGGCTGAACGGTCGGTGAACGCCGAGAGGTCGGCGTGGAAGCGGAAGGTCACGCGGGCCGCCTCCCCCGGCACCAGCTCCACCCGCTGGTAGCCGACCAGCCGTACGTCCGGCCGGGTCACCGACGCCACCGGGTCGTGCAGGTACAGCTGGACGACCTCCGCGCCCGGGCGGTCGCCGGTGTTGCGGACCGTGAGGGAGACGTCGTACGAGCCGTCCGTGCCGAGCTCCACCGGCTCGCCGCCGGTGAAGTCCTCCCACGCGAACGTCGTGTACGAGCGGCCGTGGCCGAAGGCGTACAGCGGGGTCGGGTCGAGGTTGCTGACCTCGCCCGCCAGGCCCAGCGGGGGCTGGAGATAGGTCCAGGGCTGGCCGCCGGGGACCTGGGGGATGCTGACCGGGAGCCGGCCGGAGGGGGTGACGCGGCCCGACAGCACACCCGCCACCGCCGGGCCGCCCTCCTCCCCCGGGAAGAACGCCTGGACGACGGCGCCCAGGCGGCCGTGCCAGCGGCCGAGCGCGTAGGGGCGGCCGGTCAGCAGCACCAGGACGACCGGGACGCCGGTCGCGACCAGCGCATCCAGCAACGCGCCCTGCACGCCCGGCAGGCGCAGGTCGCTCGCGTCGCAGCCCTCGCCCGAGGTGCCGCGGCCGAACAGGCCCGCCCGGTCGCCGAGGACCGCCACGCACACATCCGCCTCCGCCGTCCGGGCGATGGCCTCCTCGAAGCCGGAGGTGTCCGGGTCCGACACCCCGCACCCCTGCGCGAACGTCACCTTGGCGTCGGGGAGTTCGGCGCGTAGCGCCTCCAGCAGCGTCGGGATCTCGATGCCGGTCGGCACATCGGGGTGGTGGGGCAGGACGTGGGAGGGGAAGGAGTAGCAGCCCAGCATCGCCAGGGCGTCGGCCGCCCGGGGACCGACCACCGCGATCCTGGTGTCGGGGGCGAGCGGCAGCAGGCCGTCCGGGTTGTCCAGCAGGACCACCGACTCCTCGGCCAGGCGGCGGGCCAGGATCCTGTTGGCCGTCGAGTCCAGCTCGACCGGACCGGCCGGCTCGGGAGTCCAGTCCTCGTCGAGCAGGCCCAGTTCGCACTTCTGGAGCAGGACGCGGCGGGCCGCGCGGTCCACCAGGTCCTCCGGGATCTCGCCCGCCCGCACGGCTTCCACCAGCGGCTTCCCGTAGCACTTCAGCGTCGGCAGCTCGACGTCGATACCGGCGGCCAGCGCCGCGTGCGCCGCCTCGGCGGGGCCGGCCGCGACCCGGTGCAGGGTTTCCAGGAACCCGATGCCGAAGTAGTCGGCGACCACCGTGCCGGTGAAGCCCCACTCCTCGCGCAGCAGACGGGTCAGCAACCCCGGGTCGGCGGAGGCGGGGACGCCGTCGGTCTCGGTGTAGGCCGCCATCACCGAGCGCGCCCCGCCCTCGCGCAGCGCCATCTCGAAGGGCGGCAGCGTGACGTCGGCGAACTCCCGGACCCCCGCCCGCACCGGCGCGAGATTGCGGGCGCCGGCGGAGGAGGCGTACCCGGCGAAGTGCTTGAGCGTGGCCACCACCCCGGCCGACTCCAGGCCCCGCACGTACGCGGTGCCGATCGTGCCGACCAGGTACGGGTCCTCGCCGATCGTCTCCTCCACCCGGCCCCAGCGCGGATCCCGTACGACGTCCAGGACCGGCGCGAGGCCCTGGTGCACGCCCACCGCGCGCAGGTCGGCGCCGATGCGGCGGGCCATCTCCTCGACGAGCACCGGGTCCCAGCTCGCGCCCCAGGCCAGCGGCACGGGGTAGGCGGTGGCCCGCCAGGCGGTGAAACCGGCCAGGCACTCCTCGTGCGCGATGGCCGGGATGCCGAAGCGGCCCGCCTCGGTGATGCGGCGCTGGGCGCGGGCCAGAGCCTGCGCGCCCAGCGCCGGGTCCACGGGGGCGGTGCCGAAGGAGCGGGTGAGCTGGCCCAGACCCCGGGTGATCAGCTCCTCCCAGTCGTAGTCGACGGTCATGTCGTGCTGGTGCGGGGCGACCCCGCCGCCGTCCGTGTCGGCACCCACCCACACGCCGTACAACTGGGCGGTCTTCTCCTCCAGGGTCATCCGGGAGAGCAGGTCGTCGACGCGGTCGGCTGCGGGCAGGGCGGGGTCACGCCAGGGCGCGGTGGTCATGAAGCTCCTGTCGGGTGGACGGACGGCCCTCTCACGAACGATCTGTCGCGTGCTGGTCGCGTGCTGGTCGATCGAATGTTTCGATGTACATACCGAATGTTCCGGGAACCTATGGCTGCCCGAGGACTTCGTCAAGGGGTCCCGCAGGGATACGATCGCCGCCATGACATCCCCGGAGCCGGTCGAGAGCCGGACCCAAACCCGGACGCAGGGGCGGAGCCAGGGCCGGTCCACGCAGACCGCGACGCTGGCCGAGATCGCCCGCGAGGCCGGTGTGTCCGCGCCGACTGTTTCGAAGGTCCTCAACGGCCGTGCCGACGTCGCCCCGGCCACCCGGACCCGCGTCGAGGCACTGCTGCGCGCCCACGGCTACCGGCGCCGCCGGGCCGAGGCGACCCGCTCGCCCCTGATCGACCTGGTCTTCCACGAGCTGGAGAGCGCGTGGGCGATGGAGGTCATCCGGGGCGTGGAGAACGTGGCCCGCGACGCAGGGCTGAGCGTCGTGCTCTCCGAGAGCGCGGGGCGGCTGACCCCCGGCCGCACCTGGGCCGACCAGGTCGCCGCCCGCCGCCCGCACGGCGTGATCCTCGTGCTGTCCGGCCTCGACGAGTCCCAGCGGGCGCTGCTGACCAGCAGGTCCATCCCGTTCGTGGTGATGGACCCGGCCGGCGACCCGGGTGCCGACGTGCCCTCCATCGGCGCCACCAACTGGCAGGGCGGACTCGCCGCCACCCGGCACCTGGTCGAGCTGGGGCACCGGAGGATCGGCGCGATCAGCGGGCCGTCCCGCATGATGTGCAGCCGCGCCCGCGTCGACGGGTACCGCGCCGCCCTGGAGACGGCCGGACTGCCCGTCGACCCCGGCCTGATCATGACCGGCGACTTCCACCACGAGGCCGGCTACCGGCAGGGCCTGGCCCTGCTGCGCCGCGACGACCGGCCCACCGCGGTCTTCGCCGGCAACGACCTGCAGGCGCTCGGTCTCTACGAGGCCGCTCGCGAGCTCGGGCTGCGCATCCCCGAGGACGTGAGCGTGGTCGGCTTCGACGACCTGCCGGTGGCCCGCTGGGTGGGGCCGCCGCTGACGACCGTGCGGCAGCCGCTGACCGAGATGGCGGAGGCGGCGGCCAAACTGGTCCTCGACCTGGCGCGCGCGCCGGACGGCCCGGCGTCGACCCGGGTGGAGCTGGCGACCAGCCTGGTGGTGCGCAGCAGTACGGCCGAGCCGGGCGCACGCTGACCGGCGCCGAAGCCGGTCGGCGGGCTGTTCGAAACTTTCGCAAGGGCTCGGGCGGGGCTCGACCGGGAAGTCTGAGAATTTCCCAAGAAAACCGGCCGCGGGCCTCTGCTCGTCATAATTCGGACGTACGTTCCTGCCCGTGACCGGTGAGGGGCGGCGCGGTGGACCCGGTGGGCGGGCCCGACGGGCCGTGGGCCTACAACCCTTGTGCACGGTGCGGTGTCTTGTGAGGTGACCGTGTCACCGCAACGAGGGGGTCGCCCTGTGTTCGCCATGCGTTCGTACTCGCGTTGGGCCGTGCCGCTCGTGGCGGGCCTGCTGGCGCTGGGCGCCGGGCCGGCCGCGCTGACGGACCCGGCCGAGGCCGCTCCCCGGGGCCCCGTCCGCGACGACTTCGACGGTGACGGCTACCAGGACCTCGCCGTCGCCGCCCCGGCCGCCACCGTCGGCGGACAGCGCCGGGCCGGCTACGTCGCGGTCCTGTACGGCGGACCGCACGGACTGGACACCGCCCGACGCACCGTCATCAGCCGGGCCACCGGCGGCATCCCGGGCAGCCCGGGCGCCGGCCAGGGCTTCGGGGCGCAGCTGTCCAAGGGCGACCTGAACGGCGACGGCCGGGCCGAGCTCGTCATCGGCACCGCGCGGCGCTCCTCCGACGCGGTCGTCGTGTGGGGCGGCCCGAGGGGACTGTCCGGCGGCACGTCGATCCCCGCCTCCCGCACCGTGACCGGTGACTTCACCGGCGACGGGCGGCTCGACCTCGCCCTGTTCCGCACCGAGCGGGCCCCGGGCGACGACCCCCTCGGCACCACCGCCACCGTGTGGACCGGCCCGGTCACCCGCTCCGGCACACCCGCCCGCAGCAGCGCCCTGGACCCCGCGCACCTGAAGTACTACGACGTCCGGGACGGCGCCGTCGGCGACGTCGACGGCGACGGCCGCGACGAGCTGCTGCTCAGCGTCTACTGCGGGGACGGCGTGTACTGCACCAAGTTCTACGCGGCGACCGGCACCGGCCTGCGCCCCGGCCCGGACCCCGTCCCCGAGGGCGACGGCGGCGTGGCCCTGGGCGACGTCGACGGCGACGGTCACGACGACGTCCTGGTCGGCGACACCGACGACTCGGTGATCCAGGTCGCCCCCGGCTCGGCGTCCGGCGTGACCGGACAGAGCCGCTGGACGTCGTACAGCAAGGACACTCCCGGCGTCCCGGGCACGCTGGAGCCCGTCGAGGCGTTCGGCGACTCGCTCGCGGTCGGGGACATCACCGGCGACGGCATCGACGACGTGGCCGTCGGCGCACCCGGTGTGGAGATCGGGTACGACGACGGCGCCGGGGCCGTCTACGTCCTGCGCGGCAGCCGCACCGGCCTGACCGGAACCGGCGCCCAGGAGCTGACGCAGAACAGCCCCGGCATCCCCGGCGCGGCCGAACTCGCCGACGGGTTCGGCCAGGACGTCCGGCTGCTGGACGTCAACGGCAACGGCCACGCCGACCTGGCGGCCGCCGCGCCGGGCGAGAACCACGGCGACGGCGCGGTCTGGGAGCTGCGCGGCCGCCCGAAGGGCATCGTCGCGGACGCGGCCCTGGTGTTCGGCCCGCGGGCGCTCGGGGCGCCGTACGCCAAGGCGGGGTTCGGCAGCGCGGTCGAGTAAGCCCTCGCTGACCTGCACGGATCGCGTCCCGGAAAAAATCTTCGAGAAAATCCGGGACGCGTGTCGATCCGGCCGGGCGCTGTTCGACGTAAGGGTGAGAGGCCGGAGAGGAACCGGCCGCCGAACCCTGAGGAGTCACCATGCCGCGCTACCTGTCCCTGGTCCGCGTCGACGAGTCCGCCGCCCCCGCCGAGGGGCCCAGCCCCGAGCTGATGCAGCGGATGGGCGAGCTGATCGAGGAGATGACCAAGGCCGGGGTCCTGCTCGACACGGCCGGGCTCACCCCGTCCGCCCAGGGCACCCGGGTGCACTACGAGGGCGGACAGCTGTCCGTCACCGACGGGCCCTTCACCGAGTCCAAGGAGGTCATCGGTGGCTACGCCCTCATGCAGGCCAAGGACAAGGCCGAGGCGATCGAGTGGACCAGGCGGTTCCTGAAGATCCACGAGCCGCACTGGACGGTGACCTGCGAGGTCCGCGAGATCGTCGAGGGCTGACGCCCCGCTTCCTTGGCCGCACGGCCGCACGGGTGTCTGATGGTGGGTTGTGACACCACAGCCCACCACCGACCCGCGGGCCACGATCGACACCGTCTTCCGGCTGGAGTCCCCGCGGATCATCGCCGGCGTCGCCCGCATCGTCCGGGACGTCGGGATCGCCGAGGAACTCGCGCAGGACGCCCTTGTCGCCGCGCTCGAACAGTGGCCGCGCGACGGGGTGCCCGACAACCCGGGCGCCTGGCTCATGACCACCGCCCGGCACCGCGCCGTCGACCTGATCCGCCGCCGGGAGACCTACGCCCGCAAACTCGCGGAGATCGGCCGTGACCTGCCGCAGGCGGCACCGCCTCAGGAGCCCGCCGACCCGGACGGCATCGACGACGACCTGCTGCGCCTGGTCTTCACCGCCTGCCACCCGGTGCTGTCCCGCGAGGCGCGCATCGCCCTCACCCTGCGCCTGCTCGGCGGGCTGACCACCGCCGAGATCGCCCGCGCCTTCCTGGTGCCGGAGCCGACCGTGGCGCAACGCATAGTCCGCGCGAAGCGCACCCTCGCGGCGAAGAACGTCGCCTTCGAGGTGCCCTACGGCCCCGACCGCGAGGCCCGCCTCGGCTCCGTCCTCGACGTCATCTACCTGATCTTCAACGAGGGGTACGCCGCCACGGCCGGCGACGACTGGCTGCGCCCCGCGCTGTGCGAGGACGCCCTGCGCCTGGCCCGCGTGCTGTCCGCCCTGATGCCGAAGGAGCCGGAGGTCCACGGCCTGACCGCCCTGCTGGAGTTCCAGGCGTCCCGTACGGCTGCCCGCACCGGCCCGTCCGGGGAGCCGGTGCTGCTGAAGGACCAGAACCGCGCCCGCTGGAACCGCATGCTCATCGCCCGGGGCGTCGCCGCCCTTGCCCGCGCCGACGCCACGTCCCAGGGCGCCCCGGGCCCCTACGCGCTCCAGGCCGCCATCGCCGCCTGCCACGCGCACGCGTACCGCTACGAGGAGACCGATTGGGGACGGATCGCCACCCTGTACGGCCTGCTCGCGGCCCGCTCCCCGTCCCCCGTGGTCGAGCTGAACCGCGCGGTGGCCGTCTCGATGGCCGAGGGACCCGGACAGGCGCTGGCCCTCGTCGACGCCGTCGCCGCGGAACCCGCCCTGCGCGGCTACCACCTGCTGCCCAGCGTCCGCGGCGACCTGCTGGCCCGGCTGGGCCGTACGGCGGAGGCCAGGGCCGAGTTCGAACGGGCCGCGTCGCTGACCGCCAACGCCCGGGAGCGGGAGCTGCTGCTGCGCCGGGCGGCGGGACTGCCGTGAGCGCGCGGGACGGCGCCTAGGCGGGGTGCCCGATGAGCATGGCCGGTGCCCCCGCGACCCGCGTGAGGAACACCGTCGCGGCGTGGGGCCCCTGCGGCCGGACCTTGCGGCGCAGTTCCTCCGGCTCGACCGCCGAGCCCCGCTTCTTCACCGTCAGCGTGCCGATCTCCCGCTCCCGCAGCAGGGCCTTGAGCTTCTTGACGTTGAAGGGGAGGTGGTCGGTGATCGCGTAGGCGGTGGCGTACGGGGTCGGCCGGAGCTCGTCCGCGGTGACGTACGCGATGGTCGCGTCGAGCAGCCCGCCGCCCACCTGGCCGGCGACCTCCGCGACCAGGTGGGCGCGGATGACGGCGCCGTCGGGCTCGTACAGGTACCGCCCGACGGGGCGTACGGCCGGGTCGGGCAGGTCGCCGCCGCGCAGGGTGCGCGGTCCCGGCAGGAGCGTGGCCCGCACCGCGCCCGGTTCGGTGCCGAACCACAGCACCGCCTCCTTCACGTCCCCGCCGTCGGAGATCCACTCGGCCTCGGCGTCGGAGGGGATCGCCTCGTGCGGAACGCCCGGCGCGATCTTCAGGGCGGCGGCCCGGGGTGCCGTACGGGCGGCCTGGATCGCCCAGGACAGGGGCGGTGAGTACGCCTCCGGGTCGAAGATGCGGCCCCGTCCGCCGCGCCGGGCCGGGTCGGCGAAGACGGCGTCGTAGCCGGATGTGTCCACCTCGGTGACGTCGGCCTCGCGCACCTCGATCAGCTCGGCGAGCCCGAGGGCCTCGGCGTTCGCGCGGGCCGCCGCGACCGCCAGGTGGTCCCGGTCCACGGCCAGCACCCGGATCCCGGCCCGGGCCAGCGCGATGGCGTCCCCGCCGATCCCGCAGCACAGGTCGGCGACCGAGGTCACGCCCAGCTCCCGCATCCGCCGGGCCCGGTACGCCGCCACGCTCGCCCGGGTCGACTGCTCGACCCCGTTCGGCGTGAAGAACATCCGCCCGGCGTCCTGCGCCCCGAACTTGGCCACCGCCCGCTGCCGCAGCCGCGCCTGCCCCAGCGCCGCCGACACCAGCTCGGCGGGGTGGGCGCGGCGCAGCCGGGTGGCGACGGCGAGCTCCTGCGCCGGATCGGTACCGCGCACCTCGTCGAGGAGGGCACGGCCTTCGGGGGTGAGGAGCGGGGCGAGGTCGTTCACCGGACCATTGTCGGCCACGGTCGTCACGGGCCGGCCAGGGCATGCGCACCCCGTTCGGCGCGGGATGTGGGCCGGCCGGTGGAAGCCCGGCCGCCTCTCGCGGTGTCGGCCCGGGTTCGCGACGCGCCCCTGCGAAGATCCGGCAGCATGCGAGTAGTCGTACAAAATGACAAAAGCTGGGCCAAGGGGGTCGCCCTGGGGGCGTGGGGTTCCGCGCGGCTCGGCCTGACCGTGCTCGCTCTCGCCGCCATCGCCTCGGGCTGCGCCCAGACCGGCGGCACCGGGACGCGGCCGGCCGCCGGCCAGCAGCCCCTCGACGCACCCCCGGCCCGCGCGCTCGACCACTACGCCACGAAGCTGCGCGCCTCGTACGCCGTCCGGGCCGCCGCCGCCCGGCGCTGGGGCCTGGAGAAGGTGCCGCTGACACCCCCGGCGCCGCCCGCCAGGAAGCCCCGGATCACCACCCGCGAGGGCTTCGAGGTCGAAGACCACCGCGCACTGCGCCTCCCGCCGGTCTTCACCACGGTCCCCACCAGCAAGAAGGTCGTCTTCCTCACCGTCGACGACGGCGCCGAGAAGGACCCCGCGTTCCTGCGGATGACGCGCGAGCTGGGCATCCCGTACACCGCCTTCCTCAGCGACTACCTGATCAAGGAGGACTACGGCTACTTCCGCAGGATGCAGGCGACGGGCGTCACCCTGAACAACCACACCCTGCACCACCCCTACCTGCCCGCCCTGTCCTACGCCCGCCAGAAACGCGAGATCTGCGGTATGCAGGACGTCCTCGCCGAGCGCTACGGCAGGCGGCCCGTCCTCTTCCGCCCGCCCTACGGCAGCTACGACAGGGCGACCCTGCACGCGGCCAAGGCCTGCGGCATCCGGTACGTGCCCCTGTGGAACGAGGAGGTCTTCGCCGACCGCTGGGAGTACCGCGAGGGGGACCGCGAGCTGCGCCCCGGCGACATCGTCCTCACCCACTTCCGCGGCCCGGCCCACTGGAAGGGCTCCATGCCCGACATGGTCCGCCGCTTCCTGGACAGGGTCACGGCCGCGGGCTACGCGGTCGGGCGCCTGGAGGACTACCTGTGAGGCGGCCCGGCCGCTGGACGGCCGCGGCCCTGGCCGTCACCGCCCTGCTCAGCGGCTGCGCCGGCGCGACCCGCTCGGACGACCGGGCAACGGACGACCGCACCCACACACAGGCGCCCACCGCGTCTGGCCTGGCGCCCGGCGGTTCCGGTCTGGGGCCCGGCGGTTCCGGTCTGGCGTCCGCCGCCCCAGGGCTGGTGCCTGGCGCTTCCGGTCCGGCGCCGACCGCTTCCGGTCTGCCGTCCGCCGCCTCCGGTCTGCGGTCCGCCGTGCCCGGCGGGTCGGGCCTGGGGCCCGGCGGTTCCGGTCTGGGGCCCCGTGGTTCTGGTCTGGGGCCCGCCGCTTCCGGTCCGGCACCCGCCGCCCCGGGGCTCCGGTCCGCCGCCTCCGGTCTGCGGTCCGCCGCGCCCGGCGGGTCGGGCCTGGCGCCCGACGCCTCTGGTCTGCGGTCCGCCGCCCCGGCGCTCCCGTCCGCCGCCCCGGCGCGGCGGCCGGCCGCCCCCGCTCTCCCGTCGGCCGCCCCCGGTCTCGCGCCTGTCGTGGACCACGTCCCCACCCGCGACCGGGTCGTCTTCCTCACCTACGACGACGACGCCGAGCGCGACCCGGGCCTGGTGGAGCTGCTCCGCTCCCGCCGGCTCCCCGTCACGCTGTTCCTCACGGACCGTGTCGCCGGACCGGCGTACGGCCGGCTCGCGCGCCTGCGCGCGGTCGGTGCGAGCATCCAGAACCACACCCTCGACCACTCCACCCTGCGCGGCCTGCCCTACGCCGGGCAGCGCGCCGAGATCTGCGGCCAGCAGGACAAACTCCACGCCCGCTTCGGCCTGCGCCCCCGCCTGCTGCGCCCGCCCCACGGCACGTACGACACCACCACCCTGCGCGCCGCCGCCGACTGCGGCATCTCGGCCGTCGTCCTGTGGCGTGCCGCCGTCCGGCCGGACGGCACCCTCGCCTACACCCGCGGCGAACCCCGCCTGCGGCCCGGCGACATCGTGGCCGTGGACCCGGACACCGGGGCGACCGGCCTGCCCCTGCCGGACCGGACGCGGCGGCTGCTGCGGGAGATCCAGGGGCAGGGGCTGCGGGTGGGCCGCCTGGAGGACCACATCTGACAGCGGCCGGCCGACGCGCCCGCCGGCAATTGGCACTCCGCTTGACCGAGTGCTAATCGCGGTCATAGTCTCGGCTCTGGCACTCGGCACAGGAGAGTGCCAACAAAGCGACGGGCAGGTCCGGCACCCGCGACGACGGATCGACCTGGTCGCCACCTCAGACAGTTAACCCCGTGAGATCTCCGAAGGGGGAGGTCGGATCGTGACGACCGCCAGCTCCAAGGTTGCCATCAAGCCGCTCGAGGACCGCATCGTGGTCCAGCCGCTGGACGCCGAGCAGACCACGGCCTCTGGCCTGGTCATTCCGGACACCGCCAAGGAGAAGCCCCAGGAGGGCGTCGTCCTGGCCGTGGGCCCGGGCCGCATCGAGGACGGCAAGCGCGTCGAGCTCGACGTGAAGGTCGGCGACGTCGTGCTCTACAGCAAGTACGGCGGCACCGAGGTGAAGTACAACAACGAGGAGTACCTCGTTCTCTCGGCCCGCGACGTCCTCGCGATCGTCGAGAAGTAAGTCACCTCTTTTGCTCTGTGACTGCGCCCCTGGCCCCCGCGACCGATAAGAAGCCGGGCGCCGGGGCGCAGTTCTTTCACCCAGATTCCCGAGAGGGCTCACGCTCCCATGGCGAAGATCCTGAAGTTCGACGAGGACGCCCGTCGCGCCCTCGAGCGCGGCGTCAACAAGCTTGCCGACACGGTGAAGGTGACGATCGGCCCCAAGGGCCGCAACGTCGTCATCGACAAGAAGTTCGGCGCCCCGACCATCACCAACGACGGTGTCACGATCGCCCGCGAGGTCGAGGTCGAGGACCCGTACGAGAACCTCGGCGCGCAGCTGGTCAAGGAGGTGGCGACCAAGACCAACGACATCGCGGGTGACGGTACGACCACCGCGACCGTGCTGGCCCAGGCCCTGGTCCGCGAGGGTCTGAAGAACGTCGCCGCCGGTGCCTCCCCGGCCGCCCTGAAGAAGGGCATCGACGCCGCGGTCAAGGCCGTCTCCGACGACCTGCTCGCCTCGGCCCGCCCGATCGACGAGAAGTCCGACATCGCCGCCGTCGCCGCGCTGTCCGCCCAGGACCAGCAGGTCGGCGAGCTCATCGCCGAGGCGATGGACAAGGTCGGCAAGGACGGTGTCATCACCGTCGAGGAGTCCAACACCTTCGGTCTGGAGCTGGACTTCACCGAGGGCATGGCCTTCGACAAGGGCTACCTGTCGCCGTACTTCGTGACGGACCAGGAGCGCATGGAGGCCGTCCTGGAGGACCCGTACATCCTGATCCACCAGGGCAAGATCTCCGCCATCGCGGACCTCCTGCCGCTGCTGGAGAAGATCATCCAGGCCAACTCCTCCAAGCCGCTGCTGATCATCGCCGAGGACGTCGAGGGCGAGGCCCTGTCCACCCTCGTGGTGAACAAGATCCGCGGCACCTTCAACGCCGTCGCCGTCAAGGCCCCCGGCTTCGGCGACCGCCGCAAGGCGATGCTGCAGGACATGGCCGTCCTCACCGGCGCCACCGTCATCTCCGAGGAGGTCGGCCTCAAGCTCGACCAGGTCGGCCTGGACGTGCTCGGCACCGCCCGCCGCGTGACCGTCACCAAGGACGACACCACGATCGTCGACGGTGCCGGCAAGAAGGAGGACGTGGAGGGCCGCGTCGCCCAGATCAAGGCCGAGATCGAGACCACCGACTCCGACTGGGACCGCGAGAAGCTCCAGGAGCGCCTCGCGAAGCTGGCCGGCGGCGTGTGCGTGATCAAGGTCGGCGCCGCCACCGAGGTGGAGCTGAAGGAGAAGAAGCACCGCCTGGAGGACGCCATCTCCGCGACCCGCGCCGCGGTCGAGGAGGGCATCGTCTCCGGTGGTGGCTCCGCGCTCGTCCACGCCGTGAAGGTCCTCGAGGACAACCTCGGCAAGACCGGCGACGAGGCCACCGGTGTCTCCGTGGTCCGCAAGGCCGCCGTCGAGCCGCTGCGCTGGATCGCCGAGAACGCCGGCCTGGAGGGCTACGTCATCGTCTCCAAGGTCAAGGAGCTGGAGAAGGGCAACGGCTACAACGCCGCCACCGGCGAGTACGGCGACCTGATCAAGGCCGGCGTCATCGACCCGGTCAAGGTCACCCGCTCCGCCCTGGAGAACGCCGCCTCCATCGCCTCCCTCCTGCTGACGACCGAGACCCTGGTCGTCGAGAAGAAGGAAGAAGAGGAGCCGGCCGCCGCGGGCCACGGCCACGGCCACGCCCACTGACGCAGGCACGCACCAGCGAACCGAGGCCCGGCATCCACACGGATGCCGGGCCTCGGCGTCGCCGCCTTCCCCCTCAGTCGGCGTACCGCAACAAGAAGCGGACAGGCGCCGCAAGCGCTGCCCGCGCGCCGTCCTCGTCCGCCAGTCTCATGGCGAAGCCGGCCCGCCCCAGCCGTCCAGGCAGGGCCTCGGCGAACGTCAGGCCACGCCCAGCAGCGGCGTCCACCTCGGGCAGGATCAGGCTGAGGAGGGCCGTGAGCGGGGTGACGCACAGGATCCCTCCTGCACCACGACGCGGGACGCGACCCTGCACTGCAGCTCCCGGTGCCCGCGCGCCGACAGCCCCCGCTGTCCGCATCACCGGTAGCCGGTCACGCAAAGGCGCGTGCTGCCGCTCCGGATCGCAGCGGGCCGGCTGCGGGAAGCTGGGCCCCGCACGGGGCGCACGCAGGTCCCTGCCGTGTCGTGAATTCCAGCAGAGCACCACGACGCTCACGCGGCCCTTCGCCAGGCCGCCGTGCAGGCGGCTGCCACTCGCAACTACGGCTCGCTCCCGGCCCTCTGGCGACGATCGTCCTGCAGCAGGCGGGCTGCCCCTGCAGGTCCTTCAGCACACGCGGTCCAGCCCAGAACCCGCCGCCTCAGCCGTAGCTGTCACCGCCGGACCGCTTCTTCACCGTTCACGCACCGGGCTCCTACGGCCCACCCGCTCCCTCGTGCCAGCTCTCGCTCCACGGGAACTGGCAGCCGCCCCCAGTGAGCCCTCGTGTACAAGCCTTCGTCCGCTGCGGGGCCGGATCTGCGCGGAGTCCCCGGCCCGGGACGACCTCAGTAGGACTTGGTCCTGTCGAAATCCGTGACGTTGATCTTGACGTCAGCCGTTTTGAGCGTGGTGGGGGACTCGCCCGTCGCCGTCTGGCCGGGCTGAACGTCGGTCACGAACTCGGTCGAGTTGTACAGGCGCTTGCCGTCCGGGCCGATGGCTTCCCACTCCCAGGAGTAGTCGGACTTCTCCGAACTCTGGTTCTTTATAGTCCAGGTGACCCACACGTCCGCGAACCCCGCCTGGGAGCGGTCGTCAATCTGGAAGCTGACGAGATCGTCACGCTCGCCGCCCCCTACCTCGGTCCGCCCGCCCTGGGGTTTCTCGCCCTGCTCTTTCGCCTGCTGCTCCGCCGGCGTAGTGGCCTTGCTCGGAGCTGGAGCGGAGCTGTCGTCCTCGCCGGCACAGCCGCCGAGGACCAGTCCGCCTGTCACGGTCACCACAGTGCAGGCGGCTGCAACACCCAGTCTTCTCATAGTCGTGCCCCTTTGACCTTGTATGTCATGTATAAACCCAATCGGTCGAGCATGCAGGTCGGGAGCTGGGTCCTCGCTCGGTGGCTGCGAGCGGCAAGCGGTGACGAGTCAGCTGTCCCGCGTCAACTTCCTTGTGGGACGGCAAGTTGACCCTGTCCCAGCGCCTGCGTCCACGGGCGACGGCGGCGGGACCGCGTGCTGCTTCAGGCTTTCGGCGACCAGAACGCCACCTCCAGGTCGTCCGCACTGATGTGACCGTTGCTCGAGTGGTCGCCGGACGGGACGCGTCGGCCGCGCGGAAGACCTCCTGCCACGCCTCCTGCAACTGCCGCAGACTGTCGTAACGCTGCTCGACGTCCCGGTGCAAAGCCCGTTCGAAGAACCGCTGCAGGCCCTCGCTCAGGGCCTGCGGGATCAGCTCGGCCGACGTGCGCAGCGTCGCGTCGGCGACCATGCGCGGATCGCCCTGGCCGTCTCCTGCACCGGCCTCTCCATGGAGGCCATCTCGTGCGTCGTGCCGGGAGCGGCCCGCCTCCAGAGATACACATCGAGGTACCCGCCGTGCCTGTGTGAAAACATGCTGGTCAGGGGTGCCCACCAGGGAGAAGTCGAACAGCATCAGCTGCCATGAGCCGTCTGCCGGCATGTGACCCACCAGCTCACGCGGCTCGGCGAGCAGCTCACGATCCTGCCGCCGACCTCCTTCAGCGCCTTTGCCGCCGCGTGCAGGCGAGCCCCCTTCTCCCGGTCCAGGGCGACTTCGAAGACACGAAGGCACCAGTCCGCGTCCTCGGCGACGGTACGGCGAACCAGGCGGCGCCTGGAGCCGTGGCACCGGTGCCCAGTATCCGGACCACCGTCCAGATGTCGTCCAGTGCCTGCCCCGGCTACACCGTGAGGGGGCGCCGGAGCGCCCGATGGCTGCGGAGCGGACGCGTCCGCCTCGGCGCGCGCTGCCGCAGTCCGTCGGCGGCTGGCCCGTCAGGAAAGTTACGGCATCTCACCCGCCATCCGGAAGCGACAATTCCTTTTCTAGGTGTTGAAATCCCCATGTTCCGGATGGAGTTCGCGTGATGTACAAATAGGGGCATGACCGTCTGTAAGAAGGTTCTTCTTCTCGTTGTCGCGGCGGCAGCCCTTGCGGCCGTCGTGTTCCTGACCGCTCGCGCTGTCGGCGGAAACCTGAGTGAGGCGGACCAGGTGGCGAGCGTCGTGGGGGCGGTGGCCTCCGTCGCAGCCCTTGTGGTGTCGGTGTGGCAGATCGTCCCGGCGCAGGCACGGACTGTCACAGCAGACGGCACCAGCGTGGCGGCCGGACGGCACGCGGCCGTTGTCTCCGGAGCAAGGAACAAGGTCAGGTTCAGGCGCGGCGTCACGTCCGCGGGTGGCGCGGTCTGCGCCCGTCGCGGAAGCGTGGCTGCCGGCAGGGACACGATCGTGATCAAGGGCGACGAGGACGAGGTGACGTGAGCGAATGGGTGGTGGTTCCGTGGGGGAGAACCGCAGTACTCGGGCGCGCGCGGGGGAGGGAGGGGTCGCGGGCGGACGCACAGCCGTCAGCAGCAAGGGCGACCACAACCAGTTCCTGTTCGCTTCCCCTCTCACGAATGTCGTGCTTCTCGCCCTGATCTTCCTGCTGGGCGTCGTCGTCCTTTGGCCGAGGGGAAGCAACGGCGCGGATCACCGAGATGACGCGGCCCCGCCCTCCCCGTCGTCCACCGGAGCCGAACCGCGCCCCACTGCGATTACCGGTGAGCACACCGCTTCCTCGGACCTCGCGCCCGACGGTCCGTCGCGGACCTCGGCGCCTCCCTTCGGAACGCCTGCCCCGGCGCCCCTGTCGGGCGATGGTGCAGGGGCCACGCTGCCCGACTGCCGTGCGGCGGGCGAGGACGGAGTGCAATTGACCCCGCCGGATCTGGAAGTAAGGGACCGGGGGGAACTGTCGGCGCGAGTGAATTGTGAGACGAAAGCCGGAGAGCGGCTGTACTACATGGTGCGCATCGACAACATCATGGACTCTGGGAATGCCCCGAAGACGGGCTTCTACCTCAAGGGAGAGATAGCCGCGAGGAACGCGTCCGAGCACATAGACGTGGATCTGCGGCACGCGAAACCGGCGTCCATCCGCTACGGCTTCGTGCAGCTGCTCCGCTATGACGAGTACGCCGAACTCAAGAAGGAGTCGGACAGGCACAAGGGCGTCATCGCGGCACTGCCGCAGAACAGCGTGACGGTTTCGGGCGAAGCGCGCATCACCCGGAGCGAGTGACCCGTACGGCTGCGGCCGCACACCCGGACCTGGACCGCGGGGCGACGGTGGCCGTCGGCCCGCCACCCGGTGGCCGAACCCGCCTCCCTCAGCCGCAGCCGCTTGCGAGACGGTCCTGGTCCTGCGGGCGCTCCGTCAAGGACCAGGACCTTCCCTTCGCGGGCGTCACTGGCCGAGTACCCCCAGCTGCTCCATCAGCCCGGCCCGGTCGTACATCCACCAGCCCTCGCAGATCTTCCCCGCCCGGAACCGCTGCCAGGTCATGCCGGTCATGGACACGTCCTGGCCGGTCGCCGGGATGCCCAGGAAGTCGCCCTGGTGCCGCCCGGTCCACGTCCACCGCGTGCACACCCGGTCGCCCTGGGCGATCTGGTCGTCGATCCGGAACGAGAAGTCGAAGGCGTCCCGCCAGCTCGCGTACTGCTCGCCGAACCCCTTCAAGCCCTGCACCGGCCGCGGGTAGGAGGGGTCGTTGTCGACGTAGTCGTCCGTGACGTGTTCGCGCAGCCGGTCCGGCTCCACCCGGCCCATGGCCGCGAAGAACGCCCGCGCGGCCAGCGTGTTGAGCTGCTCGTCCCGCACGACGTCCAGGTCGGTGAACGTCGGCTCGTCGTCACACAGCGCCACCATCTCGCGGAAGATCTCGTCGGTCTCCGGCAGCCCGGAGTTGCGCATGGCCTCCTCGTACGACGGGAACTCCACGATCTCGACGATGTGCGAGCTGTCGGACCGGTCCCTGCCGACGATCTCGTGTGTCGCCGTCCGCTTCCCCTTGGTCTGCTCGACCCACCGGTCCATCAGCCGGTTCATCTCGTCGAGCCGGCTGGTCCTGCAGTCGATGAGCTGTACGAAGGTCATGGCGCCACCTCCCGGCCCTGGTCCGGTCGAACAGCACCATTGTCGCCATCGGCACGCCCCACCGCCCGTCGTCCGGCCCCCCGCCCGGCCCGCCGGGAAGTCCGCCGCGCTACTGCGGCCCGTACTTCCGCCCCGTCTTCGATGTCAGTCCGCCGAGCATGCCCCGGGGCACCAGCTTCGCCGCCCCCATGAGCGCCTTGTAGCGCGGATCCGGGATCGACACCGTCTTGCCCCGCGCCAGGTCGTGCAGCGCGGCCGCGACCAGCTTGTCCGCGTCCAGCCACATCCAGTTCGGAATGTTGTCCGTGCCCATGCCGGCCCGCTGGTGGAACTCCGTACGGACGAACCCCGGGCACAGCGCCATCAGCCGGACGCCGCTGCCGGCCAGGTCCCGCGCCGCGCCCTGCGTGAACTGCACGACCCACGCCTTGGACGCGCCGTAGGTCCCGCGCGGTACGAAGGCCGCCACCGAGGCGACGTTGACGACACCGCCACGGCCCCGCTCCCGCATCGCCTCCGTCGCCGCCGACGTCAGCCGCAGCACCGCCTCGCAGTGCACCTTGAGCATCCGCAGCTCGTCGGCCATGGGCACCTCGAGATAACGGCCCTTGTTGCCGAAACCGGCGTTGTTGACCAGCAGGTCGACGGGGTTCTTGCGGTCGCCCAGCCGGGCGGCGACGGCCTCGATGCCCTTGTCCTCGGCCAGGTCGGCCGTCAGCACCTCCGCCTCGATGCCGTGCCGGTCGTGCAGCTCGGTCGCCTGCTCCCGAAGCCGCTGGGTGTCGCGGGCGACCAGCACCAGGTTGTGCCCGTCGGCCGCCAGTCGCCGCGCGAACGCGGCCCCGATGCCTGCCGTCGATCCCGTAATCAGAGCCGTTGTCATGGCCCAAGGGTAGTTACCCGGACCGGGCGCGTCCGCTCAGCGCGGGGCCCCACACGACATGTCCACCTGCGGCGGCTCAGCGCCCCTCCTCCGCCGGCTCATGACCGGTGTGCGCCGGCGGCACACCCGCCCGCTGCCCCTTGTCCACCACCACGAACTGGCCCATCATCCCCTCGTCTTCGTGGTACAGCAGGTGGCAGTGGTACATGTACGGGGTGTCCGGGTCCGCCGGTCCGGAGAACCGCAGCGCCAGCCGCATCGTCGTTCCGTGCGGCACGAACACCGTGTCCTTCGGGCCGCCCAGCGCGGGCGGCGGAGGCGATCCGTTCACCTCCAGCACCCGGAACTGCACGTCGTGCACATGGAAGTTGTGCGGCATGCCGTTGCTGTTGCGGACCGTCCACACCTCCGTCGTTCCGCGCGTGACCGTCTCGTCGACACGCCCCATGTCCATCTTCCGTCCGTTGATTCCCGACCGCTTCAGGTCGAAGAACCGCCCGCGCACCGCCTCCTTCTCCACGGGCAGCGCCGACCGTGCGAGGACGGCCGGGAGTGCGGGCGAGGAGCGCAGCCGCTGCGCCGCGCGCAGTTCCAGGACGTCGAAGGAGTCGTCACCGCCGCCGAACCGGCGCTGCCAGGAATCCCCGTAGTTCTTCTGCGGGAAGCTGCGCAGCATCACCCGCTCGCCCGCCCGCATCCGGACGACGATCTCGGCCCGCTCGCCCGGCGACAGCTGCACCCGGTCCAGCGACACCGGCCGCTCCAGCAGGCCCCCGTCCGTCGCGGTCAGGGACAGGGTCCGCCCGTCCGGGAACCCGAAGGCGTAGGTGCGTGCCGTGGACGCGTTGAGCAGCCGCAGGCGTATCAGCTCGTCGCGGACCGTACGGTACGGGCGCAGGGTGCCGTTGACCATGGTCTCGTCCCCGAGGAACCCCACGTTCTGCAGGAGCCTGCGGTCGTCGTCGAGCCGGGCACCGTCGAAGCGGACGTCCTGGACGATGACCGGCAGGTCGTCGACTCCGTACCGCCGGGGCAGCGGAAGGCGTGCCGAGTGCTCGTCGTCGAGCAGGAACAAGCCCGCCAGACCACGCCTGACGTGCTGCTCGGTGCTGCCGTGCGGATGCGGGTGATACCAGAGCGTCGCGGCCGGCTGGTCCACCCGCCAGTGCGGGCTCCAGGTGGCGCCCGGTGCGATCGGCTGGTGCGGGCCACCGTCCATCCGGGCCGGCAGATGCATGCCGTGCCAGTGCACGGAGGACGCCTCGTCGAGCGTGTTCGTGATCCGTACGCGGACCCGCTCGCCGCGCCGTGCGCGCAGCGTCGGGCCCAGGTAGGAACCGTTGAACCCCCATGTCGGGGTCTTCACCCCGCTCCGGAACTCCGTCTGGCCCGCCTGCATGCGCAGGTCGAACACCCGCGTGCCGTCCTTGTCCACGGCTGACTCGGCCAGCGGCGGTATCGCGAGGGGGGTGTCGAACCGGTGCTTGCCGACTGTACTGACCGGGGCATCGGTCCACAGCCAGGCGAAGAGGGCGCCGACGGCCACGGCGACGGCGGTGACCACCGACCCGAGTACGACGAGCAGGCGCCTGATGCGGAACGCTCGGCGTCGGCCGGCGCGACGGCCACCCGGGGCCGGGCCGGCGGGCCCGTCCTGCGGGCCGCTGCGAGACATGAGGCGAGTCATGCCATGAGCGTCGTCGATCGGCGCGCGCAGGACATCGGGGGCCGGCCCCGACCCGCCCCCGAGCCAACCCTTGCCCGCTGTCTGGGGTTTCCCCCTAGGAGCCGTGCGGGGCCGACCGAGAAACGTATCTGCGCCTAGGGGGATGACGGTTCGTCAGTTCCGCATTTGCGGGAGGGGGACGCCTGACAGCATTCGCCGCCCGACCGCGCTCAGCGGCTGCGTCGTAGCGCCGGCTACTGCCCCGGCCCCGCGCACTCAGCGGCCGTACTTCTCCACGTACTGCCGCGCCGCCTGGAGCGACTCCGGATGCAGTGCCCGGCCCGCCGCGAGCAGCCGGGGCAGCAGCGTACGGTCGGTCGTCACCGCCCGGAACTGGAGGGCGACGGTCACGTCGTGGTCCGGCCGGTGCACGATCTCGACCGGGTCGCCCGCACGGATCTCACCCGGCTCGATCACCCGCAGATACGCGCCCGGCGCACCCCGCTCCGTGAACCGCTTCACCCACCCCTTCTCTCCCAGGTGCTCCTGGAAGGTACGGCAGGGAATCCGCCCGCAGGTCACCTCCAGCACCACCGTGGACCCGATGCGCCAGCGCTCGCCGATCAGCGCGCCGGACACGTCCAGGCCCTGGGTGGTGACGTTCTCACCGAAGGACCCGTTGGCCAGCGGCCGCCCCAGGGTGTTCTCCCACTCGTCGAGGTCCTCCCGGGCCATCGCGTACACCGCCTGGTCGTCGCCGCCGTGATGCCGCCGGTGGCACACCGCGTCGCCCGCCAGCCCGCTCCCTGCGACGCCCTTGGGTCCGGGCGCGGCCACCCGCACCGGTCCGGCCACCGGCTGCTTGTCGATGCCGGTCAGACCCTCCGGGTGGTCCGTGTACGACACGGTCTTCGCCTGGCCCAGGTTCACCGAGAGAAGCTTCATGGGCGCACCGTAGAAGACGACAGCCCAAAGCGTCGACGCATTATTCGCGGTGCGGTCAAAGAGTCCCTTATCCTCCAGGTGTGCTCGAAGCCCGCCATCTCCGTGTCCTGCGCGCCGTGGCCGCCACCGGCTCCTTCTCGGCGGCGGCACGCGAGCTCGGCTGCACCCAGCCCGCCGTCAGCCAGCAGATGAAGGCCCTGGAGGCGTCCGTCGGCACGCCCCTGCTGATCCGCACCGGACGCGAGATGCGCCTGACCCAGGCCGGCGAGGCCCTGGTGCGGCACGCCGCCGGGATCCTCGCCGGACTCACCGCGGCCGAGGAGGAGGTCGCGGCCATCGCGGGGCTGCGGGCCGGCCGGGTACGGCTCGTCTCCTTCCCCAGCGGCAGCTCCACGCTCGTCCCCACGGCCCTGGCCGCCCTGCGCGACGCGCACCCCGGCACCCGTGTCTTCCTGGAGGAGGCCGAACCGCCCCGCTCCGTCGGGTTGCTGCGGGACGGCGACTGCGACGTGGCCCTCGCCTTCCGGTACGAGACGGCGGCCGGCGCGGAGGAGTGGGACGACCTCGTCGTACGGCCCCTGCTGACCGACCGGCTGGTCGCGCTCGTGCCCGAGCGCCACCGGCTCGCGGACGCGGAGTCCGTCGCCATCGGCGAGCTCGCCCGGGAACCGTGGATCGCGGGCTGCCCGCGCTGCCGTGGGCAGCTGGTCGAGGTGTGCGAGACGGCCGGGTTCACCCCGCGCATCGACTTCGCGACCGACGACTACCCGGCGGTGGTCGGCCTGGTCGGCGCCGGGCTCGGTGTCGCGGTGCTGCCCCAGCTGGCCGTCGAGGCCGTGCGGCCCCGCGGTGTGCGCACGGTGACGCTGGAGCCGGCGGTGCGACGGGAGATCGTCGCGCTCACGCTGCCGGATCTCGCCCAGGTGCCGGCCGTGGCGGCGACGCTGGACCAGCTGGCGCGGGCTGCGGCCCGCTAGCGGCCCCGCAGACAAAACAGGGGCACGCGTGCGCGTGCCCCTGGTGCGAAGGCTTGCAGAAACGTTCCTTCAACTCTTTTGTTCAACTGTTCGAGGTGGCGTGCCCGCTGGTGGTCGACGCCGACACCAGCCGGTTGCGCGCCCGCCCCATGAGCTCTTCGCGCTCGTCCTCGGTCAGTCCGCCCCATACGCCGTACGGCTCCCGCACCGCCAGCGCATGGGCCGCGCACTCGGCGCGTACCGGGCACCTCATGCAGACCTCCTTGGCCGAGTTCTCACGAGCACTCCGAGCCGCACCGCGCTCGCCCTCCGGGTGGAAGAAGAGCGAGCTGTCCACCCCGCGACAGGCAGCCAGCAGCTGCCAGTCCCACAGGTCCGCGTTCGGTCCGGGAAGGCGGGAGAAATCTGCCATTGCGTGACCCCTTGTAGCCGTTCTGGGCGGATCCGGTGTCCACGACCGTACAACTACGATCTAAGGAGATGAAAATATGACTCATTGCGAATCTAGCCGCAGACACCAGCGAAGGGGAAGAAAAGGGTCTGAATGGGGCATAGCTTGTGATGAAACGTTGAGAGTCTGTCGCGCATATCTGCACCGTGTCCGGCCCCTCACGTAGAGTGCCGAAGATGACAGACAGCCCCGTAACTCTTTCGAGTGACCGTCGTTGAGAGTGCCGAGGCGGTTGAAGGAACAGACGCTCGGGCGGGCGTCCGAGACGGTCGACCGCACAGGTGACGATTTCGTACCAGCCTGGAGGCTCAAGGTGACGCGCATCAGCTGCGGAGGGCGGCCATGACTTCCGTCCTCGTCTGCGACGACTCCCCGCTTGCCCGAGAGGCGCTCCGCCGCGCGGTCGCGACCGTGCCCGGCGTAGAGCGCGTGACGACGGCTGCCAACGGCGAGGAAGTCCTCCGCCGCTGGGGCGCCGACCGCTCGGACCTGATTCTGATGGACGTACGCATGCCCGGTCTGGGCGGCGTCGAGACCGTCCGGCGGCTGCTGTCCGCCGACCCCGGCGCGCGCATCATCATGCTCACGGTCGCCGAGGACCTGGACGGCGTGGCCCTCGCGGTGGCCGCCGGCGCCCGGGGCTACCTGCACAAGGACGCCTCCCGCGCGGAACTGCGCGCGACGGTGACCCAGGCGCTCGCCGACCCGACCTGGCGGCTCGCCCCGCGCCGGCTGCGCTCGGCGGAGATGGGCGCGGCGCCCACGCTCACCGCGCGGGAGATCCAGGTCCTCGAGGGAATGAGCCACGGCCGCTCCAACGCGGAGATCGGCCGTGAGCTGTTCCTCTCCGAGGACACCGTCAAGACGCACGCCCGGCGGCTGTTCAAGAAGCTGGGCGCGTCGGACCGGGCCCACGCCGTGGCGCTCGGGTTCCGGTGGGGGCTGGTGCGGTAGCGCTCCCGCCCCGGTGCTGCGCTGACGCAGCGTGCCGCGCTGACCTGAGCTGCGGGCAGTCCGTGGGCTGCGGACCGTCCGCGGCGGTCACGCCCGCGACCCGGTTCGCGGGGCGTGTGGTCGTGAGCGGCCGGTGCCCGTCACGTGGGCGGGGTCTCGGCCCGGAACGGCCCTGCTCGTCCTGCGTGCGGGGCGTGAGCGGCCGGGGCTCGTCCCCGGGTGCGGGGCGTCGATGGTCGATGCCCGTCGAGGGGCGTGGCCCGTGGCGGCCGGTGTCCCTCGCGGGGCGCGGTTCGTGAGCGGTCGGCGTCTCGTCCAGGGCATCGTCCTCAGCCGGCCGGTGCCCGCCACAAGAGTGAGTCGTGCCCCGAGGGCGTGGGGCTGAACCGTTGGCGCACGTCACGGGGCGCAGTCCTGAAGCGTCGGTGCCCGCCCCGCGGCGCGGTCGTGAACAGTCGTACAGCAGCCCGTCCGGTGCCCGCTGCTCGTTTCGCCGCGGATGCCGCATCCTTGAGGTGTGGAGTCTCTCGGGGACGAGTCGGTCGAGCGGAAGGGGAGGGCGCAGGGGATGAGTTCCGGCGCACCTGCTCATAACGCTTCGGGGCACAACAACGGACGCGGTGCCGCGGACCGCACGGCCGCAAGGCACCATGGACCGATGCGTGACGACGAGGCGGCCACTGCTCCCGGGGCGATCGGTGAGCTCGTCCACCGAGCCGTCGACGGGGACGAGCAGGCCACGCATGATCTGCTCGCCCACGTCCATCCGCTGGCGCTGCGCTACTGCCGCACCCGGCTGTCCCGCCTCCCGGGCGACGCCCGGCACTTCGTCGAGGACCTCGCCCAGGAGGTCTGCGTGGCGGTGCTCCTCGCGCTGCCCCGCTACAAGGACACCGGGCGCCCCTTCGAGGCGTTCGTGTTCGCCATCGCCGCCCACAAGGTCGCCGACCTGCAACGCGCCGCGATGCGCCACCCGGGGTCCACGGCCGTCCCCTCCGACGAGATGCCCGAGCGCCCGGACGACTCCCTCGGCCCCGAGGAGCGCGCCCTGCTCAGCAGCGACGCCGAATGGGCCAAGAAGCTGCTCGCCAACCTCCCCGAGAGCCAGCGGGAGCTGCTGCTGCTGCGGATCGCGGTGGGGCTCACGGCCGAGGAGACCGGCCGTATGTTGGGAATGTCACCCGGGGCCGTCCGGGTGGCGCAGCACAGGGCACTGAGCCGGCTGCGGGCGCTGGCCGAGCAATAACCCTGCACGGGCCCTTCATTGAACAGGTGACGGGCCGTTTCCGTACGAACATACGAAGCCCGGTGCCGACCGGAACCGTGGAATGAGACAGCCGCGCTTCCCGTTAGCATGGACATCCGCACCGATCAAGGCCATTTGGGGAAGGTGTCATGACTGCGAACGTCGACGGAGTGCCCGAGAAATTCGCGACACTCGGGCTGACCTACGACGACGTGCTGCTGCTGCCGGGCGCATCGGAGGTGCTCCCCAACGCGGTCGACACCTCGTCCCGCGTGTCCCGCAATGTCCGTGTCAACATCCCGCTGCTCTCGGCGGCGATGGACAAGGTCACCGAGTCCCGGATGGCCATCGCGATGGCCCGCCAGGGCGGCGTCGGCGTGCTGCACCGCAACCTGTCCATCGAGGACCAGGTCAACCAGGTCGACCTGGTGAAGCGCTCCGAGTCCGGCATGGTGGCCAACCCGATCACCATCCACCCGGATGCCACGCTCGCCGAGGCCGACGCGCTGTGCGCCAAGTTCCGCATCAGCGGCGTGCCCGTCACGGACGGCAACCGCAAGCTGCTCGGCATCGTCACCAACCGGGACATGGCCTTCGAGACCGACCGCTCCCGCCAGGTGCGCGAGGTCATGACGCCGATGCCGCTGGTCACCGGCAAGGTCGGCATCTCCGGCCCCGACGCCATGGAGCTGCTGCGCCGGCACAAGATCGAGAAGCTGCCGCTCGTCGACGACGAGGGCGTCCTGCAGGGCCTGATCACCGTCAAGGACTTCGTCAAGGCCGAGCAGTACCCCAACGCCGCCAAGGACGCCAAGGGCCGCCTCCTCGTCGGTGCCGCCGTGGGCGCCAGCCCCGAGGCGCTGGAGCGGGCCCAGGCGCTGGCCGAGGCCGGTGTGGACTTCCTGGTCGTCGACACCTCGCACGGCCACAACAGCAACGCCCTCAACTGGATGGCGAAGATCAAGTCGAGCGTGAACGTCGACGTGATCGGCGGCAACGTCGCCACCCGCGACGGCGCCCAGGCGCTGATCGACGCCGGTGTCGACGGCATCAAGGTCGGCGTGGGCCCCGGCTCCATCTGCACCACGCGCGTGGTCGCCGGCATCGGCGTCCCGCAGGTCACGGCCATCTACGAGGCGGCCCTCGCGGCCCGCCCGGTCGGCATCCCGGTGATCGGCGACGGCGGCCTGCAGTACTCCGGTGACATCGGCAAGGCCCTCGCCGCCGGCGCCGACACGGTGATGCTGGGCAGTCTCCTGGCCGGCTGTGAGGAGTCGCCGGGCGAGCTGCTGTTCATCAACGGCAAGCAGTTCAAGTCCTACCGGGGCATGGGCTCCCTCGGCGCCATGCAGTCCCGCGGCCAGGGCAGGTCGTACTCCAAGGACCGCTACTTCCAGGCGGACGTCACCTCCGACGAGAAGCTCGTGCCCGAGGGCGTCGAGGGTCAGGTGCCCTACCGCGGCCCGCTCTCCAACGTGCTGCACCAGCTCGTCGGCGGTCTGCGCCAGACCATGGGCTACGTGGGCGCGGCCACCATCGCCGAGATGGAGTCCAAGGGCCGCTTCGTGCGGATCACCTCCGCGGGCCTGAAGGAGAGCCACCCGCACGACATCCAGATGACGGTCGAGGCGCCGAACTACAGCGCCAACCGGTGAGCCACGCGCGCGTGGCGCGTGTCCCCGGCGTGTGAGGGCGGCCCCGGAGCTTCCGGGGCCGCCCTCGCCGTACCTCTGCAGGCCCGCTGTCGTACCCGTCGGCGATACTGGAAGACGCTGAAACGCATCAGGGAAAGGCCACACATCGTGACTGAGATCGAGATCGGGCGCGGCAAGCGCGGCCGCCGGGCGTACGCCTTCGACGACATCGCCGTCGTCCCCAGCCGCCGTACCCGGGACCCGAAGGAGGTCTCGATCGCCTGGCAGATCGACGCCTACCGCTTCGAGCTGCCCTTCCTGGCCGCCCCCATGGACTCGGTCGTCTCCCCGGCCACCGCCATCCGCATCGGCGAGCTCGGCGGCCTGGGCGTGCTGAACCTCGAGGGCCTGTGGACGCGGTACGAGGACCCGCAGCCGCTGCTCGACGAGATCGCGGAGCTGCCGGCCGAGTCCGCCACCCGCCGCCTCCAGGAGATCTACGCCGCCCCCATCAAGGAGGAGCTGATCGGCGCGCGCATCAAGGAGGTGCGCGACTCGGGCGTGGTCACCGCCGCCGCGCTCTCCCCGCAGCGCACGGCCCAGTTCTCCAAGGCCGTCGTGGACGCCGGCGTCGACATCTTCGTCATCCGCGGTACGACGGTCTCCGCGGAGCACGTCTCGCACTCGCACGAGCCGCTGAACCTGAAGCAGTTCATCTACGAGCTCGACGTCCCGGTGATCGTCGGCGGCTGCGCCACCTACACCGCCGCCCTGCACCTGATGCGCACCGGCGCGGCCGGCGTCCTGGTCGGCTTCGGCGGCGGCGCCGCCCACACCACGCGCAACGTGCTCGGCATCCAGGTGCCCATGGCGACGGCGGTCGCCGACGTGGCCGCCGCCCGCCGCGACTACATGGACGAGTCCGGCGGCCGGTACGTGCACGTGATCGCGGACGGCGGGGTCGGCTGGTCCGGCGACCTGCCCAAGGCGATCGCCTGCGGCGCCGACGCGGTCATGATGGGCTCCCCGCTGGCGCGCGCGACCGACGGTCCCGGCAAGGGCCACCACTGGGGCATGGAGGCCGTCAACGAGGAACTGCCGCGCGGCAAGAAGGTCGACCTCGGCACGGTCGGCACCATCGAGGAGATCCTCACGGGCCCCTCCCACACGCCCGACGGCTCGATGAACTTCTTCGGCGCCCTGCGCCGCGCCATGGCCACCACCGGCTACAGCGAGCTGAAGGAGTTCCAGCGGGTCGAGGTCACGGTGGCGGACTCGCAGCACCGGCGGTAGGCAGCAGCGCGGGGAAGGGCCGGTCACCCGGGTGGGTGACCGGCCCTTCCCCTTCGGCGTCCGGGGGCTTGTGGGGCCGCGGTGGAGCCGCTCACAGCCGATGGGCCGCCCCGGTGGGCGTGGCCCCGCGCGTGTCCAGCAGCAGCTGGGCCTTCACCGACAGCCCCTGGAGGTCGTAGGTGCGGTGCTGCTGGAGCAGGATCGTCAGGTCGGCGTCGGCGGCTGCCTCGTAGAAGGAGTCGGCGCGGGGGACCGGGCGGCCCAGGACGTTCCAGGACGGGACGTGCGGGTCGTGGTAGCTGACGGAGGCGCCGAGCTCCATGAGCCGGGTCGCGATCTCCTGGGCGGGGCCGGCCTGCTGGTCGGCGAGGTCGGGCTTGTAGGTGACGCCGAGCAGCAGGACGCGTGCGCCGCGTGCCGACTTGCCGTGCTCGTTCAGGAGCGTGGCGGCCCGCTGGACGACGTACCCGGGCATGCGGCTGTTGACCTGCTGGGCCAGTTCCACCAGGCGCAGGGTGCGGCCGGTGGGGGCGGTCAGCTCCTGGGGGACGGCGTGGCCGCCGACGCCGGGGCCGGGGCGGAAGGCCTGGAAGCCGAACGGCTTGGTCTCCGCGCAGCGGATCACGTCCCACAGGTCGATGCCCAGGTCGTGGCAGAGCGCGGCCATCTCGTTGACCAGGGCGATGTTCACATGCCGGTAGTTGGTCTCCAGCAGCTGCACCGTCTCCGCCTCGCGCGGGCCACGCGCGCGGACGACCTTGTCGGTGAGCCGGCCGTAGAACGCGGCGGCCGACTCCGTGCAGGCCGGGGTGAGCCCGCCGATCACCTTGGGCGTGTTGGCGGGGGTGAAGACGCGGTTGCCGGGATCGACGCGGCTGGGGGAGTAGGCCAGGTGGAAGTCGCGGCCGGCGCGCAGGCCCGAGCCCTCTTCGAGCAGCGGGCGGAGGAAATCCTCCGTGGTGCCCGGCGGCACGGGCGACTCCAGGATCACCGTGGTGTGCGGGCGGAGCCGGCCGGCCAGGGTGCGCGCGGCGGTCTCCACCCGGCCGAGGTCGAGCCCGCCGTCCGCGCCGCGCGGAGTCGGGGCGCAGATGACGGCGGTGCGTACCCGGCCGAGCTCGGCGGGGTTGGTGGCCTGCCGGAAGCCCCCCGAGAGCATCCGGCGCAGCTCGGCGGGGCTGAGGGAGCCGGGTTCCGGGCCCGTCCGGTAGCCGAGCGTGGGGATGCCGGCGGCGACGGCGGCCTGCGCCAGGGGCAGGCCGTACGGGCCGAGTCCGATGACGGCGAGATCTGCGGGCATGGCGAGGGCCGTCCTTCCCGATATCCGAAGTGGGACAGGTGCGCAAGCCCTGTGGACAGGACGAGCGAAACGCAATGTCAGACTAGGAGTAAATATGACCGATATGCGGGATTGGCCGCCCGCGTCGTGTGGGTTTCCGCGCGTGTTTCCGTGAGCGTTGTCCACAGGCTGGGGGCGCGTGGTGGCCGAAGCCGGGCAAGCCGGTCAGAATTTTGGGCATGGGGGGTACGAATCGGGCTTCGCCCGACGGGTGCGGCCGACGCGACCGATGAGCGGGAGGCAGCAGTGAGGACAGCGACACTGGCGCCGGCGCAGCGCGCCGAGGCACTCGCGGGCATGGCCGAGCGCGAGCTCGACGTCCTGGTCGTGGGCGGCGGCGTGGTCGGCGCGGGCACCGCCCTGGACGCCGCGACCCGAGGCCTGTCCACGGGCCTGGTCGAGGCGCGCGACTGGGCGTCGGGCACCTCCAGCCGGTCCAGCAAGCTGATCCACGGCGGCCTGCGCTACCTTGAGATGCTCGACTTCGCACTCGTGCGGGAAGCGCTGAAGGAACGCGGCCTGCTGCTGGAGCGGCTCGCCCCCCACCTGGTGAAGCCCGTGCCCTTCCTGTACCCGTTGCAGCACAAGGGCTGGGAGCGGCTGTACGCCGGGTCGGGCGTGGCCCTGTACGACGCCATGTCGATGGCCAAGGGGCACGGCCGGGGCCTGCCGTTGCACCGCCATCTGACGCGGCGTCACGCGCTGCGGGTCGCGCCCTGTCTGAAGAAGGACGCCCTGGTCGGGGCGTTGCAGTACTACGACGCGCAGATGGACGACGCCCGCTTCGTGGCGACCCTCGTGCGCACGGCGGTGGCGTACGGCGCGAAGGCCGCCAACCGCGCGCGGGTGACCGGCTTCCTGCGCGAGGGGGAGCGGGTCGTCGGCGCCCGGGTGCAGGACGTCGAGGGCGGCGGCGAGTACGAGGTCCGCGCCAAGCAGGTCGTCAACGCCACCGGCGTGTGGACGGACGACACGCAGGCCATGGTGGGGGAGCGCGGCCAGTTCCACGTCCGGGCCTCCAAGGGCATCCACCTGGTCGTGCCCAAGGACCGCATCCACTCCACCACCGGGCTCATCCTGCGCACCGAGAAGTCCGTGCTGTTCGTCATCCCCTGGGGCCGGCACTGGATCATCGGCACCACCGACACCGACTGGGACCTCGACAAGGCGCACCCGGCCGCGTCCAGCGCGGACATCGACTACCTGCTGGACCACGTGAACTCGGTGCTCGCGGTACCGCTGAGCAGGGACGACGTCGAGGGCGTGTACGCGGGGCTCAGGCCGCTGCTGGCCGGCGAGTCGGACGCCACCAGCAAGCTGTCGCGCGAGCACACCGTGGCGCATCCCGTGCCCGGGCTGGTCGTCGTGGCGGGCGGCAAGTACACCACGTACCGGGTGATGGCCAAGGACGCGGTGGACGAGGCGGTGCACGGCCTCGACATGCGCGTCGCCGACTGCGTCACCGAGGAGATCCCGCTGCTCGGCGCCGAGGGCTACCGTGCCCTGTGGAACGCCCGGGCACGGATCGCCGCCCGGACCGGGCTGCACGTGGTGCGCGTGGAACACCTGCTCAACCGGTACGGGTCGATGGCCGAGGAACTGCTGGAGCTCGTCGCCTCGGACGCCTCCCTCGGCAGGCCCCTCCAGGGCGCCGACGACTACCTGCGCGCCGAGGTCGTCTACGCGGCTTCGCACGAGGGTGCGCGCCACCTGGACGACGTGCTGACCCGGCGCACCCGCATATCCATCGAGACCTTCGACCGGGGGACGCGCTGCGCCCGCGAGGCCGCGGAACTGATGGCGCCCGTGCTCGGCTGGGACAAGGACCAGATCGAGCGTGAGGTCGAGCACTACGAGAAGCGGGTGGAGGCCGAGCGCGAGTCCCAGCGCCAGCCGGACGACCTGACGGCCGACGCGGCACGGCTGGGGGCGCCGGACATTGTGCCGCTGTAGGGCGGCCGGGGGCGCCTGGGCAGGGGAGCTTTTGGGCGCTGGGGGGTGGGGTCCGTCACCCCTCTGGGGGCCCGGGGATCAGATGCTGCCGGGGTGAGGTCCCGCCATGCCAGGTGGGTCCCGCCACGCCAAGTGGGTCCCGCCACGCGAGGTGGGTCCCGCCACGCCAGGTGGGTCCCGCACGTCTCAGGGCGGGGCACGCATCCGCCGGGGGACGGCCCACCACGCTGGGCGGCCAGGTCCCCCCAGCCGGGGGCCACGCCTGCCGGGGTCCGCCGTGCGCGCCTGGCCGCAGGCTCCCGCCGGGCGGCACACCCCCGGTCGGGCGTCCACGCACCCTGCCGGGCGGGGGCTTGTCACCGTGGCGGGTGGGTGTCCGGTACCCGGGTCGGTGGGTCCCGCACATGTCCGGGCGGGGGAGGCCGGGTGGGAACGCATCCACCGGGCGCCATGCATCTGCCGGGGTGGCCGCTCACCGTGGCGGGTGGGGTGTCCGGCACCCGCGTCGGTGGGTCCCGCACACGTCCGGGCGGGGCAGGCCGGGGTGGGGACGCCCCCACCGGGCGCCATGCATCCGCCAGGGTGGCCACACTCTCCGCGCCGGGCGGCCACGCACTCTGCCGCGTGCAGTTCCGCCACCGCGTCGGGGGCACGCACGCTCCGGGGCCCCCGCGCCGACGAGTGGGTCACGACCCGGCGGGTGGCCACACACCCGTCGGGTGGCCACACCCAGTGGGTCACACACCCAGCCGGTGGCCACACACCCGTCGCGTGGCCACGCACCCTGCCGGGTGGAATTCCGGCCCTGTGCCTGGTGGGCTCCGCCGGGCGGCACACCCCCGCCGGGCGACACCCGCACCGGGCGGCCCGCCCCACCCCGCCGGGCGGGCGCCCGCCACCCCGCCTGGGAGGCATCACCACGCCTCACCGGATGGCCCCTGCCACCCCTCCCCACCGCAGCCACCCCGATTCACTCGAACGGGTGTGGCGAGTCGGGATATCCGTTCGGCGCCCGTCCGTTTTACGAGATGCGAGGGCAGAACTCGGCGGCGAGCACCGCGGGTTCCAGACCGGGGTCTGCGATCTCGTCCGTGTTGACCCGGAAGGTGAGGACACGCCGGCCGTCCACGGTGGCTGCGGTGCGCACGTAGCTGCCGGAGATGTGCCCGTTGTGCCCCCATACGACGGTGCCGCACGGCAGCTTCTCGGGAAACACGCCCATGCCGTACGCGCCGTGCGTGGCACGGGTGTCGAGCATCTCGCGCAGCCAGCGCGGGGGCAGCAGCGCACCGCCCAGCAGGGCCGCGTAGAAGCGGTCCAGGTCGGCGAGGGTGGTCACCAACTCGCCCGCGGCACCGGCCACCCGCGGGTCGAGGTCGGTGACGTCTCTTCCGCCGGCGGTGTAGGCGTGGCCGTGCGGGAGGGGCAGCGAGGTGCGGGAGCCAGGAAAGGAGGTACCGGTCAGGCGCAGCGGAGCGATGATGCGGCGCTCGGCCTCGGTCGCGTAGGAGTGGCCGGTGACCTGACGGATGATCAGGCCGAGCAGGACGTAGTTGGTGTTCGAGTAGGAGAAGCGGCCGCGGTCGGCCGGAGGGTGGGTGAGTGCGAGGCGTACGGCCTGAAGAGCCGTCACGGGGACGGTGCCGTCGGTGTCCGCGGTGAAGTCGTACAGGCCGCTGGTGTGGGTGAGCAGGGCGCGCAGGGTCAGCGCGCGGCCGTCGTTGCCCTGCCCCCGCACCAGGCCCGGCAGGTGCTGCTCCACCGTGTCGGACAGCGACAGCCGGTGCTCGGCCGCCAGTTGCAGCACGACCGTCGCGAGGAACGTCTTCGTGATGCTGCCGGCGCGGAAATGGTCCCACCGGGAGATTCCCGCCCCCGCCTGGGCATAGTGGGTCGTGCTTCCCTCCCGGGCCAGCAGGGCCGCGGCCGGCGCGTGCCCCCGGGTGACCAGCAGCGGGAGGACCGTGTCCGGGGGCCGTTCCGGCGGTGCCGAGGAGGCGGTCGGTGCCAGCGCGAGCAGCACCAGGCACACGAGAGGGACCAGCAGTGTCCGAAGTCGCGGCATCCTGGCTCCTCCCGTGTGGGGGGCCATCATGCACGGCAGCGGAACGGGTCATTCCACCCGGTCCCCCGCTGCGTGGGCGTCAAGGGCCCGGCCAGGGGCACCCGGGGCATCGGGCACTTGTCGGGTGAGAGACAATGGAGGCTCTGTCAGGGCGGGTTGTATGAGGGGACGCATGTCGGAGGCGGAGCGGGCGGGGACATCTCGTCAGGACACTCGGCAGGACAACCGCGAGCGCCTCCTCGCGGGGCGGTACCGGCTGGGGGACGTGCTCGGCCGGGGCGGCATGGGCACGGTGTGGCGTGCCGAGGACGAGACCCTGGGCCGGACGGTCGCCGTCAAGGAGCTGCGGTTCCCGTCGAACATCGACGAGGAGGAGAAGCGGCGGCTGATCACGCGGACGCTGCGCGAGGCCAAGGCGATCGCGCGGATCCGCAACAACAGCGCCGTCACGGTGTTCGACGTGGTCCAGGAGGACGACCGGCCCTGGATCGTGATGGAACTCGTCGAGGGCAAGTCGCTCGCCGAGGTCATCCGGGAGGACGGCGTGCTGAAGCCCCGGCGCGCGGCGGAGGTGGGCCTGGCGATCCTCGACGTGCTGCGGTCCGCGCACCGTGAGGGCATCCTGCACCGGGACGTGAAGCCGTCGAACGTGCTGATCGCCGAGGACGGCCGGGTCGTGCTCACCGACTTCGGGATCGCCCAGGTCGAGGGCGACCCGTCCATCACCTCGACCGGCATGCTGGTCGGCGCGCCCTCCTACATCTCCCCGGAGCGGGCACGCGGGCACAAGCCGGGGCCGGCGGCCGACCTGTGGTCGCTCGGCGGGCTGCTGTACGCGGCGGTGGAGGGCGTTCCGCCGTACGACAAGGGCTCCGCCATCGCGACCCTGACGGCCGTGATGACCGAGCCGCTCGAGGAACCGAAGAACGCGGGTCCGCTCAAGGACGTCATCTACGGGCTGCTGCAGAAGGATCCGGCCAAGCGGCTCGACGACGCCGGTGCGCGGGCGATGCTCAACGCCGTCATCCACGGCCCCGACCCGAAGGCCGACGAGCCGGAGCCGATGGACGCGACCAGGGTCGTGCCCGTGGTGTCGCAGCCCGACCGGCGGGACGGCGGCGGTGCGGCGGGCGCCGGGAGCAAGCGCGGCGAGGAGGCGGCCGACCGGTTGCGCGGGGCGCTGCGCTCGGTGCGCAAGGCCGCCGTCGGGGCGGGGACGACCGGTTCGGCGGCCACCGCCCGTGGCAGGTCCGGGAGCGGCACGGCCGCTTCGGCAGAGGGCGGTGAGGCGGCCGAGACCCGGGCGACCAGGCCCGCGTCGCCGACAACGTCGTCAGCCCAGGGCGGTGCCGCAGGGACCGGTGCGCAGGGGACGACGGCGCCGGGCGGCCGGAGTTCGGGGTGGCCCGTCATGCCGCCGCCGGACCTGCCCGACCTGCCGCCGCGGCCGGTTCCCCGGGCGCCGATCACCGACGTCGTGCCACGGCGGACGCTGGTCATCATCGCGGTGGCCGTGGCGCTGGCCGTGATCGGGACCGTGCTCGCCATCGCGTTCGGCGGTGGCGGCGAGGACACGAACGGTGCCCGCGGCGGCGGCAAGCCGGTCGCCAGCGCTTCGGCCAGCGGTGACACCAAGAAGGACGACGACGCCCGTACCCGGCCGGACGGCGCGGCGTCCCGGTCCGCCGAGTCCCGCACCACGCCGGGCAGTTCGCCGACCGCGGACGGCGGCACCGGTGGCGCGGGGTCGCAGGGGTCCGGCGAGAAGGACACCGCGGTGGCGTCGACGTACAAGGGGAGCCAGGGGTACGCGATCGGGCTGCCCGAGGGGTGGAAGTACCGGTCGACGGACGCGGCGGGGGATCGTTTCACCGGGCCCGACGGGCAGAAGCTGCTCGTCGCCTGGACCTCCACCCCGAAGGACGACCCGGTGGCGGACTGGAAGGCGCAGGAGCGCTTCATGGTCCGCTCGCAGTACCGGAAGATCCGCATAGCGGCGGTGGACTACCGGGGCTGGAAGACGGCCGACTGGGAGTTCACCTACGTCGACGGCGGGACCAGGTACCGGACCATCGACCGCGGGTTCGTCGTCGACGACCGTCTCGGGTACGCGCTGATGTACACGGCGCGGGCGGCCGACTGGGACAGCGAGCCGCGCAAGGAGACCTGGCGGACCCTGACGGAGACCTTCGAACCGAAGTCCTGAGCATGAGCCGTCCCGGGTTTGGGGAGTGAGATGTCGCGTCCCCGCTCTGCGGGTTGCCTCCGGCACGTATCGTGAAAGCTTGCGGACCGTACGCAGCCGGAACGGGACGCAGGGCGAACGGAATTGACCGAGCGGGCTGCCGGGGGAGGCAACGTGGACGACTATGCGGGCCGGGTGCTCGCCGACCGCTACCGCCTGCCGCTGCCGCCGTCCGACGAGTACGAACTCACCGAGACCCGGGCCTTCGACACCTACAGCGGGCAGGAAGTCCTCGTCAGGCAGGTGCCGTTGCCGGAGGTCGTCGAGGCGGAGGTACTCGACGCGGAGGGGCTGCCCGACGGTTTCACGGCCCGGGACGGCGGTGCACGGCGCGGTGGCGGACGTACGGCGGCGCGCCCGGCCACCCGGCGGCCCACCGACCCGGTCGTGCGGCGTGCCGTGGAAGCCGCGCAGGCCGCGGCCCGGATCCCCGACCACCCGCGGCTGGACCAGGTCTTCGACGTGTTCGCCGAGGGCGGTTCGCTGTGGATCGTCAGTGAGCTGGTGGCCGCGCGGCCGCTGGCGGCGCTGCTCGCCGAGAAGCCGCTCACGCCGTACCGGGCGGCCGAGGTGGCCTCCGACGTGCTCATGGCGCTGCGGGTGCTGCACGCCCACGGCTGGGTGCACCGCAACATCACCGCCCGTACGGTGCTCGTCTGCGACGACGGCCGGGTGATGCTGACCGGTCTGGCGGTCGGGGCGGCGGAGGAGGCGCTGTGCGGGTACGACCCGGTCCCGGTGGCGGAGGAGGAGGGACCGGCGGGTGCCCCAGGGGGCGGTGCGCCCCCCGGAGTCGCCGTGGCCGGGAGCGCCGGTCGTGCCGGTCCCGGCGGCGGCCCGGGCACCCTCGGCGGCTCGGGCACCTTCGGCGGTGCCGGCGGTTCCTTGGGCCCCGGCGGCTCCAGCGCGGCCGGCCCCTACGGTGCGCACGGGCCGGGCGGGTTCGCCGATCCGGAGGCCGCGCGGCGGGCCGCGATCGAGGCCCGGGCGGCCGGCGCGCTGCCGGGTGCCGGGGCGGACACGGCCCACGGGTCCGCGGCCGAGCCGGCCCGCCGGGCCATGGACGCCGGCGGGGACGTCCGCGCGGCGCGCGCCGGCGCCATCGCCGCGTATCGGGCGGGCGCCCGGGCCGCCGCCCGCGTGCACGAGACGCAGAACGGGCTCACGGCCCTGCCGGGTGCCCGCACCGCCCCCGACCGCCGTCCCGGACCGCACGGCGACGGCGCGGCACAGCCGCCGTACCTCCCGGGGCAGGGCACCGCGCCGGATGCCGCCGCTCCCGGGCAGATCGCCGACCCCTACGGAGCGGGCGGTACGGCCTGGCACGGCACCGCCCCCCGCGGACCGGGCCGTACGGCGCTGCCGTCCGGGACCCCCGCGGGCCCGGACCCCGAGGGCGCACCCCCCGCCCGCTGGGACGACCCGGTCGCCCCCGCCGCCGGCCGGCGCGGGCCCGCCACCGCCCTGGCCGCCGAGCGGGCCCGGCAGGCGCGGATGGCCGTGGTCGGGCCCGTGACCGAACGGTGGGCGCCGGAGCAGGCCGGGCCGGTGCACGAGAACTGGCAGCTGGCCGCGCCGATCGGCCCCGCCACCGACCTGTGGGCGCTGGGCGCGCTGCTCTTCCGCGCGGTACAGGGGCATGCGCCGTACCCGGAGGAGTCGACGGCGGAGCTGGTGCAGATGGTGTGCGCCGAGCCGCCGGCCTTCGCCGAGGAGTGCGGGCCGCTGCGGCCGGTGGTGGAGTCGCTGCTGCGTCAGGACCCGACCGAGCGCATCGACTTCGAGGAGCTGCGCGGCTGGCTGCGGTCGCTGGTGCGCTCGGCTCCCGAGCCGGACGCCGGGCTGCACGTCGTCCCGGCGCCGCCCGTCGACGCCGGCCGGCTGCCCGTGGTACGGCGCCGGGGCGAGCTGGTGCGCAGGCGGCGCGCCGGGCTGCCCGCGCACCACGGGCGGCACAAGCGGGCCCGGCAGGAGACGAAGCCGCCGGGGCGCCTCGGCCGCAACCTGCTCCTGCTGGTGCTGCTCGCGCTGGCCGCGGCGATCGCGTACGCCATGCTCTTCATGCCGAAGGCCGGCAGCGACACCGGCGGGGCGGGCGACCAGGACCGGACCGGCGCCGCCGGTGAGGTGAGCCCCGCGCCCGACCCGGACTCCCGCAGCGAACCCCGCACCGACAGCAGTTCCGCCGAGCCGGACGGCGGCAAGGAGAGCCGCAAGGAGTCGGCCGGTTCCACCGAGACGCAGACCACCGGGCCCGGCGTCGCCGACGGTTTCACCCTGCGCAAGGACGCCGAAGGGTTCCAGGTCGCCGTCGCCCGGGGCTGGGACCGTACGCCCAAGAACGGCAGCGGCCAGGTCGTGTACGGCAAGGGCGCCTTCGAGCTCATCGTCGTACCCGGCCGGGACAGTGCGGCCGAGTACGGCAGCGACCCCATGACCTACCAGCGGGAGAAGGAGCGCGAGTTGCAGCCGTACCGCGACTCCAGCTGGGCCACCTCCACCGGACTGAAGACGATCCAGGTGGGCGGGCGGAGCATGGCCGAGGGGCAGTTCACCTGGACCGGCGACAACGGCGAACTGTACGTGCGCAACCTCGCGATCCTCATCGGCGGGCGCTACCACGTGGTCCAGGTGCGCGGCCCCGAGGCCGAACGGGACGAGGTGACGCGGCTGTACGAACAGGCGGCGGCCACCTACCGGTTCACGGGCTGACTTCCGGTCGTTCCTCCTGGTTCCCTTCCGTACCGAACCGCGACAACCGTCACAGTGCGGTCTCCTTGGCACCCCGCTTGTTCCCTGTGCGGGGGCGGGTCCTTACTCTGACCCTGTCAAGACCATTGCGGGGCAACGTGAATCAGATGCAGGGCCTGCTCGTCGCGGGCCGCTACCGGCTCGGCGATCCGATCGGCAGCGGCGGCATGGGCCGTGTGTGGCGTGCGCATGACGAGGTGCTGCACCGGTCCGTCGCGATCAAGGAGCTGACCGCCGCGCTCTACGTGTCGGACAGTGAGCAGGCCGTCCTGCTGGCGCGCACCCGGGCGGAGGCGCGCGCGGCGGCGCGGATCAACCACTCCGCCGTCGTCACCGTGCACGACGTGCTCGACCACGACGGCCGCCCGTGGATCGTGATGGAGCTGGTCGAAGGCCGCTCGCTCGCCGACGCCGTCAAGGAGCAGGGGCGCGTCGAGCCCCAGGAGGCGGCGCGTATCGGCCTGTGGGTGCTGCGCGCCCTGCGCGCCGCGCACACCGCCGGTGTGCTACACCGTGACGTCAAACCCGGCAACGTCCTCCTCGGCCGCGACGGCCGGGTGCTGCTCACCGACTTCGGCATCGCCCAGATCGAGGGCGACACGACCATCACGCGCACGGGGGAGGTCGTCGGCTCGGTCGACTACCTGGCCCCCGAGCGGGTCCGCGGCCACGACCCGGGGCCCGCCTCCGACCTGTGGGCGCTCGGCGCGACCCTGTACACGGCGGTGGAGGGCAGGTCCCCGTTCCGCCGCACCACGCCGCTGACCACCATGCAGGCGGTGGTCGAGGAGGAGGCGGCCGAGCCGCGGTACGCCGGTCCGCTCGGGCCCGTCATCACCGCGCTGCTGCGCAAGGAACCGGCCGGGCGGCCGAGCGCGGCGGAGGCCGAGCGGATGCTCGCCGAGGCGGCGGAGGGACGCCGCCCGAGCGCGGCACAGGCGTACGCGCCGACGGGGCCGGGCGGGACCCACCCGTCGGGCTTCTCCGGTACGGCCGCGACTGGGGCGCCGGCGTCCGGTACGACCGCCGCCGGTACGCCGATGTCCGGTACGTCGATGTCTGGTACGTCGATGTCCGGACGGACCGTGTCAGGGGCACCGGTGACCGGGACCCGGGCGGCCCGCCTCGGGGGCACGGGCTCTGTGACGACCGGAGGGGCGTCGGCCGGGGCCGGGGTCACCGGCTCGGCGGGGACGGGCTCCCGGGCCACCGGCCCGCTGCAGGCGGCCGGCCCGCTGCCGCCGGCCGGCCAGGCCACCGCCGGACACGCCCGGTCCGCCCAGCACACCCTGCCCAGGCAGCACACCGAGCACATGGGCCCCACCGCCCCGCCCAGGCGCCGGCGGCTGCGTACGCTGGCTCTCGTCGTCGTGCTCGCCGCGCTCGTGGGAGGGGGCACCGCGGCGCTGTTCCAGAAGTGGGACGAGGGGCGGCGGCAGGACGACCGCGCCACCACCGTGCCGAGCCCCACACCCGGGAAGCAGAGCGCGGAGGGGGCCATCCCGGCCGGCTGGGTCCGGTACGACGACCCCGACGGTTTCAGCCTCTACCTGCCCCGGGGCTGGAAGCGGACGGTCTACGAGGACGAGGGCGCCCTCCGCCAGATCGACTACTCGCCCGACGGCGGGCGGCACTTCGTCCGGATCGCCGTCGACACCTCGCCCGACTTCGCCGACCCGTACAACCACCAGCTGGACCTGGAGCAGCAGCTGACCAGGTTGGTCGACTACCAGCGGGTCACCCTCAAGCGGAACATCTACCGTGACTGCCACGGCGCCCGCTGGGAGTACACCTGGACCGCGCAGAAGAAGGACACGGAGTTCCCCGGTCCGCGCCGCGCCGTCGAGGAGACGTACATCGCGCGGAGCGGTGTCGAGTACGCCCTCTACCTGTCGTCGCCCGCGAAGGACTGGGCGACCGCCCGCAAGCAGTTCACCTCGGTCCTCCAGGGCTGGCTGGAGAAGACACCGGACGGGCAGAGGCTCTGACCGGCAGGCTCCCGCGCGACACGCCGTGACCCGGACGGCGGGCCGCCGGTTTCGGCCAGCCGTCCACCGGCCGCCCGGAGCCGGTCCGTCCGGTGCGGCATCATGGCCGCATGGCGACCCAGGGGGACAACGTCCGCGTCATCGCGGGCCGTTACCGGCTGGAGGCGAGACTCGGGCGCGGCGGCATGGGCGTGGTGTGGCGGGCGACCGACCAGTTGCTCGGCCGGCAGGTGGCGGTCAAGGAACTCCCCGTCGACGAGACGCTCTCGGCGGAGGAGGCGTGGCGGCAGCGGGACCGTACGTTGCGCGAGGCCCGGGCGGTCGCCCAGCTGCGTCACCCGCACATCGTCGTCGTCCATGACGTCGTCGTGGACGAGGCGGAGGGTGAACGCCCTTACATCGTCATGGAGTTGATCGATGGGGGCACGCTCGCGGACCGTATCGCCACGCGTGGGCCGGTCGGTGCCGACGAGGCCGCCCGCATCGGGCTGGCGCTGCTCGGCGCGCTGCGGGCCGCGCACGCCGCCGGTGTGCTGCACCGCGACCTCAAGCCCGCCAACGTCCTGCTCGAGGCCGGCAGCGACCGGGTCGTCCTCACCGACTTCGGCATCGCCCAGGTGTCGGGCGCGACGACGCTGACCGAGAGCGGCTCCTTCGTCGGCTCGCCCGAGTACACCGCGCCCGAGCGGATGTCCGGCGCGCGGACCGGTCCCGCGTCCGACCTGTGGTCGCTGGGCGCGCTGCTGTGCGCGGCCCTCAGTGGGGAGACGCCGTTCCACCGGGACTCCTTGAGCGGCGTTCTGCACGCGGTGGTGGTCGACGAGATCCGGCCCCCCGCGCAGGCCGAGCCGCTGCTGCCCGTCGTGCGCGGACTGCTGGAACGCGACCCGGACCGTCGGCTGGACGCGGACGCGGCGGAGCGGATGCTGCGGGCCTTCCGGGACACCGGCCGTACCCCGCCGGTGGCGCCGACCGGCTCCTCACCGACGGAACGGGGTGCGCACCGCCGGGGCGTGTCGATCCTGCGGGACGCGGCGGCCTGGCGGCCGTCACTGCGGTGGGACGGCCCCGGGCGGTCCGCGCCGCCCCCCGGTGCCGACGCCGGCCAGCCGTCCGTGCGGCGGGACGGGGGCGGCAGCCGGGAGGCCGTCAGCCGGGAGGGCGGCAGCCGGGAGGGCGGCGATCGGCCTTCCATAGGGCGGGACAGCGGTGACGGTCCTTTCACCGGGCAGGACGGCAGTGACCGGTCTCCCGGCGGGCGGGACGCGGGGGACGGGCGGTCCCACAGGGGACAGCACCCCGACGACCAGCGGCCCTCGTGGCCGCAGGACACCCACAGCGGGCCCCCCAGTCCGACGGACGCCGGGGGCCGGCCTCCCCACCCGCAGAGCTCCGGGGACTGGGGTGACCACCCGCAGAGCTCGGGGGACTGGGGAGCCCACCCGCAGGGCGCCGAGGGCTGGGGGCCCGACCCGCAGAGCTCGGGGGACTGGGGTGACCATCCCCACGGCGCCCAAGACTGGCCTCCCCACCCGCAGGATGCGGAGGGCTGGCCTCCCCACCCGGACCCGGACGACATGGGACCCGTCCCGGACGGCACGGGCGTACGGCCTCCGATGCCGCAGGACGCCGGCGGATGGCCTGCGGCACGGCAGGGCTCCGGTGGCAGGCGGTGGGCGAGGGGGCCCGGGACGGCTGCGGGGGAGCCGCCGAGGGGATTCGGCAGGGCTGCCGGCCGGCCACCGTCGGAGCCGGGCAGGACGCCCGGGCAGTACGCCGCCGACCAGCACCCCACCCGTCCCTCCGTTCGCGGCGTGTTCCTGGCGGCCGTACTGGTCGCCGCCATGGCGGGGGCGGGCGTGTCGGCCGCCGCGCTGCTCGTGGACCGGGACGGTGACGGGGGTCGTACGCCTACGAGTTCGGCCCCGGGGACGCCGCCGAACAGCGGGACGAGAACCCCCGGCAGGACAGCCACCGCCCCCGCCCCGACCGTGACCGTCACCCGCACCCCCTCAGCCGTCCCGTCCGCCACCTCGTCCGCGGCGACTCCCTAGCCGGCGGCGCGCCGCTCCGCCGCACGCTCGGGCCGTCACCCCGCCAAGGACCCGGGCCGCGGCGCCTCGCGGCGCGTCAGCCGGCCCACGTCACGGCTTCGTGACCACGGACCCCGGGCAGTGGATGCACAAGCGCTTGGCGCGATATGGATGAACCCATGAGCAGTAACGGGGGAGTCCCACCCAGATCCGACGAGCCGACGAGTTTCGTTCTGCGGCCACCGAATCCACCGCACCCACAGAATTCACCGGGTCCGCCCATACACGTGCCGCATCCGCAGAACCCCTACGCGGCGCCCACCCAGGCCGCGCACCCCGCTCCGGCCCCCGCCCCCGCACCTGCCCCCGCTCCCGCACCGCCGCAGGACCCCGGCGCCGGCCGGCTGATCGCGGGCCGCTACCGGCTGATCGCCAAGCTGGGACACGGCGGCATGGGCACGGTGTGGCGGGCCAAGGACGAGATGGTGGACCGTGAGGTCGCCGTCAAGGAGCCCCGCGTCCCGGACCACCTCCCGGAACGGGAACGGGCCAACGCCTTCGAACGGATGCGCCGTGAGGCGCGCGCCGCGGCCCGGCTCGACCATCCGGCGGTGGTCAGCGTTCACGACGTGGCGGTCGTAGACGGTCAGCCGTGGATCGTGATGGAGCTGGTGTGGGGACGCTCCCTCGGCGACGCCCTCCAGGAGGGCACACTGAGCGCGCGCGAGGCCGCCCGCGTCGGCCTTGAGGTGCTCGGCGCGCTGGAGGCCGCGCACGCCGCGGGCATCCTGCACCGGGACGTCAAACCCGACAACGTGCTGCTCGGCCGGTACGACCGGGTGGTCCTCACCGACTTCGGCATCGCCCAGATCGAGGGCGAGACCAACCTGACCGACACCGGCGGCTTCGTCGGATCGCCCGAGTACATCGCGCCGGAACGGGTGCTGGGCCAGCGCCCAGGCCCGCCCAGCGACCTGTGGTCCCTGGGCGTGGTGCTGTACGCGGCGACGGAGGGCGTCTCGCCGTTCCGCCGCAGCAACACCCCCGCCACGCTCCAGTCCGTCCTCAACGCCACGCCCGCGCCGCCCGCCTCCGCTCCGGGCCCGCTCGCCGAGGTCATCCACGGCCTGCTCCAGAAGGATCCGGCGCGCCGCCCGGACGCCGCCCGGGTACGCGCCCTCCTCGAGGCGGCCGCGAACCCGCCGGCCCCGCAGCCCACCCAGGCCATGACGGCCGACGCCACCGGCGACCGTACCGGCGACGCCACCGGCGACCGTACCGGCGACGGCACCGACGGCCGTACCGGCGACGGCACCGGCAACCGCGCCGTCCGGTTCGGCCGCAAGGCCTGGCTCAGCCTCGGCGCGGCCGTCGTCGCGGCGGCGGTGACGGCGTACCTGGTGATCGCCGAACCGTTCGCCGGGCCGTTGCCGGACGGCTGGACGACGCACCACGTCAAGGACGTCGCCGCCACGCTCGCCGTCCCGCAGGAGTACCAGCGGGCCCTGCCCGACCGCACGACGGACAAGGGGCACTGGGTCACCTACACCGACTGGAGCGGCAGCATCTGGATCGGCCTGACGCTCGAGAAGAAGGCCGAGAACACCGGCAACGGCATCGCGGGCTCCGCCGCCGCCGAGATGTACGAGGACGACAGCGCCTTCAAGCAGAACGGCAACTACCAGCTCGGCATGCCCGCGAACCCGAAGACGCAGCCCGACACCACCACCTACCAGGGCAGGAAGGCCGCCCAGACCACCATCGTCTACACCACCACCGACCGCCAGAACCCCCGGCCCCGCGAGCTGAGAATCCTCTACTACCGCACCTCCGGCGGCGACATGTACAAACTCACCGTCAGCTACCCGGGCAAGGGCGACTTCACGGAACGCGGACGTGAGGTGGCGCGGACGGCGATCGCCAACCTGGACCTCGACACACTGTGAGGAACGCCCCCCGGCCCGCGTCGACAAGGCCGGGCACCGCAGGGTACTCATGACGCATGAGTGAGGGCGGTGAACACCAGCGCGACGGCCGGCTGGTCGGTGGGCGGTACCGGCTGATCGAGCGCATCGGCTCCGGCGGGACAGGCACGGTGTGGCGGGCCCTCGACGAACGCGCGGACCGTGAAGTCGCTGTCAAACAGCCGAGACTGCCCGGCGACCCGGGCGACGAGAGCCACCGCCGGGCCGCCCACCGGTTCCGCCGCGAGGCCCGCGCCGCCGCCCGGGTCGACCACCCGTCCGCCGTAGCCATCCACGACGTCGTCGTCGAGCCCGAGGGCCCCGGCGGGGTGGTCGGACCGGAAGACGTGCTGGACGAACTCCCCTGGGCGGTCATGGAGTTGGTGCGCGGCGAGTCCCTGCGCGAGACGCTTCGGCGCGGCCCGCTGCCGGTGCGCGAGACGGCCCGGATCGGCCGCGCCGTCCTCGGCGCCCTGCGCGCCGCGCATGCCGTCGGCATCGTCCACCGCGACGTCAAACCCGCCAACGTCCTGCTCGGGCCGGACGGCCGGGTCGTCCTCACCGACTTCGGCACCGCCCACGTCCCGGGCGAGGAATCCCCCGGCGCCGACGGCGAGTTCACCGGCGAGCTGGAGTTCGTCGCCCCCGAGCGGATGTCGGGGCGCATCGCCGGCCCCGCCTCCGACCTGTGGTCGCTCGGTGTGGTGCTGTACGCCGCCGTCGAAGGCTTCTCCCCGTTCCGCCGTACGACACCCGAGGCCACCCTCGACGCGATCCTCGCCGCCGACCCGCCCGAGCCGCGGCAGGCCGGCCCCCTCGGGCCGCTCCTCGTACGGCTGCTGGCGAAGGACCCCGAGCGGCGGCCGGGCGCGGAGGAGGCCGACGCGGTCCTGGACGCGGTCGCGGAGGGCAGGCCCGTCCCCGGGCCCGCCGAGCACAGCGCGCCACGACCGCACGCGGCCGGATCCGGCACCACACGGCAGCCGGACACCGCACGGGAACCAGGCACCCAGGGACCCGACACCACCCTGGCACCACCGGCACAGGCGCAGCCACCGGCACTCCCCACCGCGCCGGCGCCGGCACCCCCCACCGCGCCGGCGCCCGCCTCGCCACCCGAACCCGCCGTACCCCCGACCCCCGAACCCGCCTCCCCCCACCGCATCCTGCGCCACCCCGCCTCCATGGCCCTGCTCGGCGTGCTGCTCACCGGCGGGGTATGGCTCACCACCAGCTCCTTCCTCCTGGAGCCCGGCAGCCGTTCCGGCCGTACCGAACAGACCGCCACTCACAGCCAGGCCCCCGGCGGCGCCACGGGCACCCCCGAGCCCCGCCGTGCCCCCGCCGCGGCCTCCGCCCCGGCCTCCGCCCCCTCCCCGTCCTCCTGGACCGCCCACCGCGAGAAGGACATGGACGCCGTCCTCTCCGTCCCCGACGGCTACCAGGAGACCGCCCGGCAGGGCAGCGCGCGCCACCAGCCCCGCGTGGTGATCTACGCGAAGGACGCCATCCACGTCCGCCTCACCCAGTGGGACCGGGCGCCGCGCTCCCCGCTGGCCCAGGCCGAGCAGGCGCACCGGATCAGGGACGGACACCAGGGCGACGCGCGCACCCGGTACACCCGCACCAGCGTCCAGGGGTACGAGGCGGTCCTCGCCGACACGACGTACGACCTGCGGCGGGCCCCCGCCCGGGTCATGGAGCTGATGATCCGCACCGACGACAGCCGCATGTACCAGCTGCGGGTCGACATGCCCAAGGGCACCCCGGAGGAGAAGAAGGGGACGGCGGTGTTCCAGGGAGCCCGTGACCGGCTGCGGATCGGAACACGCTGAAAATTCCCGGGGATCGGGGCCCGACGCCCTGATCAGGGCGTTCGTTGCCAGTGGACGCTGGCGCCGTGTGTGTGGTCGGTGAAGCCCGTTACCGACGGGTACCCAAAGCCTCCGCCGCCGCATACCCTGCCGCTCATGACGGACGCGCAGGCCCCTGAGAAGCCCGGCACGGCACAGACCGGCACGAACCCCATCGCCCCCGCACCGGCGGGCGCCCGTACCGCCGCCGACGTGGTCACCCCCGAGCTGGTCGCCCAGCTCACCAAGGGCGTCGTCGGTTCGGGCCGGACGGCCAACCACACGCCGTTCACCGGCGAGAAGCTGGCCGACCTCCCCGAGTCGACGCCCGAGGACGTGGCCCGCGCCTTCGAGGCCGCCCGCGTCGCCCAGCAGGTGTGGGCCCGGACCCCCGTACGGCAGCGCGCCGCGGTCCTGCTCCGCTTCCACGACCTGCTGCTGGAACGCCAGGCCGAGGTGCTGGACCTGATCCAGCTGGAGACCGGCAAGGCCCGCCTGCACGCCCACGAGGAGGTCCAGGCCGTCGCGGTCGCGGCCCGCCACTACGGCCGCAAGGCCGCCGCCTACCTCAGGCCCAAGCACCACACCGGGGCCGTACCGGTCCTCACCAAGGCCACCGAACTGCGCCACCCGCGCGGGGTCGTCGGCCAGATCGCCCCCTGGAACTACCCGCTGGAGCTGTCCGTCGGCGACGCGCTGCCCGCCTTCGTCGCGGGCAACGCCGTGGTCATGAAGCCGGACACCGAGACCTGCCTGACCGCCCTGTGGGCGCGGGACCTGCTCGTCGAGGCAGGGCTGCCCGACGGTGTCTTCCAGGTCGTCCTCGGGGACGGACCGGTCGTCGGCCCGGAGGTCGTCAGGCACGCCGACTACGTCTCCTTCACCGGCTCCACCCGCACCGGCCGCGAGGTCGCCCAGGGCGCCGCCGCCCGCCTGGTCGGCGTCTCCCTCGAACTCGGCGGCAAGAACCCCATGCTGGTGCTGGAGGACGCCGACCTCGAGAAGGCCGCCGCGGGCGCCGTACGGGCGTGCTTCTCCTCCGCCGGCCAGCTGTGCATCTCCATCGAGCGGCTCTTCGTCCACGAGTCGGTCGCGGACGCCTTCCTGGAGCGCTTCGCCGCCCGCACCAGGGCCCTGCGGCTCGGTACGGCCCTGGCGTACGGCGCCGACATGGGCTCCCTGGTCGGCGAACGCCAGCTGGAGACCGTGACGCGGCACGTGGAGGAGGCCGTGGCCAAGGGCGCGAAGGTCATCGCGGGCGGCGTCGCGCGCCCGGACGTCGGCCCCTACTTCTTCGAGCCCACCATCCTCAACGGCGTCGACGCGGACATGTCCGTGTGCACGGAGGAGACCTTCGGCCCGGTCGTGTCCGTCTACCGCGTCAAGAGCGAGGACGAGGCGGTCGAGCGCGCCAACGCCACGCCGTACGGCCTCAACGCGTCCGTCTGGACCCGCAACGCCCGCCGCGGTCACGAGGTCGCCGCCCGGCTGCGCACCGGCACCGTGAACATCAACGAGGGCTACGCCCCCGCGTACGGCAGCGTCCAGTCGCCGATGGGCGGCATGAAGGACTCCGGACTCGGCCGCCGGCACGGCTCCGAGGGCATCCTCAAGTACACCGAGGCCCAGACCGTCGCCCACCAGCGGCTGCTGCCGATGGCCCCCTCCCTGGGCATGGACGACGAGCAGTACGCCCGGTTCATGACCCGCAGCCTGCGCCTGATGAAGGCCCTCAGGCTCAAGTAGCCGGCAGCGGACGAGCAGCAGACGAGCCGGTAGAGGAACTCGGCCCGCACGGACACCGACGAGGAGAACACGTGCCACAGGACGCCTACGACTACGACGTCGTCGTGGTCGGCTCCGGCTTCGGCGGCTCGGTGGCCGCCCTGCGCCTGACCGAGAAGGGGTACACGGTAGGCGTCCTGGAAGCCGGCCGCCGCTTCACCCGCGACACCCTCCCGAAGAACTCCTGGGACCTGAAGAACTACCTGTGGGCCCCGAAACTCGGCATGTACGGCATCCAGCGCATCCACCTGCTGGGCAACGTCATGGTCCTGGCGGGCGCGGGCGTCGGCGGCGGCTCCCTCAACTACGCCAACACCCTGTACGTTCCGCCGAAGCCGTTCTTCGAGGACCCGCAGTGGCGGGACATCACCGACTGGCAGCAGGAGCTGGCGCCGTACTACGACCAGGCCCGGCGCATGCTCGGCGTCCGGCTCAACCCGACCATGACCCCGTCCGACGTGCACCTTAAGGCGGCGGCGGAGCGGATGGGCTGCGGGGACACCTTCCACCTGGCACCGGTCGGGGTGTTCTTCGGCGACGGCAAGGACGCCGACGGGTCGGTGAAGGCCAAGCCGGGCCAGGAGGTTCCGGACCCCTACTTCGGCGGGGCGGGACCGGCGCGGCGGGCCTGCGCCGAGTGCGGCGAGTGCATGACGGGCTGCCGGCACGGCGCGAAGAACACCCTCAACGAGAACTACCTGTACCTCGCGGAGAAGGCCGGCGCGGTCGTCCACCCCATGACGACGGTCGTCTCGGTCACGGAGGACTCCCGGGGCGGCTACGCGATCGCCACCCTGCCGACCGACGACCGCCGCAGAGGGAAGGGCCGCACCTACCGGGCCCGCCGGGTCGTGCTGGCCGCCGGCACGTACGGCACGCAGACCCTGCTGCACCGCATGAAGGCCAACGGGCAGCTCCCGCACCTGTCCGACCGGCTCGGCGAACTCACCCGCACCAACTCCGAGGCGCTGGTCGGCGCCCAGACCGACGACCGCCGCTACCGCAAGGCCACCGGCGCGCCGAAGGCCGACTTCACACGCGGGGTCGCCATCACGTCCTCCATCCACCCGGACGAGTACACCCACATCGAGCCGGTCCGCTACGGCCGCGGCTCCAACGCGATGGGCAGCCTGTCGATCCTCCAGGTGCCGTACGCCAGGAGCGGCACGGGCACGGCGCGCGTGCTCGGCTTCCTCGCCCACGCGGTGAGGCACCCCTGGCTGGTGGCGCGGTCGCTGTCCAACCGCCGCTGGTCGGAGCGGACCATCATCGGCCTGGTGATGCAGTCGCTGGACAACTCGCTGACGACGTACCTCAAGCCGAAGGGCGTCGGCCGCGGTCTGCTCACGGCCCGCCAGGGGCACGGCGCCCCCAACCCCAAGCAGATCAAGGCCGCGACGGAGGGCGCCTCCGCGCTGGCCGCCGAGATCAACGGCTTCGCCGGCTCCAACATCGGCGAGCTGATGGGCACTCCGCTCACGGCTCACTTCCTCGGCGGCTGCCCCATCGGCGCCTCCCGCGAGACCGGCGTCATCGACCCGTACCACCGCCTGTACGGCCACCCCGGCATCTCGGTCGTCGACGGCGCCGCCGTCTCCGCCAACCTGGGCGTCAACCCGTCCCTGACGATCACCGCCCAGGCCGAGCGGGCGATGGCGTACTGGCCCAACAAGGGCGAGCCCGACCCGCGTCCGGTGCAGGGCGCGGCGTACGTACGCCTGCAGCCGGTGGAGCCGAAGTCCCCGGCGGTCCCGGCGGAGGCGTTCGGCGCGCTGCGGCTGCCGTTCCTGGGGATCCCGGCGGTGCCGCCCAAGCAGTGACCGCCCGGCGGCCCGTGGGAGCGGCCCGTGAGAGCGGCCCATAAGAAAGGGACCTGTGCCCCCCTCCGAGCTCAGGTCCCTCTCTTGGTCTGGTGGCGCGCTAGGCCTTACGCGTCCGCCCCGCCCTTGCGCCGGCGCACCACGAACACCGCACCGGCACCGGCGACGACGGCGATCCCGCCGACGAGGCCGATCACCGGAAGCGCGGAACTGGAGCCGGTCTCGGCGAGGTTGCCGTCGATCTCCTTCACGCCGCCCTGCGGCTTGGTGCCGTCGCCGAGGCCCTGCGGCTTGTCGCCGTTCGGCTTGGCCTCACCCACGTCGCCCGGCTTGCTGCCGGAGGCGAGCACGGTGAACTCGTACACGTCACCGTTGCCGTAGCACTGGGAGTCCTCGCCCGCGTACACGGCCTGGCTCAGCGTGAACGCCGTACCGGCCGGAGCCGAGGCCTTGATCTTCACCCGCAGGTCGAGGGTGGCCGTGGTGTGCGCCTCCAGCGAGTCGAGGAACGCCACGAAGGAGCCGGAGAAGTTGACGCTGTCGCCGTCCGCCTCGAAGGAGTCCTGGTACTTGCTGGTCCACTCGCCGTCCTCCTTCACCTGGATCACGGCGAGGTCGGCGAAGAGCGAGGCGTCGGGGTCCTTGCTCTCCGAGTACTCGGCGAGCGCGTTGATCCAGACGTCCTTCAGGTCCTTGTCGGAGTCGTTGTCGACCACGAAGGAGAAGGGGTGCCAGCCCGACCCGGCGACGATCTTGTTCGGGAGCCCGGTGATGCGGGCGGTGAGCTTGTCGTCCAGGTCGAACGACGTGCAGTCCGTGTACGGGTCCCACGGCTTGTCGTCGGCTCCGGCCGGCCCGGTCGGCGTGGCCGACGCGGATGACGAACCGGTCGGCGACGCGGTGGCGGCAGCGGCGCTCGCGCTCTGCGAGGCGGAGGCGGATGCGGAAGCCGAGGCGGAGGCGGAGGCGGACGCGGAGGCCGACTCGCCGGCCGACGCCGACTGCGACGCCGATTCCGGTGCGGACGGGGAGGAGCTCTCCTGCGCCGCTGACTGCGTCACGGAGGCGGACGGCGTCGCGGAGGGGTCGACCTCGGCGAACGCGGCCGGGGCCGAGAGCAGCGCCAGCGGAGCCACAGCGGCCGTCGCCGCTGCGGCGGCCATGACGTGGCGAAGCTTCATGAAAACCTCAAGGAGTCCAAGTGTGGAGGGCTCCGCGTGTGGGGCGCGGGAGTGGCCCTTGGTTCGCGGTGTTTGATCCGTGAAACCTGTGAACGGTTGTGCCGCATTCACAGAATCCTTATGTGTCCTGGATCACGCGCGCTTACGGGCTCCCGGGGTGGCGTCCGGCTCCGGGCATGACGAAGGGCCCCGCGGGGCGGAGCCGCGGGGCCCTTCCTCTCGTCAGCACCGACGTCAGGGCAGCGCCGGTGCCTGGGAAGCGGCGCCGGGGGGCTGCGCCGCTGGCCTCGGCCTCTGGCGGGCAACGCAGCTGCCCGCACCGTGTGATTCCGCCGGCCGGCCCCGGGCGTCCCCGGAGCCGGCCGTTCTCTTGGTGACCGGGCTGCTGTCCCCTGCCGTCCGGTCACTTCCCTGGAGCGAGGTCCCACGACGTGCGGCACGATCCGTACGTCTCATCGCTCCAGCGAGCCACGCGTGGTTCTTTCGGGCCCGCCCCTGGCTGGCACGGACACCGGGACCAACGATCCTGACCCGGGAGCGGTCACGCGCCGGACGGGTGAGAGGTGCCCGAACTCAGATACGGCCCCGGCACAGCTCCAGCAGCGTCATGGCGAGCGACGTGCCCGGCTTGCCCAGCGCGTCCCGGTAGCGGCCGAGGATGTCCATCTCGCGGGAGAGGTTCACGCGCCGGCCGCCGGAGGCGATCCGGGCGTCCTGGATGACGGCGGAGACCGCCATCCGTTCCTGGATCAGTCCGATGATCCGGTCGTCGAGCGCGTCGATGCGCTCCCGGGCACCGGTGATCACGTCGGCGGCCTCGGGGGTGCGGGCGCCGGTCTGCTCGGTGGTCTCCGCGGTGGTGGCGGTCATCTCGGGTCTCCTCGGTGGACGGTGCCCCGGAACGACAGGACCCGCAGAACGCCAGGCGCCCCGGGCCTTGTCGGCCCGGGGCGCCTGGGAAGTGCTTGTCAGATGCTCAAGCAGCACGACCATGGCAGCCGGCGGGCCGGATGCCATAGGTAAAGACGAAGGTCTGGTGCGTGAGCATGGGGCCAGTATGCCGGGGCGCCCGACGAGCTCCAAGCCGGCTCGGATACTGAGACGGCCCGCACGGACGCGGGCCACCATCGCGGCCACCGCACAGGCGGTGCGGGACCGCACCGTGGACATCGCGTGCGGGCGCTCGGGGCCGGACCGTGGCCCGCGCAGGGGTGCGGGGCTGGACTGTGGTCACCCGATTAGGCGGGCTCGGGCGCGCACGGGCCAGGGGGCGCCCCACGGGCACCGCGTGCGTGGGTTCGGGGACCGCACCGTTGGCACCGCGTGGGCGGGCCCGGAGCCACATGACGGCGGCCACCGCGCATACGAGCGCGGGAACGCGCTGCGCGCATCGTGGACGCGGGCTTGGGAGCGCGCAGCCCGGGCCCGGCGCGGGGGCACCGCGTGCGCACGGACGGGAGTGCGCCAGGTCACCACGCGCTAGGACGGGATGGGTCCGTGAGCAGCGGCCACGAGCACCGCGCGCGCGGGCGGGACCACGTCACGGCCACCGTGCACACGAGCGCGGGAGCGCACTGCGGGCATCGCGGACGCGGGCTCGGGACCGGGCCGTGGGCACCGCGTGCGCACGGACGGGAGTGCGCCAGGTCACCACGCGCTAGGACGGGATGGGTCCGTGAGCAGCGGCCACGCGCACCGCGCGCGGGCGGGACCACGTCACGGCCACCGCGCACACGAGCGCGGGAGCGCTCTGCGGGCATCGCGGACGCGGGCTTGGGACCGGGCCGTGGGCACCGGGTGCGCACGGCCCGGCGGGCACCGCGGCCACCGGGTGCGCGAGGGCGGGACCATGTCACACGTAGCCGTGCGCACGGGCGCGGGACCTCCTCCGTGGTCGCCTCGGTAGAATCGGCACCACAAGACCCCCGCCCCACCGCCGGAAGGCACCCCGTGTCATCAGCGACCCACGCCACCGACACCGTCCTGGTCGTCGACTTCGGCGCGCAGTACGCCCAGCTCATCGCCCGCCGCGTCCGCGAGGCCCGGGTCTACAGCGAGATCGTGCCGAGCACCATGCCGGTCGAGGAGATGCTCGCGAAGAACCCGGCGGCGATCATCCTCTCCGGCGGCCCCTCGTCGGTGTACGAGGAGGGCGCACCCACCGTCGACCGCGCCCTGTTCGAGGCCGGCGTCCCCGTCTTCGGCATGTGCTACGGCTTCCAGCTGATGGCCCAGACCCTGGGCGGCACCGTCGACAACACCGGAGCGCGCGAGTACGGCCGTACCGACCTGCACGTCTCCAAGTCGTCCTCCACCCTCTTCGAGGGCACCCCGGCCGAGCAGATCGTGTGGATGTCGCACGGCGACGCCTGCTCCGCCGCCCCCGAGGGCTTCACGGTGACGGCCTCCACGGACGTCGTCCCGGTGGCCGCCTTCGAGAACGACGACAAGAAGCTGTACGGCGTCCAGTACCACCCCGAGGTGATGCACTCCACGCACGGGCAGCAGGTGCTGGAGCACTTCCTGTACCGGGGCGCGGGCCTGCAGCCGACCTGGACGACGGGCAACGTCATCGAGGAGCAGGTCGAGGCGATCCGCAAGCAGGTCGGCGACAAGCGCGCCATCTGCGGCCTGTCCGGCGGCGTGGACTCCGCCGTCGCCGCGGCCCTGGTGCAGCGGGCCATCGGCTCCCAGCTGACCTGCGTGTACGTCGACCACGGCCTGATGCGCAAGGGCGAGACCGAGCAGGTCGAGAAGGACTTCGTCGCGGCGACCGGCGTCCAGCTGAAGGTCGTCGACGCCGAGGAGCGGTTCCTCAAGGCGCTGGCCGGGGTCACCGACCCCGAGGAGAAGCGGAAGATCATCGGCCGCGAGTTCATCCGGGTCTTCGAGCAGGCCCAGGCCGAGATCATCGCGGACGAGGGCCCGGCGGTGGAGTTCCTCGTCCAGGGCACGCTCTACCCGGACGTGGTCGAGTCCGGCGGCGGCACCGGCACCGCCAACATCAAGTCCCACCACAACGTCGGCGGCCTGCCCGAGGACCTGGAGTTCCAGCTCATCGAGCCGCTGCGCAAGCTGTTCAAGGACGAGGTCCGCATGGTCGGCCAGGAGCTCGGCCTGCCGGAGGAGATCGTCCAGCGCCAGCCGTTCCCGGGCCCGGGCCTGGGCATCCGGATTGTCGGCGAGGTCACCAAGGAGCGGCTCGACCTGCTCCGCGAGGCCGACGCCATCGCCCGCGAGGAGCTGACGGCGGCCGGCCTCGACCGCGACATCTGGCAGTGCCCGGTGGTGCTGCTCGCCGACGTCCGCTCCGTCGGAGTCCAGGGCGACGGCCGTACCTACGGCCACCCGATCGTGCTGCGCCCGGTCTCCTCCGAGGACGCCATGACGGCCGACTGGTCGCGCCTGCCGTACGACGTCCTCGCCCGGATCTCCACCCGCATCACCAACGAGGTCAAGGACGTCAACCGGGTCGTCCTCGACGTGACCTCGAAGCCGCCGGGGACGATCGAGTGGGAGTGATCCCCGTGCTCCCCGTCTGATCCCTACCTGCGTTTGACCGTGCGCAGGGGCTCGCCGGGCTTCCAGACCTGGACGACCAGATACGTGTCGTCCTCGACGAAGGTCCTGACGACCTCGGTCAGCTCGGTGCGGAAGAGGTGGAACGGCTGCGGCGGTTCCACCTCTTTCACGTATCCGGCCTTGGTGGCGCCCTCCTCCACCTCGTACGCCCGCCCGCTGATCCGTACGTCGCCGCCGCCCATGCCGGTGCCCTCCCCGGGGTTCGCCTGGAGCGCGAAGCGCGGGTCGCGGCGCAGGTCGAGGGCCTTGAGGGAGCCGCCCATCATGCCCAGCCACAGCTCGCCGCCGCGGAAGTCGGCCTCCAGGCCGCTGGTGCGGGGTGAGCCGTCCCTGCGGAGGGTGGCGAGGACGTGGTGGCGGTACGCGCGGAAGCGCTCCTCGACCGTCTTGGCCAGATCCGGTTCGGCGGCGGCGAAGGCTGCCCAGTTCACAGTCATACGGCGAGTCTGACGCCGAAACCCGACATCTTCTGTCGGCTATTCGGGGTCACACGGTTGCGACCGGGGCTCACACGGCGTGCGCCTCGGGGCGTACGTAGCGCTCCCGGCCGTCGGCGTCCCGCACCGGGGTGCAGCCGGCCGCCCGCAGGCGCTCGGCGAGCTTCGCGCGCCGGGCCGCATTGATCCGCAGGCTGCCCAGCAGGAAGAGCGGCATCAGCACGGCGAGCGGGAGGACGACGGCGTACTTGCCGGTCACCACGGCCAGCAGCACGAAGAGCACCGGGAAGCCGCAGGCCATAGCCAGGAGCTGCTTGCGGTTGGCCGCCGCGAGCGTGGCGTCGTACTGGATGAGCGTCGCCAGCGTGGCGACCTCCTGCTCGGTCTCCGGGACCGGGGTCAGCGAGCCCAGGTACATGCCCGGCACCGGGCGGCCCTTGCCCGGGTCCGGGAACGCCGCCAGGTTGGCCGCCGCGCGCTGCTGCGCCGCCGGGCTCGTGTCGCGGACCAGCCGGACGTGCAGGATCTTGTACCGGCCGACCAGGCGCGCGCCCGCGTAGCGGAAGCCGTAGCACTCGGCGACGTACGCCAGCGCGCCGGCGGTGGCCCAGTCGCCGGGCTGGACCACCTCGATCACGTCCTGGGTCGCGATCTGCCGCATGAGGGGCTTGAGGTGGCGGTCGACGAGGCTCATGAGGACGCTCCTGGCGGGTCGTGCGGTAAAGCGGGGCTTGTGGTTCCGGATGGTTCCGCACATCAGACCCGTCAATCACCCACAGGGTTGTACGCTCCTCCGCCCGGCCTCTTCACCGCACGGACCTGTCCTCCGCAGCCGGCCACCGGTACCTTCCCGCCCCGTACCGCAACCAGTGCTGGAGGACCTATGCACGGGCCCACCCCGCCCCCGCCGCTGCCCACCGACCGGCTCCAGTTCGCGATGCCCCCGATGCACGAGTCGGTCGAGGACGAGCGCCGGTACCGCAAGGAGCGGCTCGCGGGCGCACTGCGGATCTTCGGCAGGCTCGGCTTCGAGGACGGTGTCTCGGGACACATCACCGCGCGCGACCCCGAGTTCGGCGACTGCTTCTGGGTCAACCCCTTCGGGATGCCGTTCCGGCACGTCACCGTGAGCGACCTGGTGCTCGCCAACTCCGCCGGGCAGGTGGTCGACGGCCGCTACCACGTCAACCAGGCCGCGTTCACCGTGCACGCCCAGGTGCACGCCGCCCGCCCGGACGTCGTCGCCGTCGCCCACTGCCACTCCGTGCACGGCCGCGCCCTCGCGGCCCTGGGCGAGCTCCTGGAGCCGATCACCCAGGAGAGCTGCGCCTTCTACGAGGACCACGCCCTGTACGACGGCTACACCGCAGTCGCCGTCGACGCCGAGGAGGGGCGGCGCATCGCGGCCGCGCTCGGCTCCCGCAAGGCGCTGGTGCTGCGCAACCACGGGCTGCTCACGGTCGGCGACTCGGTGGACGCGGCGGCCTGGTGGTTCCTCTCCATGGAACGGTCCTGCCAGGTGCAGCTGACCGCGAAGGCGGCGGGCCGGCCGGTCCTGATCGAGCACCGGCTGGCGGTGGCGACCCGTGAACAGCTCGGCGGGGACCTGGTGGCGTGGATCAACTACCAGCCCCTGTGGCAGGAGGTCAGCCGCGGCGAGCCGGACCTGCTGGACTGACGGGTGCGCGCTTGGCGTGCAGTACGGGAACACTCGCCGCCGGGTCAACACGACGCACCGGGCTTCACCCGCGCTGACCAGACCCGGGACACGGGGGCCGGGTGATGTAGGGCACAATGCGCTGTCGTCGTGCGGGTGTTGTCGTAGGTGTCGGTGTACGGCGGCGGCCCCGGTTCTCCGGAGGGACGCCGGTGGTTCGGTCGCGGGGAAGGGCGGGCGTCGGGCGTGGCGGTGCACGAGGCGAGACAGGGCGGTGCGGACGCGGGGGCGAGCGGGAGCGCGCACGCGGGTGGCCGGCGGGGCACCTACGGGAGTGGCTTCGGCAGCGGGCAGCGCGGGGCACCCGGTGGCGCGCACCCCGGGGCGGACGACGGGACGCATCTGGGGGGCTGCACCTGCGGAAACTGCCCGCACGGTGCGCGGGAGGGGCACCGGCAGGCAGTCGCCGCGTTCCTGCGCAGGCGCGAGGAGTTCGCGGCCGGGCAGGGGCTGCCGGCCGCGGTGGCCCACTCCGCCTCCGCCTCCCGGCAGTGGGTCTCCGAGGAGTTGACCCAGTCCGCGGCCCTCGTCGCCGAACGCGGGCGGGCCGAGGGCAAGGCATGGCTGGCCGGCCTGTGGCGCCGCACCGCGTGCGGGGTGTGGGCGCTGGTCGTCGTGCTGCTGGTCGTGCAGTCGCTCACCGCGATCGGCGCCGGCTGGACGGCCGCGCGCACCGCCGGGCTGCTCGCGGCGGTCCTGCTCGCCGCCGTGCTCACCGCGGCGTCCTGGTTCCACCGGGCGCGCGGCGGTGCGCTGGCGCCGGTGATCGGCGAGGACAACCGGCTGTCCACGTCCCGGGCGGTGGCGGCCGGGTGGGTGCTCTTCGTCGCCTACGCGGTGCTGGTGCTGGCGGGGCAGCTCGCGGCGGCCTCCCGGCCCGGGCAGCGCGACACCCTCATCACCGGGCTGGAACTGGCCCGGGGCGCCGGCGTCGTGACCGTGCTCGCCGTCGTGTGCGGGATCGCCGTGCTGGTGCGGCGGGTGGTCGGGCTGCGGGTGCTGGGACAGCGGCTGCAGAAGGTCCGGGCGGACCGGCCCCGGGCGGCCGACCTGCTGACCGACGACTCGGGGCGGGGCGCGTTCGCCGACATCCAGTACGTGGTGATCAGCGCGGTCGCCCTGCTGTTCGCGGCGGTGCGGCTGGCCCGGCGGCCCGATCAACTGCCGGACCTGCCCTGGGGCCTGGCGGTGGTGGTGCTGGTGTCGGCGGCGACCTACCTCGCCGGGAAGTACGCCGAGGGCGGCCGTCCGGTGATCCTGTCGGTCGTACGGGCCCGGGAGATCGGTGACCTGGACGCCCCCATCCGCACCGGCGACGACATCGAGATCCGCGGCGCCGGATTCGTGCCGCCCGGGGCGCAGGGCGCCGACCGGCTCTCCCGCATGGTCGTCCGCATCGGCACGGTGAACGCCCACGTCCCCCTGGTCCCGGTACCCGGCGGCTTCAGCAACCCGACGGACACGGTCCTGACGGTGCCGGTGCCGGCGGAGGTCGAGCCGGGGCGGGTGGAGGTGCAGGTGGTGACGGCGGCCGGGGTGGAGACGAACCGGTACGTGATCGACGTGACGGAGTAGCCGCCGCGCCCCACCGGGAAAAACGCCGTCGCGGGGATTGAGCCGGGGCCGTTCGTCGTACGTATGGTCTGTCGAGGGGGTCGGCATCGGCGCGGTGAGAGGTGGCTGACAGCGATGACTCACAGTATGCGGACGGACACGCGCACCCCCCGGTTCGACGGCGGCCGGGACTGGCGGGACAGCGCCACGCGCTACGCCCTGCTGCCCCTGCGCCTCTTCCTCGGCGTCACCTTCCTCTACGCCGGCCTGGACAAACTCACCGACGGCGCCTTCCTGAAGGACGCCGGCGCCGGGTCGATCGGCGACACGATGCGCGCCGTCCGCGACTCCTCCGCCATCCCCGCACTCGTCGACCTCGCCCTGAAGAGCCCGGTCGGCTTCGGCACCGCCATCGCCCTCGGAGAAGTGGCCGTCGGTATCGGCACCCTGCTGGGCCTGTTCACCCGCCTGGCGGCGCTCGGCGGCGCGCTGATCTCCCTCAGCCTCTGGCTGACGGTCAGCTGGGCCTCCGACCCGTACTACTACGGCAACGACCTCGCCTACCTCATGGCCTGGACCCCCCTCGTCCTGGCGGGAGCCCCCCTGCTCTCCCTGGACGCCACCCTGCGCGAACGACGACGACAGCGGTCGGGCGACTACCGGTAGACGAACGGCTGGCGGTGGCGTGGCCGAGTGGCCGGGTGGGTTGGACGGCTGCTGGTCGTAGGGCGGGCCGGGCGCGGACATAGGCGGCGGCGGACGCCGGTGGTCGGGCGGCTGGGTTGGGTGGCTGCCGGTCGGCGGGCGGGCGTCGGGCCGGGTGGGCGCCGGGGTGGAGTGGTCGGTTATCGAGAGTCGGCTTCCGCACGGCCCGCTCCCCGGTGCCGGCGGACGCGTCCGGTGACGAACGCCACCGCCCCCGCCAGGCACAGCCCGCCCACCACCAGGGGGATCACCGCGAACCACGGCGTCTGCCAGGCGCCGCCCGCGTCACCTGCGTAGACGACGCCCGCGAGGGCCAGGAAGAGGCCGGCGACCAGTTTCCCGGGCTGGAACTCATGACGCAGCACGGCTCACCTCCGCCTGCCCCGCGCCCACCTGGAGCTCCAGGTCGAGCGTGCCGGCCTTCTCGACGCCCTTGGCCGGTGACAGCGTCACTTCCCTGTGCTTGCCCGGTGCCACGTCCACGTCCTTCTTCCGGTCTCCCGGCAACTGGATGTCTCCCACTCCGACATCGACGGTCAGCCGTACGGTCACGTCCTGCGGAACGATCACCTTGAGCCGCCCCACTCCCACGTCGGCCCGTGTGCTCACCGTCTGCCCCCGCCCCACGTCGAGCCGGGACAGATCCAGCGTGCCGACGCCGGTGCCGACGTTGTAGTGCTGCCGTATCTCCGCCACCGCGGTGGGCTGCCATGTGGTGTGCGTCCAGCGGGTGGTGATGTCCTGAGGCAGCGCCGCCGCACCGGCGAGGAGGCCCGCCGTGACGACTGCCAGGAGGATCGAGCCCGCCCCCGTACGCCCCAGGAACGCGCTGATCGCGATGCCGAGGCCCAGGACGGCCAGGGCACAGGCCAGGCCGGTCTGGAGGCTGGTGCCGAGCGGATGGTGCTCCCACGTCGTGCCGGTGCCCAGGCCGCCGGCGAGCAGCGCGAGCAGGAAGACCCAGCCGCCGATCCAGCGAGGTCCGCGCGGTTTCGGCCGGGACTGCCCGGCGCGTATCGCCTCCCGCGCGTCGCCGTAGGTGCCGAGGCTGATGGCGACGGCCGCCGCGACATCCCGCTCGTGGGCGTTCTGCGGGCCCCACAGGTAGCCCGTGCCGCCGATGTGCGTGCCGTCCTTGACGATGGGGTCGCGCCACCAGGAGGGGAAGGCGGCGGGGACGGGCGGCGCCTGGGCCTCGGGCGGGGCGTCGGCCACGGCCTGCGCGGCCAGCGGGTCGGGGCTGGGGGTACCGCGGTGGCGCGACCAGTACCCGGCACCCGCGAGCAGCAGGGACAGCACCACGGCGAAGGTCAGCACCCCGCCGTTTCTCAGCATGGTCAGGAACGCCCCGCAGCCGACCAGCGCGAACAGCACGGCCGCCAGCGCCTGGCCGTCGACCCGGCCGGTCAGCAGCTTGCGCACCTCGTTCTCGTCCTCGTCGTCGAGCGGGACGAACAGCCAGGCGAAGCCGTAGAAGATCAGGCCGATGCCGCCGGTCGCGGAGAGCACCGCGAGGGTGATCCGGAAGATCACCGGGTCCATGTCGCACTGCCGCCCGAGTCCGGCACAGACCCCGGCCAGCATCTTGTACCGCCGGTTCCGCCGGAACCTGGGCGGAGGCGCCTGCGCACCGTCCTCACCGGCCGCGACCGAACCTCCGCCCGCACCGGCCTTCCTGCCCGGGGCCTCCTCTTCTCCGCGTTGCTCCCGCCCGCTCGCGGAGTGTTCCGCGCCCGGGCCGGCCGCGGCGGATGCGGCATCCTGCGGTCCCGCGCCCGGGGAGGGGCGTGGACCGGAGCCGGGTCCCGGACCCGTCGCGGCGTGCTGGTGATCGGTCATGGGTCCATGGTGACGGGCGGGCCGCCGCGACGGCAGCCGGAACAACCCTGGCCCGACCCTGATATCGGCCCTGACACCGTGCCAGGGGAGTGTTCGACGCACCCGCCGGGCGAAGATCAGGGGTGTCTCGGGGGCCGACCCTGATGCCCCGGCCCCGCGGCCGTGTGACCATCGATGGCATGTCGGAAGCCGCAGCAGCGCCCCTCGCCGAACCGCGGCCGCCGCGCAAGCTCTACCGCAGCAGTGACGGACGCTGGCTGGGCGGAGTGGCACGGGGGCTCGCCGGTCACCTCGGGCTGCCCGTCGCGTGGGTACGGCTGGTCTTCGTCGGGCTGTTCATGGCCGACGGCCTCGGCGCGCTGCTGTACGCCGCGTTCTGGTTCTTCGTGCCGCTGGGCGTCGGCGGCGTCGAGGCGCAGAAACCACCCTCCCTGGTCGGCACCGAGACCTCGCCGGACGGCCGGCGCAGACTCGTCGCCCGCAGACCGGACAAGGGCCAGATCGTCGCCCTGCTCCTCATGGTCGTCGTAGCCATGGTCTTCGTGGGCAGCGTCGACCTGGGCGCCGGAGCCCGGGCCTACCTGTGGCCGATCGTCCTGGTCGGCGCGGGCGTCGCCCTGGTCTGGCGGCAGGCCGACAACGCCCGCCGGGCCCGCTGGGCCGAGGTGGGCCGGCGCCGCCGTACGGTGACGATCCTGCGGTCGGTGGCCGGTGTGCTGCTGGTGACGGCCGGGGTCTCCGGCATCTTCGTCCTGCAGGGCTCCGCCGCCCACCTGGGCTCCGTCCTCCAGGCCGCCCTCGCCGTGCTCGTCGGTATAACGCTCCTGGCCGGCCCCTACCTCGTCCGCATGACGCAGGACCTCTCCGAGGAGCGCCTGATGCGCATCCGCGCCCAGGAACGCGCCGAGGTCGCCGCCCATGTCCACGACTCGGTGCTGCACACCCTGACCCTGATCCAGCGCAACGCGGACAACGCGGCCGAGGTGCGCCGCCTCGCCCGTGCCCAGGAACGCGACCTGCGCACCTGGCTGTACAAACCCGAGGGCAACGGCAAGGACGAGAAAGAGGAGCCGGCCACCCTGGCCGAGGCCGTGCGGCGCAACGCCGCCGAGGTCGAGGACAAGCACGGCGTCCCGATCGAGGTGGTCGTCGTCGGCGACTGCCCGCTCGACGAGAGGATCGGCGCACAGATGCAGGCCGCGCGCGAAGCGATGGTGAACGCCGCCAAGTACGGTGGCGAGGGCGGCGCCGTACAGGTCTACGCCGAAGTCGAGGGCAGGACGGTGTTCGTGTCCGTCCGGGACCGAGGCCCTGGCTTCGACCTCGACGCGATACCCGCCGACCGGATGGGCGTGAGAGAGTCGATCATCGGCCGCATGGAGCGCAACGGCGGCACGGCGCGGCTGCGCGCGGTGCCGGACGGCGGCACGGAGGTCGAGCTGGAGATGGAGAGGGCGGAGAAGACGTCATGAGCGACCCGACCGAGGCGAACGGTACGGCGGGACCGGCGGACGCGGCCGAGCCCGCGGCACCGGCCGGTGGCCCGGGCAGGCATGTGCGTGTGGTCCTCGTCGACGACCACCGCATGTTCCGCACCGGCGTCCAGGCCGAGATCGGCCGGACCGAGGAGACCGGCGTCGAGGTCGTCGGGGAGGCCGCCGATGTCGACCAGGCGGTCACGGTCATCACCGCGACCCGGCCCGAGGTCGTCCTCCTCGACGTGCACCTGCCGGGCGGCGGCGGCGTCGAAGTGCTGCGTCGCTGCGCCCCGTTGATGGCCGACACCGAGCGCCCTGTGCGGTTCCTCGCCCTGTCCGTCTCGGACGCGGCGGAGGACGTGATCGGCGTGATCCGCGGCGGTGCCCGGGGTTACGTCACCAAGACGATCACCGGCACGGACCTCGTCGACTCCATCTTCCGTGTGCAGGACGGCGACGCCGTCTTCTCGCCCCGCCTGGCCGGGTTCGTCCTGGACGCCTTCGCCTCCACCGACGCCCCTCCGGTCGACGAGGACCTGGACCGTCTCACCCAGCGCGAGCGCGAGGTGCTGCGGCTGATCGCCCGCGGCTACGCGTACAAGGAGATCGCCAAGCAGCTGTTCATCTCCGTCAAGACGGTCGAGTCCCATGTCTCGGCGGTGCTGCGCAAGCTCCAGCTGTCGAACCGGCACGAGCTCACCCGGTGGGCGACGGCCCGGCGCCTGGTCTGACGGGGCGGCGAAGGCTCGCTCACACCACCCGCGTCGCCCCCGCGAAGGGCATCTCGTCGAGCGGGGCGAGCCGTACCGGCGCCGAGGGGTTCGGGGCGTGGATCATCCGGCCGCCGCCCACGTAGATCCCGACGTGGCTGATGCCGGAGTAGAAGAAGACCAGGTCGCCCGGGAGGAGCTCGGAGCGGGCGACGCGGCGGCCCGCTCCGATCTGGGCGTAGGTGGTGCGGGGCAGGGAGACCCCGGCGGAGCGGTACGCCGCCTGGACCAGGCCCGAGCAGTCGAAGGCGTCGGGGCCCGTCGCGCCCCACACGTAGGGGCTGCCGAGCTTCTGGAAGGCGTAGGAGACGGCCGCCGCAGCACGGGAGTTGGGCGCCTGCGCGGTGGCGGATCCGGGGGCCGGGAGACTCGCCCGGCCGGCAGCGGACGAGCGTGCGGCGCGGGCGGTGGGCTGCTGTCCGGCGAGCCGGGCGCGTTCCCCGTCGGTCAGCCGGGACAGCAGCCGGCGGGCGGCGGCCAGCTTCCCGGTGACCGTGCGTTTGTGCCGGTGCAGCTCCGCCTGGCGGGACGTGAGCGACGCGACCTCGATCCGCGCCGCGCCCCGCAGCCGCTCGATCTCGCCGAGCTGCCGGCGTACGCGGTTGACGGTGGCCGTCTGCCGGTGCCCGGCCCGTTCGGCGAACTCGGCGCCCTCCAGATACCGGCCGGGGTCGTCGGACAGGGCGAGCTGCAGCGCGGGGTCGAGCCCGCCGCCGCGGTACTGGGCCGTCGCGACCGAACCGAGGGCTTCACGGGCGGCGTTCAGCCGCTCCTGCTTGCGGGCCATGGCGTCCTGGAGCCTGTTGAGCCGCTGCCGGGCCGCCTCCGCCTTCTCCTTCGCGCCGTTGTACTTCTCGGTGGCCGCCTCCGCCTCCTGGTACAGCGTGTCCACCCGGGACGCGACCTGCTCCGGGGACAGCTGAGGATCGGCCTGGCCGGTCCCCTCGAATCCGGTGGCGGTCGCCGCGCCCGCCAGGGCGAGCGTCGCGGCCGTGCGGGTCGGACCACCGCCCAGCGTGCGTCTGCTGGGCTTGCGGTGTGCTGCCACCTGCGCTTCACGTCCTTTCCGACGCCCGCCGGTCCGGCGCACGGCCGTCGGGGAGCGGTCGGAGGACCGTCGTGAGCGGCCCGCGCGTCCGGCGACGGCCCGCACAGGGGGAAGCGGGCCGCCGCCGGACCTTCTCGGCGGTGGTGGCCGACTGCCGCCCCTGGCCCGGGCGGCGGTGGGGAGCCGGTCACCTGGGGCAGGACGCTAAAGCTGGCCGTGCCGGGCCGGAGGGCGGTTGCACGGAACTGGCGCCACGGGACCGGAAGGTGACCTTCTGTGACCGTGATCCCGTCCAGACGCTGTCGACTTCACCGAGAGCGATGACCGATGTGCCGGATCTCGCCCGGGCGGCGCCGGGCAGGTGCTATGCGCGCAGAGACGCACGCGCGCGGAGCACCGGGAGCGCCGGGCCGGTGTCGGGCGGGCCAGGGGGCCCTCATAGGCTCCGGGCTCATGGACGTACTCATCCACCTCTTCGTCGGTCTGCACATCATCGGCATCGCGGCGCTCCTCGGCGGCTTCCTCACCCAGATGAAGGCGATGGGCCAGGGCAGCGCCCGCTTCAGCCCCGCGATGCTGCACGGCGCGCTGACGATGCTGGTCACCGGGGCGATCCTGGTCGGCCTCAACCAGGCCGACGACCAGTCCGTCGACAACATCAAGATCGGCGTGAAGCTGGCGCTGCTGATCGTGATCCTGGGGCTCGTCTACGTGAAGCGGGACGAGGAGCGGACCGACAAGCGCCTGTTCGGCCTGGTGGGCCTGCTGACCGTGGCGAACGTCTTCATCGCGGTGCTGTGGACCTGACCCTCTGGCACCGGCGTGGTCAGGCCGGCCGCACCACGCTGTGGATGGCCGACTCGCCGTCGTAGAAGATCGACTCCTCGCGGACGTAGGTGCCGGGCTTCGGGGCGTGGATCATCATGCCGTTGCCGATGTAGATCCCCACGTGGGTGACGTCGTCGTAGAAGAAGACCAGGTCACCGGGCTGCGCCTGGGAGAGCGGGACCGTGGTGCCGGCGTTCACCTGGTCGTAGGTGGTGCGCGGCAGGTCCACGCCCGCGGCCTTCCAGGCAGCCTGGGTGAGGCCGGAGCAGTCGTAGGAGCCGGGGCCGGTGGCGCCCCAGACGTACGGCTTGCCGATCTGCGCGCGGGCGAAGGCGAGCGCCTTCTCGGCCTTGGTGGTGTACGAGGAGCCGGCCGAGGGCGCCGTCGGGCCCGTGGAGGGGGAGGGGCTGGGGGTCTCCTGCGGCTGGGCCGTCTCCTGGGCCTGCTGCTCGGCCTGCTGCCGGGCCAGCTCGGCGGCCTCGCGGGCGGCCTCCTCCTGCTTCTTGCGCTCGATCGCCGCGAGCCGCGCCTTCTCCTCGGCGGTCAGCTTCGACAGCAGCTCCCGCGCGTCGGCGAGCTTCTTCTGGACGGTGGCCTTCGCCGTCCTGAGGTCGCTCTGCGTGTCGGTGAGCGTCTCGAGGCTCTCGGTGGCCTCCTGGCGCTTGCGCATCGTCTCGGACTGCTGCGTGACGTAGTCGTCGACCGCCTCCTTCTGACGGCCGGTGAGCCGGCTCATCAGCTGGGTCTGGTCGAAGTAGTCCTGCGGGGTGTCCGCGAGCAGGAACGTCGCGGTGTCCGGGACGGAAGCGCCGGTGCGGTACTGGGCGGCGGCGAAGGAACCCAGCTCCTCCCGCGCCTCGTTGAGTTTCTGGGTGCGCTCGGCCACGTCGTCGAGGAGCGTGTCGACGCGCTTGCGCTGCTTGGCGGTCTTCTCCTTGGCCGCGTTGTACTTCTCGGTCGCCGACTCGGCCTGGCGGTACAGGTCGTCGACCTTCTTCTCGACCTCCTCCAGGCTCGGCTTGCCGTCCTCGGAGGGGGCGGCGTTGGCGGTCTGGGACAGCAGGGCCACGGACGTGAGGGCCGCCGTGGCGAGGGCGGGGGGCCGTATGCCTGCTACGCGCGTACCGGCAGGACGCGACTTGCGGTGCGACGCCAAGGGTGGCGACTCCTTCCGTGTTCCGCCTACCGGGTTAGCTGTCGGGTTCGGGCGCGTGCTTCGGAAGGTTTGCCCTACGGCCGGTCCCCGAAGGGGAGGCGGGCCGATTCACCCCGGGGTCTCGGTGGGTCCCCGGCTCCGGCTGCGACGGCGGCAGGCCGGACTCGGCGGAGGCCGCGCGGCCCGGCGACGTTCGCCGGTGGGGGTCGTGCGGCCCGACCGCACGGTAGCCAACTCGTGTGGTCCGTGTGAAGGTTGGTGGGTGATATGCCCGATACATTTTCGTGACCTGGGTCGGGTTTCACTGTTCGTGGTCGCGCGGAAGTGGGCTGTGACCGGCGATGTTCTCAGGGCGGCGGCGGGTTGTCGGTGCGGCGCCCTAGACTCGGAGAGCGATGAGCAGCCTCTTTGACGACAGCTTCCTGGCGGACCTCCAGGCCCCGCGGGGTCACGAGGACGGACCCCCGCCGCCGCCCGAGGACGATCACGGACCGGAGCCGGTCCCGGACGATCTGTTCGGCGGGACGTTCGACGTGCCGCCGGACCGGGACACCCACTACCGGGACGGCGCCCCGCGCCCGGTGGTGGACTCCGCGGCGCTCCTCGAGGGGCTGAACGACAACCAGCGCGCCGCCGTCGTGCACTCCGGCTCCCCCCTGCTCATCGTGGCCGGCGCCGGCTCCGGCAAGACCCGCGTGCTCACCCACCGCATCGCCTACCTGCTCGCCGAGCGGGGCGTCCACCCCGGCCAGATCCTCGCGATCACCTTCACCAACAAGGCCGCGGGCGAGATGAAGGAGCGCGTCGAGCAGCTCGTCGGCCCGCGCGCGCACGCCATGTGGGTGATGACCTTCCACAGTGCGTGCGTGCGCATCCTGCGCCGCGAGTCCAAGAAGCTCGGCTTCACGTCGTCGTTCTCGATCTACGACGCCGCCGACTCCAAGCGGCTGATGGCCCTGGTCTGCCGCGACCTGGACCTCGACCCCAAGCGCTACCCGCCGAAGTCCTTCAGCGCCAAGATCAGCAACCTGAAGAACGAGCTGATCGACGAGGAGGACTTCGCCGCCCAGGCCTCCGACGGCTTCGAGAAGACCCTCGCCCAGGCCTACGCCCTGTACCAGTCGCGGCTGCGCGAGGCGAACGCGCTCGACTTCGACGACCTGATCATGACGACGGTCAACCTGCTGCGCGCCTTCCCGGACGTCGCCGAGCACTACCGCCGTCGCTTCCGCCACGTGCTCGTGGACGAGTACCAGGACACCAACCACGCGCAGTACGCCCTGGTCCGCGAGCTGGTCGGCACCTTTGAGCACCCCGTCGACGTGCCCCCCGAGGCCGAGGTCCCGCCCGCCGAGCTGTGCGTGGTCGGCGACGCCGACCAGTCGATCTACGCCTTCCGGGGCGCGACGATCCGCAACATCCTCCAGTTCGAGGAGGACTACCCGGACGCGACGACGATCCTGCTGGAGCAGAACTACCGCTCCACGCAGACGATCCTGTCCGCCGCCAACGCGGTCATCGAGCGCAACGAGTCCCGCCGCCCCAAGAACCTGTGGACCAACGCCGGCGCCGGCGCGCTGATCACCGGGTACGTCGCGGACACCGAGCACGACGAGGCCCAGTTCGTCGCCGACGAGATAGACCGCCTCACGGACGCGGGCGAGGCGAAGGCCGGCGACGTCGCCGTCTTCTACCGCACCAACGCCCAGTCCCGTGTCTTCGAAGAGGTCTTCATCCGCGTCGGCCTGCCCTACAAGGTCGTCGGCGGGGTCCGCTTCTACGAGCGCAAGGAGGTCCGGGACGTCCTGGCCTACCTGCGGGTGCTGGCCAACCCGGAGGACTCGGTGCCGCTGCGCCGTATCCTCAACGTCCCCAAGCGGGGCATCGGCGACCGCGCCGAGGCCATGATCGACGCCCTCGCCCAGCGCGAGAAGATCAGCTTCCCGCAGGCGCTCAAGCGCGTGGACGAGGCGTACGGCATGGCCGCCCGCTCCGCGAACGCCGTCAAGCGGTTCAACACGCTGATGGAGGAGCTCCGCACGATCGTCGAGTCCGGCGCCGGCCCGGCGACCATCCTGGAGGCGGTGCTGGAACGCACCGGCTACCTCGCCGAGTTGCAGGCCTCCACCGACCCGCAGGACGAGACCCGGATCGAGAACCTCCAGGAACTCGCCGCCGTGGCCCTGGAGTTCGAGCAGGCCCGCGGCGAGGACAACCCGGGCACCCTCGCGGAGTTCCTGGAGCAGGTCGCCCTGGTCGCCGACTCCGACGAGATCCCCGACGAGGAGGGCGACGGCGTCATCACGCTGATGACGCTGCACACCGCCAAGGGCCTGGAGTTCCCGGTCGTCTTCCTGACCGGGATGGAGGACGGCGTCTTCCCCCACATGCGCGCCCTCGGCCAGACCAAGGAACTGGAGGAGGAGCGGCGCCTGGCGTACGTCGGCATCACGCGCGCGCGGGAGCGGCTGTATCTGACGCGGTCGACCATGCGCAGCGCCTGGGGGCAGCCGTCGTACAACCCGCCCTCGCGGTTCCTGGAGGAGATCCCGCCGGCGTACGTCGACTGGAAGCGCACCGGCGCCAGCATTCCGGCGCCGTCCGGCCCTGCTTCGGCCGTGGCGGCCTCGCTGTCGTCGTCCCGCTCGCGTTCGTCGGCCTCGGGTGCGTCCGGGTTCGCCACGCGCCGGGCGTCCGAGAAGCCGGTGGTCTCGCTCGCGGTCGGGGACCGCGTCACGCACGACCAGTTCGGGCTCGGCACCGTCGTCGCGGTGAAGGGCACGGGCGCCAACGCGGAGGCGACGATCGACTTCGGCGACGCCAAGCCGAAGCGGCTGCTGCTGCGGTACGCGCCGGTGGAGAAGCTGTAGCTCCGGCGGCACGAGCCTCCGCCGGGAGCGGGGCGGGGGCTTGCCGGGACGTTACGTCGGGTCCAGGCCGTGGCTGCGCAGCCACGGGAGCGGGTCGATCGCCGAGCCGCCCGCAGCACGCACCTCGAAGTGCAGGTGCGGGCCGGTGGAGTTGCCGGAGTTGCCGGAATGCGCGATCGGCTGTCCGGCCTTGACTGCCGTACCGGAGGGGACGATGTAGCTGGAGAGGTGGCAGTACCACGTCTCCGTACCGTCCTTCGCAGTCAGGATCATCATGTTGCCGTAGGCGCTGTTGTACTGCGTGCGCACGACGCCGTCCGTCGCGGCCATCACGGTCGTGCCGTAGGAGACGGGGAAGTCGATGCCGGTGTGCAGGGACATCCAGTTGACCCCGGACTGGCCGAAGTAGGCGCTGAGGCCGTGCTGTGCGACCGGCAGGGCGAACTTGGGGCGCAGCCGCTCCTTGCGGGCCGCCTCCTCGGCCGCCCGCTTCTTCTCGGCCTCCTGCTGCGCCTTGAGGTCGATGCGCTCCTGGGTGCGGCTGGCCCGGTCGGCGAAGTCGTCGGCGCCGGCGGCGAGGACCTGCAGCTGCGTGTCCAGCTTGCTGTTGGCGGTGGACGGTTTCACCGGCTGCGCGTCCGCCGCGGCCGCGGTCGTGGTGGTGTCCGTGTCGTCCCCGGTGAGGCCGCCGACCGAGGCGGCGGCGATGCCGGCGACCCCCATCACGCACGCCGAGGGCACCGCGATCGTCAGCAGCGCGGAGCGCTTGGGCGGGGTGCGGCGCCGGGAGCGGGCCCCGCCGCGCGCGGCCGCGCGGGACGCGGGGGCCGGGGCGGTCTCCTCCTGGCCGTCGAGGAGGGGCGCGATGACGGTGGGCAGGTCGCTGATGGCGGCGGCCTCGTCGCCGCCCGGCGCGTGGTCGTCGTAGGAGACCTGCTCGAAGGTGGCGGTCGCCTGCGGATCCTGGCCGTGCTCGAAGACCGTCGCGGCCTGCGGGTCCGGGACTGCCTCGAAGGTGGCGGTCGCCTGCTGCTCGAAGGTTTCGGCGTGGGGCTCGTACCCGTCGTGCGAGGCGGTCGTGCCGCCGTCGGAGTTCCACTGGGTGGCGTCGTAGGCGCCGGTGTCGAAGGCCTGGGTGCCCCATTCCCACTGCTGGGTCTGGTCGGCCGGGTTGCCCGACTGGTCGGGCTGGAGCCAGGCACCCGCGTCCCACTGGCCGGTGGCGTCGGGGGAAGCGGCCTGCGCGGGAACGACCGGCAGGGGCGTGTGCTCGCCCGTCCAGGAGGCCGTGTCGTAGGCGCCGGTGTCGTAGCCGGGGTGGTGAGCCGCGTACGGGGCGGTGGTGTGGGTGCCGGTGGCCCAGTGGGCCGTGTCGTACGTGCCCGTGCCGCCGTCCGGGAGGCTGCCGAAGAGGGGGTCCGCGTCGAAGGACGCCGGGGCGGGACCGCCGGTCTGGAAACCGGTGGCGCCGTAGCCGTCGTAGGTGGTGAAGTCACCGTACGTGGCTTCCTGCGTGCTGTACGACGCGTAGGGCGCCGAGGCGGCGTCGGAAGCCTGGGCCGGGGGGGGCACGGTCCCCGACGGGTGACGGTCGTTCACCAACTTCTCTTTCGCCTTGACAACAGGGGCTGCCAGAGCAGTGCGGCGACTGTACCCGGCGGTACGCGGGCACGACAATCTTCGACAGGTTTTGCGCACGCAGGAAACGGGCAATCGGCCGTGTTTCGGGGGACTGCGGGCGCGGGCTTGGCCCTGTGTTCGAGAAGCGTTCGAGGCGAATGGGGCTGCTGGGGCGGTAAGTGAGCTGTGGCGGCGGGCTGTTGCTGCTGTGGTGGTGCTGTGTCGCCGGGGGCGCGCCAGGGGCGCGTGTCACGCCACGGTCAGGCCGTCGGCGTGCCCGGTGGACGGTTCGCCCGGGCGCGCCGTGTCCAGGGCCTGCCGTATGCCCGCCGCGACGGCGGGGTGCACGGGCAGGGCGAGGTGGCCGATCCCGGTCACCCGGATGTTCTCCGCCTCCAGGTCCGGGTGGTCGATGCAGGCCGTCTCCAGGGGGTCCATGATGTGGTCGAGGTCACTCCAGAAGCTGACGAAGTGCGTACGGCAGCCCGGCGCCGGCCGGGACAGCTCCTCGAGCACCTCGGAGCCGGGGCGCATCTGACGCACGATCGGATGGGCGTTCGCCAGCGGCACCACGCGCGTGCCGGAGTGCGGGGTGCCGAGTGTCACCAGGGTGCGCACGCGGGCGTCGCCGCCGAGGCGCTGCACGTAGTAACGCGCGATCAGCCCGCCCAGGCTGTGCCCGACGACGTCGACCCGCCGGCTGCCCGTACGGTCGCAGATCTCCTCTATGTGCCGGCCGAGCAGTTCGGCCGCGACCCGTATGTCGCAGGTGAGCGGCGAGTAGTTGAGGGACTCGATGCGGTGCCTGCCGTGCTGGGCGAGGCTGCGGCGCAGCAGGACGAAGACCGAGCGGTTGTCGATGAAGCCGTGCAGCAGGACGACCGGGGGCTTGGCCTCGGTCGGCAGCTCGGCCGCGCCGTCCGGCGTGGGCAGCGGGGCGGGGCGGCGCTCCTGGACGATGCCGGAGGGGTAGAGGAGGAGATGCCCGGCGAGGATCGCCACCTCCAGGGCGGTGGCCTTCAGGAGCGCCAGGGAGAGTCCCGCCACCCGGCTCGGCAGGAGCCGCCGGCAGAGCGGAAGAAAGGGCAGGGCTGCCCCGGTGACCTTCATGGCCGACCTCCTGTCGGCACCTGGGAGGACAGCTCTGTCCCCCGGGTGCCCTCGTGGAGAACCGCGCCGAGGAAGATCGGCCGGGCCGGCGTCAGGCGCGTGAGGGGAGCGCGGCGTGTGGCGCGTGGGGCGCCGGTGATGCGAGGGCGCCCCCTGCCGGTGTGGCGACGAGGCTCCCCGCTGTCGTGCCTTGCCTGCCCTGCGTGCTCTGCGTGACCCCGCCGACGTGCCGTGCCGCCGCGGTGCGCGGTGGGTGGCGCGGCGGCACGGCGACCTCGTTGCGGCTCCCCTGGCGCGTGGTTCCGCCGCGGACCCTGTGCCGCAGGAAGATGCGGCGCGTGGGCCGCGAGAGAGCGGAACGGTGCGCGGCGAACGTGTCCCACCGTGTGATTTGCCCCTCGGTCCGCACCGTGAAACTGCCGGTTGCGGGATGCTGGCGATAACGTTCGTTCACTTCCCGGAGCCGCCCGGCGCGGGAGGTCCGTGCCGTGCGGGGCCGCCCGGGGCGGTGAGCGACGGAATGTGCGGTACATGCGGTACGTACGAGCTGTGCGAAGTGCGCGACGTGTACGGCATGGGCATGGTGTGCGGTACTTGTCGGTACGGATGGATGTAGTCGCTTCATGGAGGCAGTGATGGGTGTGGCAGCCGGTCCGATCCGCGTGGTGGTGGCCAAGCCGGGGCTCGACGGCCACGATCGCGGGGCCAAGGTGATCGCGCGGGCGCTGCGCGACGCCGGGATGGAGGTCATCTACACCGGGCTCCACCAGACTCCCGAGCAGATCGTCGACACCGCGATCCAGGAGGACGCCGACGCGATCGGGCTGTCCATCCTCTCCGGCGCGCACAACACGCTGTTCGCGGCCGTGATCGACCTGCTCAAGGAGCGCGACGCGGAGGACATCGTGGTCTTCGGCGGCGGAATCATCCCCGAGGCCGACATTCCGCCACTGAAGGAGAAGGGCGTCGCGGAGATCTTCACGCCCGGTGCGACGACGGCCTCGATCGTCGACTGGGTCCGGGCGAACGTGCGCCAGCCGGCCCAGGCGTAGGCCTCCGGCGGCCGGGCCGGGCGGCTGTGGTGCGGGGGGCCGCGTCGTCCTGGCCCGCCTCGGTGTGCTCGGAGGCCTGGAGGTGCTCCGGGAACCGGGCACGCTTGCCCTGATCGGCCGGGGGCTGCCGTCTGCGGCGGTGACGGGCGGGCTGCCGCTGGTCGCGTCCTGGGCCGGGGCGGGAGAGCGGGGGTGGGCGGACGTCGCTGCGTCACACCCGTCCGGCCGTGCCGGCGTCCCAGGGCCCGCCACCGGCGTCATGGCGTCACTGCCTCCCGCGGGTCCCGCTCCCGCGCTCCCAGTTCCTCCAGCATCGCCGCGCGCAGCCGCAGTGTGGTGACCAGGCGCTGGAACGCCTCCGCCCAGTACCCTCCGGCCCCCGGCGACGCGCCCTCCTGTTCGTCCGGTACGGCCAGCAGGCCGTCGAGGCGGTTCGCCTCCGAGGGGTCCAGGCACCGCTCGGCCAGGCCCATGACTCCGCTGAAACTCCATGGATAACTCCCCGCGTCCCGCGCGATGTTGAGCGCGTCGACCACCGCCCGGCCGAGCGGCCCGGCCCACGGGACCGCGCACACGCCGAGCAACTGGAAGGCTTCCGACAGGCCGTGGGCGGCGATGAACCCGGCCACCCACTCGGCCCGCTCGCCGGCGCCCAGCGTGCCGAGCAGCTTGGCGCGTTCGGCCAGGGACACCGCCCCCGGCCCGCCGGCCTCGGGTGCCGCGGGCTCGCCGAGCAGCGCCCGGGCCCACTCGGCGTCCCGCTGCCGCACTGCCGCACGGCACCACGCCGCGTGCAGTTCGCCCTGCCAGTCGTCCGCCACCGGCAGCGCCACGATCTCCCGCGGCGTACGCCCGCCGAGCCGCCGCGACCAGGTGCCCAGCGGTGCGGCCTCCACCAACTGACCGAACCACCAGGACCGTTCACCCCGTCCCGCCGGGGCCTTGGCCACGACGCCGTCCCGCTCCATGGCCGCGTCGCACTCGTGCGGTGCCTCGACGACGATCGTCGGCACGTCCCGGGTGTGGTCGACGGCCACGCACGCGCCAGCCCGGGCCGCCATGCGAGCGGCCAGCGCCGAACCGGGCAGGGCCGACAGCAACTCGGCCGCGGTCGCCCGCACGTTGCGGCTGCGGTCGGCCAGGGCCTGCTCCAGGAACGGCTCGTCGTCCGGTCCCAGGCCCGTGCGCAGCGAGTCGAGGAACATCAGCCGGTCCTCGGCACGCTCCGTCGCCCAGGTCGTGGCCAGCAGGTCCCGCGCGGCACCCGGGTCGCGGGAGCGCAGGGCGGCCAGCAGGGCGACCCGCTCGGCGAACAAACCCTCCTGCCACAGCCGGCGCAGGCCGTCCGGGTCCGGCGGGTGCGGCAGCGCCCCGTCCCCGCCCGGGGCGGAGCGCAGGGCGAACCGCCACTCCGGGTTGAACCGGGCCAGCCACAGGGCCCGCGGGCCCGCGAACCTCAGCGCGGCCGGACGCAGGTCCGTACGGCCCCGGGCCGTGTCCAGCAGCGCGGGCAGCAGCTGCGGGGGCGGCGCGTAGCCGCGTGCGTCGGCCGCGGCGAGCCACTGGGGCAGCAGCTCCATGAGGTCCGGTGCGGTGCCCCGGCGGCCTCCGGCGGTGCCGGGGCGGTCGGTCAGCAGCATCGCCAGCCGGCGGGCGGCCGCGGGCGGCAGCGGCGGGCGCGCGTCCTGCGGCGCCGACCGCGGAGGCTCGGCCGCCCGGGCGGGCCGCAGTCCGGCCCGGCGCCGTACGGTCTCTGCGGCGGCCCTGTCCAGCAGGGCGACGGGGGCCTTCGGGCCCGGCGGGCAGCCCGGCGGCGTACGCCGGTCGGTGCCGAGCAGCGCGGCGGTGACCAGCCCCTCCCAGGCGCCCGCGACGGGCGGGTCCGCAGGAGCGGAAGTCCTGTTCATCAGCGTCCTTTCCGTCGCGCGCCCCACTGGTGGAAGGACACGCGCGTCGGGTGTCCCCTGTGGCCGGAAGAATGCGCGCATCAGGTGAGCAGGGTGGGTTGAAGTAGCAGATACGGGGCAATCGGGACGTGTGCGGTCCGGGCGTCAGGGTCGGCGTCCGGGCGGGTGGGCGCGCCCGGCAGGTGACGCGTCGGCGTGTGTGCGGCCGTGGAGCGGTCGGCTCAGCACAGCGCCACCGCGTCCCCCGGGCCCTGCGGCCAGGCCGTCAGCGGGGTGAAGCCCTGGTGGCCGCACTCGCCGAAGACCGTGACGGGAGCGCCGCCCGACAGGGCGACCAGGCGCCACAGGGCCGGCCGGGCACGGGCCGCCGGGGTGAGCGGCAGCGCCGTGTCCTCGTCGGCGTCCGCCAGCTGCCAGGAGTCGCCGTCCGGGGTGGGTATGACCCGGTCCAGCGTCACCGGGACGGCATCCAGCCAGGGATCGTCGCGCAGCGCCTCGCCGTAGCGGGCGGCCGCCTGGGAGGTGCTCACCCCCGGTGGCCGTACCGCCGTCGGTGCGGGCGGGGCGAACTGTGCGCCGAGAGCCGCGCGCTGCTGCCCGCCGCCCGGATGGACGGACACCTCCGCATCCAGGGCCAGCCCGACCGGCAGCGCGAGCTCCGGGGCGCGCCCGGCCGCGCCGTACGACAGCAGCAGGGCCGTGCGGTGCGAGTCGGCGCCGTAGAGCCAGATGCGGCGGGTGGTCAGACGCGAGTCCGCCGTGTCGTACTGGGCGAGGACCAGCCAGCGGTCCCGTAGCGCAGGGCCGTCTGCCGAGGACGGCAGGCCGATCCGGGAGCGGACCGTCGCGGCCAGGGCGTCCGGCAGCCGCTCGCGGTGGAGCCAGCCCTGGTCGAGGAGGTGGAGCAGCGCGCACTCCTCCAGCAGGCGCGCCGGCCAGCCCGGACCGGTGCCCGGTATCGCTCCCAACTCCCTCACGCGGGCGGCGAGCCCGGGCGCCTGGGCGTCGACCATGCGGGCCGCCGTCTCCTCCCACAGGCCGTAGCCCGACTGCTCCGCCGAGGCCAGGCCGCCACGGAGCAGGTCGGCCAGCCGCTGCTCCAGCTCCGTGGCGCCCGCGGTGATCCGCTCGGCCCGGCGCTCCGCCCGGCGTCGCGCCGCTTCGGGATCAGCGGAGGCGGACGGGGAGCCGGGGCCGTCCGCCGCCCGTTTCCGTTCCGCGCGCTGCCGTCTGCCCGCGATCCACTGCTCGGCCCACTCCGGTGCCTGCCCCCGCGGCACCACCCCGTCCCCGCTCGCCCACAGCAACAGCAGGCCCAGGGCGTGCTTGCACGGGAACTTGCGGCTCGGACAACTGCACTTGTACGCGGGCCCGGAGGCGTCCGCGATGTCGACGACCGTCTGATACGGCTTGCTGCCACTGCCCTTGCACAGGCCCCACACCGTCCCCTCGCCGGAACTCCCCGCCTCGGACCACGGTCCGGCCGTGCCGAGTTTGCTGCCCGCTTTGCGTGACGCGGCGTCAGGCGCCAGCGCAAGCACCTGGTCCGTGGTCCAGCGCACCCCCTGCTGAGTCATGCCATCGAAGGTAGATCCCGCCACTGACAATCGGCCCAGCGATGGCGTCTGCGCAGGTCAAAACGCATTGTCAGTGGCGTGGTGCACGGTGGATGCCAGATCCGAACCGGCCGAGCTGGAGGGGGACTCAGCCATGCCTGTGTCCGTAGAACCGTCGTCTGCCGACCCGAGCCAGAACGGGTCCGCGCCCGCGAACACGTCCGTGCAGAGGACCGAGCCGCTGCGGCCGCACGCCGAGGACGCCTTCGCGGACGAACTCGCCGCGCTCGCCGCGCAGGACGACCGTCCGCGTCCGGCCCGCTGGAAGCTGTCGCCGTGGGCCGTCGCGACCTACCTGCTCGGCGGCACCCTGCCGGACGGCACGGTGATCACACCGAAATACGTGGGCCCGCGCCGCATCATCGAGGTCGCCGTGACCACGCTCGCCACGGACCGGGCCCTGCTGCTGCTCGGCGTGCCCGGCACGGCCAAGACATGGGTCTCCGAGCACCTGGCGGCGGCGGTCAGCGGCGACTCCACACTGCTGGTGCAGGGCACCGCCGGCACCCCGGAGGAGGCCATCCGCTACGGCTGGAACTACGCGCAGCTGCTCGCCCACGGCCCCAGCCGCGCCGCCCTGGTGCCCAGCCCGGTCATGCGGGCCATGGCCGAGGGCATGACCGCCCGGGTCGAGGAGCTGACCCGCATCCCGGCCGACGTGCAGGACACCCTCATGACGATCCTGTCGGAGAAGACGCTGCCGATACCGGAGCTCGGCGAGGAGGTGCAGGCGGTCCGCGGCTTCAACCTGATCGCCACGGCCAACGACCGCGACCGCGGCGTCAACGACCTGTCCAGCGCCCTGCGCCGCCGCTTCAACACGGTCGTGCTGCCGCTGCCGGAGACCCCCGAGGCCGAGGTCGACATCGTCGCGCGCCGCGTCGACCAGATCGGTCGCTCCCTCGACCTGCCGGCCGTGCCCGACGGCATCGCCGAGATCCGCCGCGTCGTCACCGTCTTCCGCGAACTGCGCGACGGTCTCACGACCGACGGCCGGACCAAGCTGAAGTCGCCGAGCGGCACCCTGTCCACCGCGGAGGCCATCTCCGTCGTCACCAACGGACTCGCCCTGGCCGCCCACTTCGGTGACGGCGTGCTGCGGGCGGGCGACGTCGCCGCCGGCATCCTCGGCGCGGTCGTCCGCGACCCGGCGGCCGACCGGGTCATCTGGCAGGAGTACCTGGAGACGGTCGTGCGCGAGCGGGACGGCTGGACGGACTTCTACCGGGCCTGCCGGGAGGTGAGCGCGTGAACAACACCTCGATGTGGGGCGGGAAGCGCCAGGGATCCGGCCCGGGCCGGGTGACGAGGGGGAGCACGTGACGGACGTCGACAGCACCGAGGGGCACGCGTTCGGCCGGGGGCCGCTGCTGCTCGGCGTACGGCACCACGGCCCGGGGTCGGCCCGGGCGGTGCGGGCCGCGCTGGAGCAGGCCGGGCCCCGCGTCGTGCTGATCGAGGGCCCGCCCGAGGCCGATGCCCTGATCCCGCTCGCCGCCGACCAGGAGATGCGGCCGCCGGTCGCCCTCCTCGCCCACGCGGTGGACGAACCGGGCCGCTCGGCGTTCTGGCCGCTCGCCGAGTTCTCCCCGGAGTGGGTCGCCCTCCGCTGGGCCCTGGACCACGACGTCCCGGCCCGCTTCATCGACCTGCCGGCCACGCACACGCTGGCGTGGGAGAGGCAGGACAGCGGAACGGAGGCAGGGGAAGACGCGGTTCCCGGCACGGGGCCGGCCCACAGCCCGGCCCCTGCGGAGGGGCCCGAGCAGGGCCCATCTGCCGGGCCCGAGCAGGGCCCATCTGCCGGGCCCGACCAGGACCCGCCCGCAGAAGCCGACGTCCGCATCGATCCCCTGGCCGTCCTCGCCGACGCCGCCGGTTACGACGATCCCGAGCGCTGGTGGGAGGACGTCGTGGAGCACCGGGGCGTGGGGGAGGGGGACGCGCTCGCCCCGTTCAGCGCGCTGGAAGAGGCGATGGGGGCCCTGCGCGAGGCGTACGGCAGCGGCGGACACGGGCGGGATCTGGTCCGCGAGGCCTACATGCGGCTCCAGGTGCGGGCCGCGCAGCGGGAGTTCGAGGGACGGGTGGCCGTGGTGTGCGGGGCGTGGCACGTGCCCGCGCTGCGGCACAGAAGCACCGTCGCCGCCGACAAGGCCCTGCTGAAGGGCCTGCCCAAGGTGAAGGCGGACATGACCTGGGTGCCGTGGACCCACCGGCGGCTGTCCCGGGTCAGCGGATACGGCGCGGGCATCGACTCGCCGGGCTGGTACGGGCATCTGTTCAGCGCCCCGGACCGGCCGGTCGAGCGGTGGATGACCAAGGTGGCGGGCCTGCTGCGCGCCGAGGACCGGATCGTGTCCTCCGCGCATGTCATCGAGGCGGTGCGGCTGGCGGAGACCCTCGCCGCGCTGCGCGGCCGCCCGCTGCCCGGCCTCGGCGAGATGACCGACGCCGTGCGGGCGGTGATGTGCGAGGGCTCGGACGTGCCGCTGGCGCTGGTGCACGACCGGCTGGTCGTGGGCGACGTGCTGGGGGAGGTGCCGTCGGCGGCGCCCGCCGTGCCGTTGCAGCGGGACCTCGCCCGGCTCCAGCGCCGGCTGCGGCTCAAGCCGGAGGCGCTGGAACGGGAGCTGGAGCTGGACCTGCGCAAGGAGACCGACGCGGGGCGCAGCCGGCTGCTGCACCGGCTGCGGCTGCTGGGCGTCGCGTGGGGAGAACCGGTCGCCTCGCGCGGCAGCACCGGGACGTTCCGGGAGACCTGGCGGTTGCGCTGGGAGCCGGAGCTGTCCGTGCGGGTCGCCGAGGCGGGGGTGTGGGGGACGACGGTGCTCGGCGCCGCGACCGCGAAGGCCGAGGCCGACGCCGTCGCCGCGCAGGGCCTCGCCGAGGTCACCGCGCTCGCCGAGCGCTGCCTGCTGGCCGAACTGCCGGACGCCCTGCCGGTGGTGATGCGGGTGCTGGACGACCGCGCCGCCCTCGACACGGACGTCGGTCACCTCGCCCAGGCACTGCCTGCCCTCGTGCGTTCCCTGCGGTACGGCGATGTGCGCGGCACGGACACGCGTGCCCTGGCGGAGGTCGCCCAGGGCCTGGCCGAGCGCGTCTTCGTCGGTCTGCCCCCGGCGTGCGCCGCCCTCGACACGGACGCCGCCGAGGAGATGCGGCGCCATGTGGACGCCGTCCACGGGGCGGTGGGGCTGCTGGGCGGCTCCGCGCCACGCAACTCGCCGCCAGAACGCGAGGACCGGCACGCGGCGACCCCGCCGCCGGCGGACACCGAGCAGGACCCGCCCGCCGCACCCGCCCACGCCGCCCGCACCCCCGGCCCGGCCCGCGGCGACCTGCGGGCCCGCTGGTGCTCGGTGCTGCGGGTGCTGTCGGCGCGGGACGCCGTGCCTGGTGTCGTCCGGGGGCGGGCCGTGCGGCTCCTGCTGGACGACGGCGAGCTGGCGCAGGACGAGGCGGCGCGGCTCATGGGGCTCGTGCTGTCGCCGGGGACACCGCCGGCCGACGCGGCCGCCTGGATCGAGGGCTTCGTCGGCGGCGGCTCCGGTGGCGGGCTGCTCCTGGTGCACGACGAGCGGCTGCTCGGGCTGGTCGACACGTGGCTGACGGGCGTACCGGCGGAGGCGTTCACGGACGTGCTGCCGCTGCTGCGCCGCACCTTCTCGGCGTACGAGCCCGGGGTGCGGCGCACCCTGGGCGAGCTGGTCCGGCGCGGACCGGGCACGCGGGCGAGCGCGGCGGCCGCGGGTGCCGGACTGCCCGGTTTCGCTCCCGACCTGGACGCCGGGCGGGCGGACGCGGTGCTGCCGGTGGTGCGGCTGCTGCTGGGCCTGGACGGAGCGGAAGTGGAAACGGACGACACCGGCAACGACCTTGTGGGGGTGGCGTGATGACGACCGACTCGCTGCGCGAGCCGAGCGGCGGTTGCGAGACCGAGAGCGCCGGGGGCGACGGGCCCGGACGGCGCGCGGACACCGGGCGGGCGACGACGGTGCCGGTGATTCCGCTCTGGGAGCGGCTGCGGACGGGGGCGCGCGGATGACGCAGGAAGCGCGGGACCCGGCCCAGGAACCGCGGGACCCGGCCCAGGAGCTGCTGGACCCGGCCCGGGAGCGGCTGCGGCGCTGGCGGCTCGTGCTCGGCGGCGACGCGGCCGACGGCACCGGCTGCGCCCTGTCCGGGCGGGACGCGGCGATGGACGGGGCCCTCGCCGCGCTCTACGGCAAGGGGGACAAACCACAGGCGGGACGGGACCGTTCGGCGGGGCTCGGGGCCTCGGCGCCGTCCGTGGCGCGCTGGCTCGGGGACATCCGGACGTACTTCCCGTCGTCCGTCGTACAGGTCATGCAGCGCGACGCCATCGACCGGCTCGGCCTCGCCACCCTGCTGCTCGAGCCGGAGATGCTGGAGGCGGTGGAGGCCGACGTCCACCTCGTCGGCACGCTGCTGTCGCTGAACAAGGCGATGCCGGAGACCACCAAGGAGACCGCACGGGCCGTGGTGCGCAAGGTCGTGGAGGACCTGGAGAAGCGGCTCGCCACCCGCACCCGGGCCACCCTCACCGGCGCCCTCGACCGCAGCGCCCGCATCACCCGGCCCCGCCACCACGACATCGACTGGAACCGCACCATCGCGGCCAACCTCAAGCACTACCTGCCCGAGTACCGGACGATCGTGCCGGAGCGGCTCATCGGCTACGGACGCGCGTCGCAGTCGGTGAAGAAGGAGGTCGTTCTCTGCATCGACCAGTCCGGGTCGATGGCGGCGTCCGTCGTCTACGCCTCCGTGTTCGGGGCCGTGCTGGCGTCGATGCGGTCGATCAGCACCCGGCTCGTCGTGTTCGACACGGCGGTGGTCGACCTCACCGACCAGCTGGACGACCCGGTCGACGTGCTGTTCGGCACGCAGCTGGGCGGCGGCACGGACATCAACCGGGCACTGGCGTACTGCCAGTCGCAGATCACCCGCCCCGCGGAGACGGTCGTCGTCCTGATCAGCGACCTGTACGAAGGGGGGATACGCGACGAGATGCTCAAGCGGGTCGCGGCCATGAAGGCATCGGGCGTGCAGTTCGTGACGCTGCTGGCGCTGTCGGACGAAGGGGCGCCCGCGTACGACCGGGAGCACGCGGCCGCGCTCGCGGCCCTGGGGGCGCCCGCCTTCGCCTGCACGCCCGACCTGTTCCCGGAGGTGATGGCGGCGGCGATCGAGAAGCGGCCGCTGCCGATACCCGACACGGCGTGACGAAGCGGGCATCGGCGGGACGGTGACGACGTGTCGATCCGGCGGCGTCCGGCTCGGGCTGGCAAAACGGACATGACTACCCATCGGTAACACCGGGCTTGCGTGACCTCTGGAGTTCCGTGCGAGGATCGACGCTCGTTCGACGGTCGCCACGCGCTTCGACGTCCCGCCGCACGGGAGGAACCTCCCCGTCTTGACCTGGTCAGCCGCTCTGCCCGGTGCCGCTCTGCGCCTGTTGCGCACAGCGGCCGGGCGGCGTGCGCTCCATCTGGCGCTGTTGCTCGGCGCGGTGTGCGCGGTGGGGCTGCTGTGCGGCGAGCAGGCGCAGGCGGCGGACGGTGTGCCGCCGGCCCGGACCGTGGGGTCAGCTGTCCAGGATTCGGCCTCGGCTTCGTCTGCGGACACGAGCGCGGCGTCCGTGCAGACACCGGCATCCGTGCGGGCCTCGGCGGACGGGCTCCGCCCGGCCGCAGAAGCCTCGGACGCCCGGCTCGTGGACGACCGCGCAGGGCACGGCCGTCCCTCGTCCCACGCCTCCTCCGTGCGGCACGCTGCGCATGTCCTGGACGAGTCGGCGGCCGCACCGGCCGACGTCCTGCCGAAGCCGCCCGCGCTCCCCTCCGCGCCGACCCCGACCCTGCCCGTCGGCGGCGATCCGTCCCTGCCGCCGCTGCCCTGCCTGCCCGGCCTGCCGGCCGACTCCGCGGCGCCGGGCCTCCCGACCCCACCGGTGCTCCCGACCTCGCCCGCGCTCCCGGCTCCGCCCGCACCTCCGAGCCTCCCCGCACCCCCGGCGCACCCCGTACCGGCCCCCGTCACCCAGGCCCCCGTCATCCAGGTCCCCGTCCAGGCACCCCACCCGGGCGCGGTGACCACCCCACCGGCGGACACCGCCGCCTCCGGTCCCCGGACCGGTGCCGAGACGTCCGTCGTCTACGGCCCTGAGTTCGCCCGTGCCTGGACGGACACCGGGCGGCACGGCGAGGAACGCCGTGCCGAGGCCGGCCGCACCGCCCCGGCGCACCCCGCTCCGACGCCCGCCGGGGCCCCCGACGGCGCGCTGGGACACCGGTCGGCGGCCGACAACGGCACGTCGCGGCACGGCGACCCGCACGCGCTCACCGTGAACCACCTGACGCCGCCGCGGCTGGTGCCCGGCGCCACCGCGGCCCGCGAGGCCGCCGGGACCCGGGACCGCTGCCGGGACATTCCCGTATCCCCCGCCTAGCCGGGCAGCCCCTTCCCCCGCCGTAGACCTGCCGCGCGGGGGCGGAGCAGGTCTGCCCGGCCGTCCGGACGCCTCCGCGTGGCCCGGACGCGCCCAGCCGGGACCGTGTCCGGCTCCCCCTGCGCGTCCTGCGCCCCGCCCGTCCTCACTCCCCGGACGTGACGGACCGCGACGCCAGACGGCGGATCACCACCGGCACCGGCCCGGAAATGTCCCCAGGGAAATGTCCCCCAGCCTTCCGAAGCCCCGGAACTCCCCAGCGCTTCGGAACCCGAGATCCAAGGATCTGACGCACGTGATGAACAAGAACATCCGACGCTCCATCGTCATAGCCGCGGGCGTCACCGGCGCCTGGGCGCTCGGTTCCACCGTGGCGAGCGCCGACGAGCTGCCCGCCTCCTCCCTCTCCGCGACGGACACGACGGTGGACGCGACGGCCGACACGGACGGCGGCGTCCTCGGCACCGTCACCGACACGGTCGACGGCGTGGTCTCCGGCGTGCACGACACCGTCTCCGACGTCACCGACGGCGTCACCGACGGCACCACCGCCACGCTCCGGCACACCGCCGGCACGACCACGACCACGCTCACCCGCACCACCGGTTCCGCCCAGGCCACCGCCGGCGCCACCGGCACCGCCGCCGGCAAGGCCGCGTCCCAGGCCGGCACCACCGAGCAGGCCCGCCGGTACGTCGAGGGCAAGGTCGCCGTTCCGCACGCGGCGAGGATCAGGGGCGCCCAGGCCATCCAGGGCGCGCAGGCCGCCCGCGCCGCCCAGGCCGAGACCAAGGCCGCCACCGGCCAGGCGGCCGCCGCACTGTCCGACACCACCCCGGACTCGCCCCAGGGCACCATCGACTACCTCTTCGGCCCGCTCTCCGCCTTCGCCCCCGAGCTGGAGCAGGCCCTGGCCGCCGCCCAGACCAAGCTCGCGGCCGCGCAGACCACCGCCCGCGCCAAGGCCCAGGGCGCCGACGGCGCCGTCCGCACCACCGTCCAGCGGACGGTCGCGGGCGCGGACCGCACCGCGGCTAGCGCGCAGGCCGCCGCCCAGAACACGGTCGGCGGTGCCCGGGCCCGCGCCACCGTGCTCGGTGACACCGCCCAGCGCGAGGCGGCGCAGGCGACGGCCGCCGCAGAGGCGTCGGTCTCCGCCGTACCGAACCACGTCACCGGCACGGTCGGGGGCGTCCGGCAGCAGGTGGTGGGCACGGTCGGCGCCGTTCCCGGCACCGTCACCCCGGTCGTCCGGGAGACGGCGGACGCCGTCGTTCCGCCGCTCGCGGCCCAGGCCGTCGACGGCCTCACCCCGGTCGCGCACGGTGTCGTGACGGGCGTCGCCCCGGTCGCCCAGCACACCGTCACCGGGACCGCCTCGGCCGTCCGGGACACCGCCGGCGGGGTCGCGCCCGTCGCCACCGGCACGGTGGACGGCGTCCGGCCGGTGGCCGGAGCCGCCGTGGCCGGGACCGCCCGGACCGCCGGGAACACCGCCGACGCGGCGACCCGGCCGGCATACGGCGTCACCGCCGACGCCCACCACCTCGCCGTCCAAGCGGCGAGCGGCGCCGTGCCCGTCGCCGAGGACGCGGCCTTCGGCGTGCGGTCGGTCACCGAGGGCACGGTCCATGGCGTGGCGCCCGTCGCCACCGGCGCAATCTCCGGTGTGACGCCCGTGGCCACCGGCGCGGTCGCCGAGGTCCGTTCGACCGTCGGCGGCGTCACCGCCGACGCCCACCACCTCGCCGTCCAAGCGGCGAGCGGCGCCCTGCCCGTCGCCCAGGACACGGCCTCCGGCGCGCGGTCGGTCACCGAGGGCGCGGTCGCCGGTGTGACACCCGTGGCCGCTGGCGCGGTCGCTGACATCCGCCCCGCCGTCGGCGGCGTCACCGCCGACGCCCACCACCTCGCCACCCAAGCGGCGAGCGGCGCCCTGCCCGTCGCCGAGGACGCGGCCTCCGGCGTGCGGTCGGTCACCGAGGGCACGGTCCATGGCGTGGCGCCCGTCGCCACCGGCGCAATCTCCGGCGTGACGCCCCTGGCCACCGGCGCGGTCGCCGGGGTCCGCCCGGCCGTCGGCGGTGTGGCCGATGACGTCGCCCCGTACGCCACCGGCCTCGCCGCCCACGCCGTCCACGACACCGCGGACGCGGTCCTGCCGCCGGTCGCGAACACCGCCGTGCACGGTGTGCTGCCCGTCGCCGGGCAGGCCGTCGCGGACGCGGGCGCGGTGGCGTACGGCGTCGCCGGGGACGTCCAGGGCTTCGCGGGCGGTGTCGCCGGCGACGTACCGCCGCTGGCGTACGGCGTGACGGGACAGGCCGGCGCGTTCGCCCACGGGGTCGCCGGCGAGGTTCCCCGGTTCGCCCACGGGGTCGGCGAGGCCGCCCGGCCCGTGGTGGACCTGGTCGAGCCGGTCGCCGACGGGGTCGGCGGCAGCGCCACGGCGTTCGCGTACGGCGTCGCGGGTCAGGCCGCGCCCTTCGCGGGCGGGGTGGCCGGTGACGCGGACCCGTTCGTCCACGGCGTCGCCGGGCAGGCCGCGTCCTTCGCGCAGGACCTGACCGGGACGGTCCGGGGCACCGCGGGCCCGCTCGCCGGGCACGCGGCCGCCGGCGCCCAGGGCGTCGCCGAGTCCGCCGCCCCGGGCTCCATGCCGTACAGCATCTGACCCGCTGCCCCTCGTGCGCCGTACGGGCGTACGACCGCCGCACGGCGGACAGCATCCGAGCGCCGCGGGAGTTACGAGGCCCGGACGGCCGAAAGCCGTCGGCCGGTCCGGCCGAGGCCCCTGCGGAGGGGGCCGGGTGGTCCCCATCGGGGTGGGGAGCACCCGGCCCGCCCCCGGAGAAACCAGAGAAACCGGGACAACAGGCCGTTCGCGGCCCTTCGGGGGTGTACGACGGGCCTCACCGGGTGAACCCCAGCCCGGTGAGGCCCCTCACCTCCGGCACGCCGTGTCAGAGAACGCGGCATCATGTGACAGGTATCACCGCTCACGTGTGACCCCTGATTTAGAGACCCTCCGCAACCGGCGATAACCTGCGAGACGGACATGCCGCGCGCTCGGACACCGTGTGCGCCTCCCTTGTGACACATGCGGTCGTCACGTTGCCCTTCGCGGCACGCCCACGCATCCAACGAACCGCTAGATCACTGATAGGGACGGAAGCGCGTGGACCTGTTCGAGTACCAGGCGAGGGACCTCTTCGCCAAGCACGGTGTACCGGTGCTGGCCGGTGAAGTCATCGACACGCCTGAGGCGGCGCGCGAGATCACCGAGCGCCTGGGCGGCAAGTCTGTCGTCAAGGCGCAGGTGAAGGTCGGTGGTCGCGGCAAGGCCGGTGGCGTGAAGCTGGCCGCCACCCCGGACGAGGCCGTCGCCCGCGCGACGGACATCCTCGGCATGGACATCAAGGGCCACACGGTCCACAAGGTGATGATCGCCGAGACGGCGCCGGAGATCCTCGAGGAGTACTACGTCTCCTTCCTCCTCGACCGGGCCAACCGCACCTTCCTCTCCATCGCCTCCGTCGAGGGCGGCATGGAGATCGAGGAGGTGGCGGCCACCCGCCCCGAGGCCGTCGCCAAGATCGCGATCGACGCGATCGACGGTGTCGACGAGGCCAAGGCCCGCGAGATCGTCGAGGCCGCCAAGTTCCCGGCCGAGGTCGCGGACAAGGTCGTGAACGTCCTCGTCAAGCTGTGGGAGGTCTTCGTCAAGGAGGACGCCCTGCTGGTCGAGGTGAACCCGCTCGCCAAGGTCGCCTCCGGCGAGGTCATCGCCCTCGACGGCAAGGTCTCCCTGGACGACAACGCGGAGTTCCGTCACCCCGAGTTCGAGGAGCTCCACGACAAGGCCGCCGCCAACCCGCTCGAGGCGGCCGCCAAGGCCAAGGGCCTGAACTACGTGAAGCTGGACGGCGAGGTCGGCATCATCGGCAACGGCGCCGGCCTGGTCATGTCCACCCTGGACGTCGTCGCCTACGCCGGTGAGAACCACAAGGGCGTCAAGCCCGCCAACTTCCTCGACATCGGCGGCGGCGCCTCCGCCGAGGTCATGGCGAACGGCCTGGAGATCATCCTCGGCGACCCGGACGTCAAGTCCGTCTTCGTCAACGTCTTCGGCGGCATCACCGCCTGCGACGCCGTCGCCAACGGCATCGTGCAGGCCCTGGAGCTCCTGGAGTCCAAGGGCGAGGAGGTCACCAAGCCGCTGGTCGTCCGTCTCGACGGCAACAACGCCGAGCTGGGCCGGAAGATCCTCGACGACCGCAACCACCCGCTGGTGCAGCGCGTGGACACCATGGACGGCGCGGCCGACAAGGCCGCCGAGCTGGCTGCTGCCGCGAAGTAAGGGACGAGGTCACACAACACCATGGCTATCTTCCTCACCAAGGAATCCAAGGTCATCGTCCAGGGCATGACCGGCTCGGAGGGTCAGAAGCACACCCGCCGCATGCTGGCGTCCGGCACGAACATCGTCGGCGGCGTCAACCCGCGCAAGGCGGGCACCAGCGTCGACTTCGACGGCACCGAGGTACCGGTCTTCGGCACCGTCAAGGAGGCCATCGAGAAGACCGGCGCCGACGTGACGGTCATCTTCGTCCCGGAGAAGTTCACCAAGGACGCGGTCGTCGAGGCCATCGACGCCGAGATCCCCCTCGCGGTCGTCATCACCGAGGGCATCGCGGTGCACGACACGGCGTCCTTCTGGGCGTACGCCGGCAAGAAGGGCAACAAGACCCGCATCATCGGCCCGAACTGCCCCGGCCTGATCACCCCGGGCCAGTCGAACGCCGGCATCATCCCGGCCGACATCACCAAGCCGGGCCGCATCGGCCTGGTGTCGAAGTCCGGCACGCTGACGTACCAGATGATGTACGAGCTGCGCGACATCGGCTTCTCCACCTGTGTCGGCATCGGCGGTGACCCGATCATCGGCACCACCCACATCGACGCGCTGAAGGCGTTCCAGGACGACCCCGACACCGACCTGATCGTCATGATCGGCGAGATCGGCGGCGACGCCGAGGAGCGGGCCGCGGCCTTCATCAAGGAGAACGTGACCAAGCCGGTCGTCGGCTACGTCGCGGGCTTCACCGCGCCCGAGGGCAAGACCATGGGCCACGCCGGCGCCATCGTCTCCGGCTCCTCCGGCACCGCCCAGGCCAAGAAGGAGGCCCTCGAGGCCGCCGGCGTCAAGGTCGGCAAGACGCCGACCGAGACGGCCAAGCTGGCCCGGGAGATCCTGGCCGGCTGACCGGCCCGGCAGCGCACGGTGGGCCCGCCCCCCGGAAGGGGGGCGGGCCCACCGTCGTTCACCACGGCTGCGGCAGCAGCCGCTGCGGCCCGGCCGGCCACTCCTCGCGCAGCTTGGCCCGCAGCTTCAGCTCCTTTTGCGACAGCGGCCCCGGCGCCGCCCGCGGCGGCACGCCCCGCACCGTCGCCCCCGGCGGCACGGGGGGCTCGTAGCGGGTCGGCGCCGTGCGCAGCGTGAGCGCCGTGGTGCCGATCAGCGCCACCGTGAAGGCGATCGCCGCCCGGGTCCAGAACCGGGCGCGCCGCTCGCCGCCCGTCCGCACCTCGGGTGGCCGCGCGGCCCGCAACCGCTGCACGGAGGCGACTTCGGCGAGCCGTCGGTGCAGCACCGCCGGGTCGGCGAGCTCGGGCAGCCGCGCGGCGACCGCCTCCCGCGCGTGCGTCAGCCGGCGCGCGGTCGCCGGGGTGCTCGCCTCCGTCTCCGCCGCGGTCTCCGGCAGGTCCAGGCCGACCCCGTCGTACAGCACGAGCGTGCGGCGGTACGACGGCGGGAGGGCCGTCAGGACGTTGATCAGGGTGCGGCCGGCGGCGTCCGCGGGCGGCGGTTCGGGGTGCCGGTAGCGGGGGCGGAACCGGTGCCAGGGCGACAGCGCCCACTCGTACGCCGCCGCCCGCACCCAGCCCGCCGGGTCCCGGTCCCGGGCCACCTCGGGCCAGCGCTCCCAGGCGAGCTGGAAGGCCCGCTCGACCGACTCCCGCGCCAGGTCCCGGCGGCCGGTCAGCAGGTAGGCCTGCCGGACGAGGGCGGGGGCGCAGAAGGCGTACAGCGCGTCGAAGGCCTGAGCGGGGGTCAGCGACGGCGCCCGCGGTGTGCGCTGGGGTACCGTCACCTCCGCCGGCTCTGGCACCTCCTGACGCTCCGGCTGCGGCTCGGCGAGCGACGCCAGGAGTGTCGCGTAGGCCTCCCGTTGCCGGCCGCGCGGGGTGGAGCGGCCGGTCTCCCACTTGCGCACCCGGTCGCGGGAGACGCCCACCCGGCGGGCTGTCTGATCCAGCGTCAGCTTCCCGTTCTCACGCAGGCGTCGGCGTTCCCGGGGCGGCGGCAGCGGGGGAGCGGGGCTCTGCGTCACCGGGCACCCCTCCGTACGGAAAAGTACATAAACGTATATTGTGCGACACAGCGGAGCTTCGCCTGTTACAGCCGGAAAGCGTGTGTCATTGGGAGCATGGCGGGCGTGATCCAGATGACCGTTCGCCGATCGTCGCGTCCGTCGCCGCCGGCCCGGTTGCGCGACCGATCGCCCGCACTGGCCGCGAGCCTGCTGGGCGGCGCGCTCGCGGCCGGGCTGGGGCTCGCGTCCCTCACCGTGCTCGTGATGGTGCTGTGGATCAGCTCGCCGTACCCCGACAGCGGGCCGGGCGGCGCGCTGCATGTCGCGGCGGCGCTGTGGCTGCTGGCACACGGCACCGAACTGATCCGCACCGACACCCTCTCCGGCGTCCCGGCGCCGTTGGGCGTCCCGCCGTTGCTGCTGCCGGCCCTGCCGGTGTGGCTGCTGCACCGGGCGGCCCGGGACGCGGCCGACGGGTACCCGCGGCTGCCGGACGGCGGCGGGCCCCCGCTCGTCTCCGCCCGCACGGCCTGGGCGGGCGTCGTCCTCGGCTACCTCGCCGTCGCCGCGCCCGCCGCGCTGTACGCCGCCGACGGCCCGCTGCGGCCGTCGTGGCCGTGGACGGCCGCGTGCCTGCCGCTGGTCGCGACGGGCGCGGCCGGAGCGGGCGTGTGGACGGCGTACGGCCGTCCCGGCGCGCCCCTCGTGCGGGCCCTGGGCGCGATCGTGCCGCGGAGGGGCCTGCGCCACCTGCTGCTCGGTCCGGACGCCCGCCCGGGCGTGGCCACGCGGGCGGCGGCGCACGGGCTGGCCGTGCTGCTCGGCGGCGGGACACTGCTGCTGGCGGCGTCCCTGGCCTGGCACGGCGGTGCGCTCTGGGACGCGTTCCCCCAGCTGTCGCAGGGCTGGTCGGGACGGTGCGCGGTGCTGCTGCTGTGCGCCGCGCTGCTGCCGAACGCGGCGGTGTGGGCGACGGCGTACGCTCTCGGCCCCGGCTTCGCTCTGGGCGCCGGCCATCTCGTGACCCCGCTCGGCTCGGCCCCCGAGCCGCTGCTGCCGCCGTTCCCGCTGCTGGCGGCGGTGCCGCAGCCGGGGGCGGGCACGCCGCTGACCTGGGCGGCGGGTGCGGTGCCGCTGGCGGCCGGTGTCCTGGTGGGCCGGGTGGCGGGGCGGGCGGCGGCGCAGGCCGCAGGCGGGGGAGGCGAGTGGTCCTGGCGGCGGACCGCCGGCGCCACCGTCCTGGCCGCCGGGCTGTGCGCGGCCGCGCTCGCCGGGCTGGCGGCGCTGGCGGGCGGGCCGCTCGGCGTGGCCGCGCTGGCCCGGTTCGGACCGGTCTGGTGGCAGGTGGGGTCCGCGACGCTGGCGTGGCTCGGGGCGGTGGCGGTGCCCACGGCCCTGGCGGTACGGGTCCGGCACGGCGCCGGTCCGCGCGCGCCGTGGGCGCGGATCGGCGCACCCCGCGACGAGGACGAGGCCGCCCCGGCCGGCACCGCAGGGCGGGTCCGCAGCTGGCTCTCCCGGAACAAGGACACCGAGCGGACCACGGACACCGGACCGACCATGGACACCGAGTGGGCCATGGACACCGACTGGGCCATGGACTGGGCCATGGACACCGGGTGGACCAAGGACACCGACTGGGCCGTTGACACCGGGGGGACCAAGGACACCGCCACGACCAGGGACACCGAAAGTACCAAGGACACGGCGAGTACCAAGGACACGGCGAGTACCAAGGACACGGCGAGTACCAAGGACGCCGGGCAAACCAACGACACCGGCACGACCAACGACCCCGGCACGACCAACGACCCCGGCACACCCCCGAGCCCGGCGCCCGGCCAGAGCCGTGCACAGGCTCCGTAGCACCCCTGGTAGGGACGTGAGGGCGTCAGCCCCCGGTCCCCAGCACCCCGCGCAGCTCGTCGGGCAGGTACCGGCTGCAGGACTGCTTCGCCGCGTTGGTGAGGGCGTCGCTGGTGCAGGTGTAGTAGTCGCGGTAGACCATCTGCGCGGCGAAGGACGCGCCGACCAGGGCGAGTGCCAGCGAGGCCGTGACCAGGCCGCTCACCGCCGCCGTGGTCTGCGGACGCCCGGTCTGCTCCGGAGCCGGGGCGTCGGGGTCGGGCCGCCGGGGCTTGGCGCGCAGCGAGCTGATGCCCCAGTAGAGGGCGAGCGCGCCCAGCAGCAGGGCCATGTACGGCCAGCTGAAGAGGGCGAAGACGAAGGCCCAGATGCCGCTCAGCAGCGCGTAGCGGGCGCGGCGCTGGGCCGGGTCCGTGGGGTCCCAGCGCAGTTGGGGGGGCGGGGTGCCGCCCGGGCCCTCGGGCCCTTCGGGGCGCTCGCCGAAGCCGCCGGGGGAGCGGCCGGGCTGCCGGTCGCTCCACTGACTGCCCCAGGGGGACCGGCCGCCGTCCTGGTGCGTGTCCTGGTCGCCCGAGGGGTGGCGCGGCTGCCAGGGGCGGTCCGGGGTGCCCTCCGGCGGCGGGGCGAAGGGGTTGTCCTCCGGTGCGCCCTCGCGCCGCCCGTCACCGTCGCCCCTGCCGCTGTCCGAGGGCGCCTCGGGCGGGGACGCGGGGCGCTCCCGCAGCAACACGGCACCGTGCTCCCCTCTGGACAGCGACTGCTGGGGGAGCGTGAGAAGTCGCAGGCTGCGGTCCGGCATCAAGTGAGCGTCTTCCCCTAGGTGAGTACGGCTGATCTGGAGCGTCCCCGAACGGTGCTGCGGCCGGGGCCGTCGTCCCATGAACGCACGGCGCGCTGACGTCGTTCCCGGACCGGCTCCTCCCAGACGCTACCTTCCGGCCATGCCCCCGTCCCGTGGGGGCCGCCCGGTGTGCCGGTATCGTTGCTGACGGTCGGCCGCTTCGTAGGCTTCCCCGTATCCGGGGGCGCGAAGCATTCGTACGAATGAACAAAGCAGTGCCTCGACGCGCGGCCGCCCTGGAACCGACGCTTCCCCCGAGAAAGGCCCCCCACCGTGGCCGCCAAGCCCGAGGACCGGCGCGTCCGGCGCCTTGTCGTGCTGGTCTCCGGATCCGGCACCAACCTCCAGGCGCTCCTCGACGAGATCGCCGCCACCGGCCCCGAGGCGTACGGCGCCGAGGTCGTGGCCGTCGGCGCCGACCGCGAGGGCATCGAGGGCCTCGCCCGGGCCGAGCGGGCCGGGCTGCCCACCTTCGTGCGGAAGGTCAAGGACTACGCGACGCGCCAGGAGTGGGACGCGGCCCTCGCCGAGGCCGTCGCGGCCCACGAGCCGGACCTCGTCGTGTCCGCCGGGTTCATGAAGATCGTGGGCAAGGAGTTCCTGGCCCGCTTCGGCGGGCGGTTCGTCAACACCCACCCGGCTCTGCTGCCCAGTTTCCCCGGAGCCCACGGCGTGCGGGACGCCCTCGCGTACGGCGCCAAGGTCACCGGCTGCACCGTCCACTTCGTCGACGACGGCGTCGACACCGGCCCGATCATCGCCCAGGGCGTGGTCGAGGTCCGGGACGAGGACGACGAGAGCGCGCTGCACGAGCGCATCAAGGAAGTCGAGCGAAGGCTGCTCGTCGAGGTCGTGGGGCGGCTCGCCCGCAACGGCTATCGCATTGAGGGACGAAAGGTAGTTATCCAGTGACCGCCGAGAGCAACAAGCGGCCCCTTCGCCGGGCGCTCGTCAGCGTCTATGACAAGACCGGGCTCGAGGAGCTCGCGCGCGGCCTGCACGAGGCCGGGGTCGATCTCGTCTCCACCGGTTCCACGGCCGCCCGTATCGCCGCCGCCGGCGTCCCCGTCACCAAGGTCGAGGACCTCACCGGCTTCCCCGAGTGCCTCGACGGCCGCGTCAAGACGCTGCACCCGCGCGTGCACGCCGGCATCCTCGCCGACCTGCGTCTGGAGGACCACCGGCGGCAGCTCGCCGAGCTCGGCGTCGAGCCGTTCGACCTGGTCGTTGTGAACCTCTACCCGTTCCGCGAGACCGTCGCCTCGGGCGCCTCGCCCGACGAGTGCGTCGAGCAGATCGACATCGGCGGCCCGTCCATGGTCCGCGCCGCCGCCAAGAACCACCCCTCCGTCGCCGTCGTCACCAGCCCCGCCCGCTACGGCGACGTCCTGCACGCCGCCCGGACCGGCGGGTTCGACCTGGCCACCCGCCGCCGCCTGGCCGCGGAGGCGTTCCAGCACACGGCCGCGTACGACGTGGCGGTGGCCTCCTGGTTCGCCTCGTCCTACGCCCCGGCCGACGACTCGCAGTTCCCCGACTTCCTCGGCGCCACCTGGGAGCGCGCGCACACCCTGCGCTACGGCGAGAACCCGCACCAGCCCGCCGCCCTCTACGTCTCCGGCACGGGCGGCCTGGCGGAGGCCGAGCAGCTGCACGGCAAGGAGATGTCGTACAACAACTACACGGACACGGACGCCGCCCGCCGTGCCGCGTACGACCACGCCGAGCCCTGCGTCGCGATCATCAAGCACGCCAACCCCTGCGGCATCGCCATCGGCGCCGACGTCGCCGAGGCCCACCGCAAGGCGCACGCCTGCGACCCGCTGTCGGCGTTCGGCGGCGTGATCGCCGTCAACCGCCCGGTCAGCAAGGAGATGGCCGAGCAGGTCGCCGAGATCTTCACCGAGGTCATCGTCGCGCCCGGCTACGAGGAGGGCGCGCTCGAAGCCCTCGCCAGGAAGAAGAACATCCGCGTCCTGCGCTGCCCCGACGCCCCGTCGAACCCCGTCGAGGTCAAGCCCATCGACGGCGGCGCGCTGCTCCAGGTCACCGACCGGCTGCAGGCCGACGGCGACGACCCCGCGCACTGGACCCTGGCGACCGGCGAGGCGCTGGACGAGGCCGGACTGGCGGAGCTGGCCTTCGCCTGGAAGGCCTGCCGCGCCGTGAAGTCCAACGCCATCCTGCTCGCCAAGGACGGCGCCTCGGTCGGCGTCGGCATGGGCCAGGTCAACCGCGTCGACTCCGCCAAGCTCGCCGTGGAGCGGGCCGGCGCCGAGCGCGCGCGGGGCTCCTACGCCGCCTCCGACGCCTTCTTCCCCTTCCCCGACGGCCTGGAGATCCTGGCCGAGGCCGGTGTGAAGGCCGTGGTCCAGCCGGGCGGTTCGGTCCGTGACGAACTGGTCGTCGAGGCCGCGCGGAAGGCCGGCGTCACGATGTACTTCACCGGCACGCGGCACTTCTTCCACTAGAGCCGGCGGAACCCGGCCGGGTTCCCGTGGCCCCGGACCTCTCCGGGGTCACTTCTTCCCGGCCGGGGTGTACTCCTTCAGGTAGTGGGCGACGCGGGCGGCGTACCGCCGTGTTCCCGGCGGCACTCCGCCCGCGGCGTTCACCTTCCGGGTCGACGTGCGGTAGGCGGCGGCGACCAGCACCCGGCGGTCTCCGGGCAGGTCCTGCCTCAGCCGCGGTTCGATGAAGCACAGGTAGCGGCCCACGGCCGGGATGGACTCCTCGGGGGTCAGCGGCGGCCGGGGCGTCTGCTCGGCGGGCAGGCCGTCCGGGCGGATCCACCAGCGCAGCAGCGACGGGGTCCAGCGGGCGATGCCGTACTCGCCCTCCGGGCCCGCGTCCGGGTCGGACAGCTCCGGGTCGAAGTCGCTCTCCGCCTTCAGCATCGCCGCGATCAGCGCCGGGGTGACCTCCTGCTGGACGCAGTCGTGGGCGGCGTCGACGATCAGCCGGCGGTAGCGGACCGGCACGCCCCTGTCGGTGCGCAGCTCGGCGGCGCCGTAGGTGGCGGCCGTGACCCTGCCGCTGCCGGGACCCGGGGTGCCGGGCCCGGCCCAGCCGGCGAGGCCGTAGCCGAGGGCGGCGACGGCGACCGTGGCGGTCGTGGCGGCCAGGACCGCCGTACGGCGGGAGCGGCGGCCCGGCAGGCGCGGCCGGGGCAGCCGGAGGCCGCGGTGACCGGTGCCGGCCACCGCCGCCAGGCGCCGCAGCAGGGTCTCGCTGTCGACGCGGTCCTCGTGGGTGCGGGTCAGGCAGGACCGCACGATGTCCCGCCAGGCCTCCGGCAGATCCGGCGACAGGCGCAGCTCCTCGCCGCCCCGGGCGTAGGCGGCGGCCGCGTCGCGGCGGGCCGCCGACGTCGCGCCGGGCAGCGGGAAGGAGCCGGTCAGGACGAGGTGGGCCAGGACGCCGAAGGCCCACACGTCGGCGGAGGGGCGGATCCGGCGGCCCCGGACGCCGATGTCCGACCAGAGCAGTTCGGGCGGGGTGTAGTCGGGCGTGGAGAAGGCCGGGCCGTACGCGTGGGTGCCCTCCAGTTCGGCGGCCAGGTTGAAGTCGGCGAGCCGCACCGAACCGTCCGCCAGCAGCAGCACGTTGGCCGGTTTCAGGTCCCCGTGCACCCAGCCCGCCCGGTGCAGCTGGGCCAGCCCCTCGCCGATCTGCGCGAGCAGCGCGGGACCGGCGCCGGGCCGGGGCGTGGCGGTGAGCAGCGCGGCCAGGGATCCCTCCGCCCGCTCCAGGACCAGCACGGTGGCGCCGTCCAGCTCGGGCCGGTCCGGGTCGTCCACGGTCAGCGTCTCGTACATCCGGATCAGCCGCGGCTGCCGCAGCCGCCGGTACAACTCCACCTCCCGCTCGACCAGTTCGCGCAGGTGGGCGAGCTGCCGGGGCGTGCCCGTGCCGGTGGGCAGGAACTTCAGCGCGACCGTCTCCGGCAGCTCGGGGCCGCCGGCGGTGCGCCGGGCCGCGTACACACTGCCGAAGGCGCCGGTCGCGATCGGCTCGCGCACCTCCCAGCGGCCCACCCGGTAGCCCTTCGGCACCGGCACGGCGTACGGCTCGCTCACCGCCTTGCCCGGCCCGACGGCGCCGCCAGGACGGCCAGGTCGTCCTCCCGTACCAGGTCGAAGCGGAGCGCCAGCGAGACCAGGGACTCCTTCTTGCCGTTCAGGCGCGGGCCCGGCTCGGCGGTCTCCGGGCCCGGCTTCAGACGCAGCTTCACGGCCAGGTAGTCGATGTTCCACTGCACCGACGTGCGCGAGGCGGCCGGCCAGGTGGGGCGCAGCCGTTCGACGACCTGATCGACGGTGGGCAGCGGGGCGTGCGGCGCGCCGCGCAGGCGGGGTTCGCACAGGGCGGCCAGGACCGCGAAGTAGCGCTTGGTGCGGTCGAGGCAGAAGGCGGGCGCGGTGGTGGCGCCGGACAGGCCGCCCTCGGTGCTCAGGTAGTCGTGGCGCGGCGCCCACACCTCCAGCGGCAGCAGGTCGCCCGCCGCGGGCAGCACGATCCGCGCGAACTCGAAGGGGACCGGCGCGTCCAGCCGCCCCGGCGCCACCTTGATGTGCTCGCCCGCGCCCTCCGGGTTCTCCACGACGTACGTCTGGTCCCGGCTGAGGTTGCTCAGTATCCAGAAGGCGCCCTGAGCGCTGATCTCACCGGCCCGGCGGGAGACCCCGTCGTGCGCGATGTGCAGGGTGTTGTCCGGGGCGGACCGGCCGAACGTGAGGCGTTCGCCGGGCGCGAGGCGGATCTGGGGCCGGTGCCGCTCGTCCTCCGTGGTCGGCGGAGGTACCACGATGATGCTGTACAAGGTGCGTCTCCCCGTGCCTGACAGCTACCCCCGTCAGACTAGGGCGACGCGCCAGGGCCGTGTCCCCCTCGAACGGGTGAGACACGGCCCTGCGCGGAGATGGGCGCGAACTGTTCGCTCGCGGCGCCGGGTTCAGTACCGCGGACGGTTGAACCAGGCGCGCCCGTTGGCGTTGCCGACGAAGACGGCGATCAGGATGCCCAGCACCAGGTGCACCACGCCGATGATCAGGAACGGGTAGATGCCGAGGATCGCGGTGATGATGCCGAACACCAGGGCCGCGACCCGCACGCCGTTGCCGCCGGTCTTGAACTTCACCGCCAGCATGGCCGCGTAGACCAGCCAGGCGATCGCGAAGACCGCGATCGCCCACATCAGGCCGACCGGCATGTCGCCGAGGACCCTGGCCAGTTCGGGGTCGTCGGTGCTGTCCTTCGCCGCGCTCACGGCGGCGGCGCCGATGCCGTACAGCAGCGCGCCGAGCACCTGCAGACCGACGATGACCCACAGCATCACACGGGCCGCGTTCACCGTGCTGGGCATGGTCGTCGGGCCGCCGCCGTACTGGCCGCCGTACGGCTGCTGCACCGGCGGGGCGGAGGGGTAGCCGTAGCCCTGCTGCGGGGCACCGGGCTGGCCCTGCTGCGGGTAGCCGTAACCGGGGGTGCCGGGCTGCTGCTGGGGCGGCTGCCCGTAGGGGTTGTTCGGGTCGCCGAAACTCATGGTCGGGTCTTCCTCCGATGTCACGTCAGGTGCGGGGACGACGCGGGGCACGGCTCGGAGGAAGGTCGACAGATGCGGTTCGTCCCCCCGGTTCCGCCCGCGGCACTGTGCTGCTCAATCGTTCTGGACAGGTGTCTTCCTTGTCCAGCCGTGATCGGGATGTGTTGTGCAAGTGCAACATCACCGATCATGAGCGGACACGGCGGGACAGGCTGGGCGGGGGCCCGGCGGCGGTCGGAGGGGGCCCCGGATTGGAACCGGCGGCCGGTCATCCGGGAGGATGGGACCATGACCGCCCAGATTCTCGATGGCAAGGCCACCGCAGCCGAGATCAAGTCCGAGCTCACCGCCCGCGTGGCGGCGCTGAAGGAGAAGGGCGTCACGCCCGGCCTCGGCACCATCCTGGTCGGGGACGACCCCGGCAGCCAGAAGTACGTCGCCGGCAAGCACCGCGACTGCGCCCAGGTGGGCATCGCCTCCATCCAGCGGGAGCTGCCGGGCACGGCCACCCAGGAGGAGATCGAGGCGGTCGTCCGCGAGCTGAACGAGGACCCGGCCTGCACCGGCTACATCGTCCAGCTGCCGCTGCCCAAGGGCATCGACGAGAACCGCATCCTGGAGCTGATGGACCCGGACAAGGACGCCGACGGCCTGCACCCGATGAACCTCGGCCGGCTCGTCCTCAACGAGCCGGCCCCGCTGCCCTGCACGCCCAACGGCATCCTCACCCTGCTGCGCCGCTACGGCGTCGAGCTCAAGGGCGCCGAGGTCGTGGTGGTCGGCCGCGGCGTGACCATCGGGCGCCCGATGCCGCTGCTGTTGACCCGGCGCAGCGAGAACGCCACGGTGACCCAGTGCCACACCGGCACCCGCAACCTGTCGGCCCACCTCAAGCGCGCGGACATCATCATCGCCGCGGCCGGGTCGGCCCACCTGATCCGTCCCGAGGACGTCAAGCCGGGCGCGGCCGTCCTTGACGTCGGTGTCTCCCGCAACGCCGAGGGCAGGATCGTCGGTGACGTCCACCCCGACGTGGCCGAGGTCGCCGGCTTCCTCTCCCCGAACCCCGGCGGGGTCGGCCCGATGACCCGCGCCCAGCTGCTCGTCAACGTGGTCGAGGCGGCGGAGCGCAGTGTCGGCTGAGGAGCACACCGGGGGCACGTCCGAGGGCACGGCCACGGACACGTCCGAGGGCACGGCCACGGACACGTCCGAGGGCGGCGGCGAGGAGATCACCGTCCGGGACCCGGTCAGCGCGCCGGACGTCGACGGGGTGCCGCGGCGCGTCACCCGCCGCTTCCCGCTGTTCACCAAGGACACCGCGCGCCCCGAGGGCGGCGGCCGGGCCGCCCCGCGCGACGCCCCGGCGCCCGCCCGGCAGTGGCCCGCCCTCGCCGTGCTCGGCGTGGTCGGCCTGGGCCTGCTGCTGACCGCGTTCGACCTGTTCCGGGTCGGCACCCTGCTGATCGGGGCCGCGCTGCTGGGCGGCGCCGCCCTGCGCTGGCTGGTGCCCGACGTCGGTCTGCTCGCGGTGCGTTCCCGCTTCACGGACATCGTCACCTACGGCGGACTGGGCACGGTGATCGTCCTGCTGGCGTTGATGGCGCAGCCGAACCCGTTGCTGGAGATCCCGTTCCTGAAGGACACCCTGCACTTCACGGTCAGCAACTAGCCCCCTCCGCGGCCCGTGCGCGCGTACGGCGGCCCGTCCTCACCCCCGTGGGAGGACGGGCCGCCGTCGCGATCCAGCCTCCAGCAGGGGAACTCGCTGTTCAACGGCTGTCCGTGCGCTGTGGCACGGAAGTGACGGTTCCGCTATGGACAGGTTCGCCGATTTCACACGAAGTGGTTCAACGATGCCGCTAGCGTGGGCAATCGGGACGGTCCGGGACGTCCCGGGGGCAGGAGACGGCAGGCGCGCGAAGGTGCGCGCCCGCGGCCCTCACGCTCCCGTGCGCCCCCGGCCCGGGAAACTGAGTTCCTCGCTGCGCGCATCCCTGTGGGTAGCAGTACGGGAGCTCGGCGAGGGGCGCCATGCGCGGGGGACACACCAGCACGAACCGGGGGGAAGAGGGGGGTAGCAATGCCTCGTTGGAAGGCCTTGCCCGATGAACTCGATCCGCAGATCAGGGAGTTCACCAGCCAGTTGCGGCGGCTCGTGGACCGCAGCGGGCTGAGCGTCGCGTCGGTCGCCGACCGCACCGGCTACAGCAAGACGTCCTGGGAGCGTTATCTCAACGGCCGGCTGCTCGCGCCCAAGGGCGCGGTCGTGGCGCTGGCCGAGGTCACCGGCACCAATCCGGTCCATCTCACCACCATGTGGGAGCTCGCCGAGAGAGCCTGGAGCCGCTCGGAGATGCGGCACGACATGACGATGGAGGCCATCCGGATATCGCAGGCGCGTGCCGCGCTCAGCGAGTTCGGCGTGCCCCAGGCCGAGGCCCGCGGCGGCTCGGGCCGCAAGGGACGCAGCGCCACGGTCACGCCGGGTGTCGCGGGACCCGCGGGCGTGGTGCCGAGCGTGCCGGTGCAGCCGGCGCCCTCGGACGTCCAGGACGCGGTGGGCGGCGTACGCGAGGTCCAGGACGCCCGGCCGGACGCCGGGCGGGGCGGCTCCTTTGGGGCGGGAAGCAACGCGTGGGGCGTGGCCGGGCACCCCGGGCCGTCCCGGGCGGGCGCCACCCGCCCGGCACAGCCGCGCCCGGGAGCAGGTGCCGGCGCCGCGCCGGGGGCGGCCGACGGGGCCGGGCGGGCGCCGGGTGCGGCGGGGGCGTACGGCGAGCCGCCGCGCGGCACCGCCCGGAGCGGCTCGGCGGGCCCGGGCGGCAAGGGGCGGATGACGATGTTCCTCGCCGGTGTGGTGGGGGTGCTGGTGGTGATCGCCGGCGCGTTCTACCTCACCCACACCGACGGGGACGGCAAGGGCGCGGCCCCGTCGCCCTCGAGGTCCGTCAGCACCGACCCCGACCTGCCGCCCGGCGTGAAGTGCAGCGGTGAGGCCTGCACCGGCAAGGACGCCGAGAGCATGGGGTGCAGTGGTGACCTGGTCACCACGGCCAAGACCGCGACCGTCGGCACGGCCGTCGTGGAGGTCCGTTACAGCGAGACCTGCAAGGCCGCCTGGGGGCGCGTCACCCAGGCCGCGCAGGGCGACGAGGTCCAGGTGACCGCCGGCAAGGCGCGCCAGAGCGGCAGCGTCACCGCCGCCGGCGACACCATCGCGTACACCCCGATGGTGGCCGTGCGGAACGCGACCCAGGCGAAAGCCTGCGTGACCCTGGCCTCGGGACGGCAGGGCTGCACCAAGTGAGGCGGCAGGGCGCGTGACGCCCCGGGCACCGCAGGCGCCCGGGGCGGGTTCCGGTGTCCGGGGCCGGTGCTGTCCTGGCCGAAGCGCCCCGCGCTGTCCTGGCCGAAAGCACCCCCCGCGCCGCACCTCGTCGAAAGAATTCGCGGCGGACAGGCATGACCCGTGGGATCCCGGGCACGCGAACCGTACCCCCACGGGAGTCCGGCATGATCGGTTTCCCCCCACGGCGGCCGCCTTCGTCCTCCTCTCCCGGACGGGCGGCCGCCGCTCGTACGGACGGCGGGTGGTCTGTGGGCTGGGCCACACGAGCCCGGCGGTCCGGGATGCCGGATGCGCGATAGCCTGACCGCTGGATCTCTCTTGACGCCAAGAGATCGATCAAAACGCCCGGGGCGGCACGCCCCACCGCCAGCTGTCATACGGAGAACGCCATGACCCGCACTCCCGTGAACGTCACCGTCACCGGCGCGGCCGGCCAGATCGGTTACGCCCTGCTCTTCCGCATCGCCTCCGGCCAGCTGCTCGGCGCGGACGTGCCGGTCAAGCTGCGCCTGCTGGAGATCACCCCGGCGCTGAAGGCGGCCGAGGGCACGGCCATGGAGCTCGACGACTGCGCGTTCCCGCTCCTGCAGGGCATCGACATCACCGACGACCCGAACGTCGCCTTCGACGGCGCCAACGTCGCGCTGCTGGTCGGCGCCCGTCCCCGCACCAAGGGCATGGAGCGCGGTGACCTCCTCGAGGCCAACGGCGGCATCTTCAAGCCGCAGGGCAAGGCCATCAACGACCACGCCGCGGACGACATCAAGGTCCTCGTCGTCGGCAACCCGGCCAACACCAACGCGCTCATCGCCCAGGCCGCGGCGCCCGACGTACCGGCGGACCGGTTCACGGCCATGACCCGCCTGGACCACAACCGCGCCCTGACCCAGCTTGCGAAGAAGACCGGTGTCCCGGTCTCCGAGATCAGGAAGCTGACGATCTGGGGCAACCACTCCGCCACCCAGTACCCGGACATCTTCCACGCCACCGTGGCCGGCAAGAACGCCGCCGAGGTCGTCAACGACGAGAAGTGGCTCGCCGAGGACTTCATCCCGACCGTCGCCAAGCGCGGTGCCGCGATCATCGAGGCCCGGGGCGCCTCCTCGGCCGCCTCCGCCGCCAACGCCGCGATCGACCACATCTACTCCTGGGTCAACGGCACCCCGGAGGGCGACTGGGTGTCCATGGGCATCCCGTCCGACGGTTCCTACGGCGTGCCGGAGGGCCTGATCTCCTCCTTCCCGGTCACCTGCAAGGACGGTAAGTACGAGATCGTCCAGGGCCTGGAGATCAACGAGTTCTCCCGCGCCCGGATCGACGCCTCCGTCAAGGAGCTGGAGGAGGAGCGCGAGGCGGTCCGCGGCCTCGGCCTCATCTGATCCCCGGCTTCGTCCGGACCGCAGGCCCCGTACCGGTTTGTGCTGGTGCGGGGCCTGCGGCCTGCCCGGCCCGCGTCGCGGCCGTCCTCCCGGGTCCGCCGTACCCGGCGACCACCGCCGCCGTGGCGGCCAGCACCAGCAGGGCGACCGTGCGCAGGGCCGGGCCCATGCCGTGCGCGAAGTCGCCGTGGGAGGCCAGCACCGTGCCGGCCACCGCCACACCGAGCGCCGCGCCGGTCTCCCGGGCCGAGGTGCCCAGGCCCGAGCCGAGGCCCGCCTGGTGCGGCGGGAGCGAGGTCACCACGCCCAGCGTCAGCGCCGGCATGCACAGCCCGGTCCCGGCCGAGATGACCAGCAGCCAGCAGGCGTACCCCGCGTAGGGCGTGCCCGCGCCGGCCGTGGACACCCCGAGCAGACCGAGGCCGATGAGGGCCAGCCCGCCGCCGATGACCGTGCGGGGGTACGCCGTCCAGCGCGCCGCGAGCTTCGGCACCAGCGCCATGCCCACGATGAGCGGCACGATGGCGACGCCGGTGCGGGCCGGGCCGTAGCCCTTGACGCCCTGCAGGTACTGCGAGTTGACGTAGAACAGCGCGAACAGGCCGAAGAAGCCGGTCGCCAGGCCGAGGACGGTCGCGCGCAGCCGGGGGGCGGCGAAGACCCGCGGGTCGAACAGCGGGCGGGGCGTCCGCAGGGACCGCAGGACGAAGGCGGTGACGAGCAGGGCGCCCGCCGCGAACGCGGTGAGGATGCGCGGCGCGGCCCAGCCGTACACCGGGCCCTCGATGATGCCGAACAGCACGGCGACCAGACCCCCGGTCAGCAGCAGGGTGCCGGCCGGGTCCAGGGCGCTGTGCGGGGAGCGGTCGGTGCGCGGGGTGGTGACGGCCACGGCGAGGGCGAGCAGCGCGGCCAGCGGCACCATGGCGGCGAACAGGGCGCGCCAGGACAGGAACTGGCCGGCCAGCCCGCCGCCCAGGTTGCCGGCCAGCCCGCCGAGGCCCATCGCCAGGGTCCAGGCTGCCATGGCCTGGGCGCGCTGCCGCGGCCCGGCCAGCTGCAGCAGGACCGACAGGGTCGCGGGCGTGATCAGCGCGGCCCCGGCGCCGCAGATCCCGCGCCCGGCGATGAGCAGTGCCGGGGCGGGGGCGAGGGCGCTGGTGGCGGCGCCCGCCGCGAACAGGGCGAGCCCGGCGAGCAGGGCGCCCTTGCGGCCGTACCGGTCGCCGAGCGCCCCGGCCGGGATGAGCAGGCCGGCGAAGACGATGACGTACGCGTCGACGGTCCACAGGATCTCGCTGGGCGAGGGCCGCAGGGACGACGACGTCAGCTGGGGGATCAGCAGGTTGACGGCGGCCACCATGCTCTGCGCGACCAGGACGCAGGCGCACAGGGCGAGCAGGGTGGACCGTTTCAGGGCGTGCGAGGGCAAGGCTCCTCCCGGGAGCTCGGTGGGTGGGGAATGCCCTGTCACCGTAGGCTCGGTACCGACCTGTACTCCAGTGCAACCTTCGCAAGGGATCGATGCACGTGACGCAACTGGACGGCCGCTCCGGCGGGCTGGACCTGAATCTGCTGGTCGCCCTCGACGTGCTGCTGGAGGAGCAGAGCGTGGGCGGTGCCGCCCGGCGGCTGCATCTGTCCGAACCCGCGATGAGCCGCACCCTCGGCCGGATCCGCAAGGCGCTCGGCGATCCGGTGCTGGTGCGGGCCGGGCGGCGGATGGTGCCGACACCGCACGCCCTGGCCGTACGGGCCGAGGTGAGCGCGGTGGTGGAGCGGGCCCGGGCGCTGTTCGCACCGGCCCGGGACGCGGACCTCAGCACGGTGAGCCGTACCCTCACGGTGCTGTGCCATGACACGCTCGCGGCCGCCTGCGGCCCGGCCCTGTTCACCCGCGCCGCCCGCGAGGCCCCCGGCATCCGGCTGCGCTTCCTCGCCGAGAGCCACGTGGACGCGCCCTTCCTGCGACAGGGCACCGCCGACCTGGAGGTCGGGGTGATCGACACCGTGGCGCCCGAGGTGCACGTGGAGACGCTGCACGAGGACCGGATGGTGGGCGTCGTACGGGCCGGACACCCGCTGCTGGAGGGGGAGCTGACGCCCGAGCGGTTCGCGTGCGAGGCCGATCACCTGGTCGTGTCGCGGCGGGGCAGGCTGCACGGGCCCGTCGACGAGGCCCTCGCCGCACTCGGTCTTGAGCGGCGGGTGGTGGGATCGGTGGGGACCTTCCCCGCCTCCCTCTTCGTCCTGCGGGACACCGACCTGACCGGCCTGATCAACGCCAGGAGCGGGCCGCTGGCGGCGGCGCTGGGCCTGGTCACCTTCGAGGTGCCCCTGCCGCTGCCGCCGCTGAGCGTCGGGCTGGCCTGGCACCCGCGCCACGACGCCGACCCCGCGCACGCCTGGCTGCGCGACGCGGTGCGCGGCATCCTCGCCGGCCCGCCGGGGCGCTGAGACGGGCCCCGCGACGCTCCCGCCTTCCGTTCAGAGGGTGATTTGCACTATTCGCCCGCATCTCCCGTGACCCAGCGCACTTTCGGCCATGGATTGCGCATGCAACGCCGACGCCCGGGCAGGCGAACTCGGTCTCCTTAAGTGACACAGATGTGACACAGGGGCGCTGAACAGGAACGGAAGGCAGTTACCGATCATGGCGGAAAGTACCGAACTTCAGGCGCGTGAAACCATCCACGCGGGGGGAAAGTGGCGAGCGGCCGTCTCCGGCGCCACGCGGGAGATTCTCGACCCCGCGGACGCCCTGCCGTTCGCCGTGGTCGCCGAAGGTGACGAGAAGGACACCGACCTGGCGGTCGCGGCCGCCCGGCGCGCCTTCGACGAGGGCCCGTGGCCGCACACGCCCGTCGCCGAGCGTGCCGCGCTGCTGCGCCGCGTCGCCGACCTGCTCGCGCGGGACCGGGAGCGGATCGGCCTGCTGGAGAGCCGGGACGCGGGCAAGACCGTCGAGGAGGGCCGGATCGACGTCGACTGCGTCGCCGACGCCTTCCGCTACTTCGCCGACCTGGTCGCGGGCGAGGCCCCCGGCCGGGTCGTGGACGCGGGCTCGCCCGACATCCACAGCGTCGTCGTGCACGAACCCGTCGGCGTGTGCGCGATGATCACTCCCTGGAACTACCCGCTGCTCCAGGCCAGCTGGAAGATCGCCCCCGCGCTCGCGGCCGGCAACACCTTCGTGATCAAGCCGAGCGAGATCACCCCGCTGACCACCGTCGCCCTCGTCGAGCTGCTGGTGGAGGCCGGGCTCCCCGAGGGCGTCGCCAACCTCGTCACCGGCCCCGGTCACACCGTCGGCGCCCGGCTCGCCGAGCACCCCGACGTCGACCTGATCTCCTTCACCGGCGGCCTGGCCAGCGGCACCAAGGTCGCCCAGGCCGCCGCCCCCAGCGTGAAGAAGGTCGCCCTCGAACTCGGCGGCAAGAACCCCAACGTCGTCTTCGCCGACGCCTGCGCCACCGACGAGGCCTTCGACACCGCCGTCGACCAGGCCCTCAACGCCGCCTTCATCCACAGCGGCCAGGTCTGCTCGGCCGGCGCGCGCCTGATCATCGAGGAATCCGTCCGCGACCGCTTCGTCGCCGAACTGGTCCGCAGGGCCCAGCGGATCCGCCTGGGCCGCGGCACCGAGGACGGCGTCGAGTGCGGCCCGCTCGTCTCCGAGCAGCACCGCGCCAAGGTCGAGGCGTACGTCGCCTCCGCACTCGAGGAGGGCGCCGTCCTGCGCTGCGGCGGCAAGCGCCCCGAGCCGTCCGCGCAGCGGCCGGCGAGCGGCTACTTCTACGAGCCGACCGTCCTCGACCACTGCCACCGCGAGATGCGGGTCGTGCGGGAGGAGGTCTTCGGACCGGTCCTCACCGTCGAGACCTTCCGCACCGAGGACGAGGCCGTCGCCCTCGCCAACGACACCGAGTACGGCCTGGCGGGCGCCGTGTGGACCACCGACGCCGGCCGTGCCCGCCGGGTCGCGGGCCGGCTGCGCCACGGCACCGTCTGGATCAACGACTTCCACCCCTACCTCCCGCAGGCGGAGTGGGGCGGCTTCGGCAAGAGCGGAGTGGGCCGTGAACTCGGCCCCGCCGGACTCGCCGAGTACCGCGAGACCAAGCACATCTACCAGAACCTCGCCCCCAAGCCGGTGCGCTGGTTCGCCGGCTGACCCCGTCAAGCCGGTGCCCCGGTGCGCCGGCTGCCCCCCGGCTCGCCGGCCGGCCCGCACCCGCCCGGCACGCCCCCACGCTTCCCCGCTCGATCCCCCCTGGAGAAGTACCCCATGCCCGAGACCACCCACGCGTACGACTACGTCGTCATAGGCGGCGGCACGGCAGGGTCCGTGATCGCCTCACGCCTCACCGAGAACCCGGACGTCACCGTCGCCGTCATCGAGGGCGGCCCCAGCGACGTCGGCCGCGACGACGTGCTGACCCTGCGCCGCTGGATGGGCCTGCTCGGCGGCGAGCTCGACTACGACTACCCCACCGTCGAGCAGCCCCGCGGCAACTCCCACATCCGGCACAGCCGCGCCCGCGTCCTGGGCGGCTGCTCCTCCCACAACACCCTCATCGCCTTCAAGCCGCTGCCGTCCGACTGGGACGAGTGGGAGGAGGCCGGCGCCAAGGGCTGGGGCGCGGTGCAGATGGAGGCGTACTACGCCCGGCTGCTGAACAACATCGTCCCGGTCGACGAGAAGGACCGCAACGCCATCGCCCGCGACTTCGTCGACGCCGCCCAGAAGGCGCTCGGCGTCCCCCGGATCGAGGGCTTCAACAAGAAGCCGTTCACCGAGGGCGTCGGCTTCTTCGACCTCGCCTACCACCCCGAGACCAACAAGCGCTCCTCGGCGTCGGTGGCGTACCTGCACCCGGTGATGGACGAGCGCGCCAACCTCCGCATCTACCTGGAGACCTGGGCGTACAAGCTGGAGCTGAACGGGCATCGCGCCGAGGGCGTCCACGTCCGCACCAAGGACGGCGAGGAGATCCTCGTCAAGGCCCGCAACGAGGTGGTGCTGTGCGCCGGCGCCATCGACTCGCCGCGTCTGCTGCTGCACTCGGGCATCGGCCCCCGCAAGGACCTTCAGGCGCTCGGCATCCCGGTCGTCCACGACCTGCCGGGCGTCGGCGAGAACCTGCTCGACCACCCCGAGTCGGTGATCGTCTGGGAGACGAACGGACCGATCCCCGAGAACTCCGCGATGGACTCCGACGCGGGCCTGTTCGTGCGCCGCGACCCCGAACACGCGGGCCCCGACCTGATGTTCCACTTCTACCAGATCCCCTTCACGGACAACCCGGAGCGACTGGGCTATGAGCGTCCGGAGTTCGGCGTCTCGATGACCCCGAACATCCCCAAGCCCAAGAGCCGCGGCCGGCTGTACCTGACCAGTGCCGACCCGGAGGTCAAGCCCGCGCTGGACTTCCGCTACTTCACCGACGAGGACGACTACGACGGCCGCACCCTCGTCGACGGCATCAAGATCGCCCGGGAGATCGCCCGGACCGAGCCGCTGGCCGGCTGGCTCAAGCGCGAGGTCTGCCCCGGCCCCGACATCACCGACGACGAGCAGCTCAGCGAGTACGCCCGCAAGGTCGCGCACACCGTGTACCACCCGGCGGGCACCTGCAAGATGGGCGCGGCCGACGACGAACTGGCCGTGGTCGACCCCGAGTTGCGCATCCGCGGCCTGGAGGGCATCCGCATCGCCGACGCCTCCGTGTTCCCGACCATGACCGCCGTGAACCCGATGATCGGAGTGCTCATGGTCGGGGAGAAGGCCGCCGACCTGATCGGTGGTGGTGCGCGATGACCACGACGATCCAGGCTCCCGCGACCACCTCCGTCTTCTCCGTCGAGGGACTGTGGAAGGTCTTCGGCCCGAAGGCCGACCGCATCCCCGGCGACCCCGAGCTGGCCGCCCTCGACCCCGCCGAGCTGCGCGCCCGGACCGGCTGCACGGCCGCCGTGCGGGACGTGACCTTCGACGTGCGCAAGGGCGAGGTCTTCGTCGTCATGGGCCTGTCCGGCTCCGGCAAGTCCACCCTGGTGCGCTGTCTGACCCGGCTCATCGAGCCGACCGCGGGCAGCATCTGCATCGACGGCGAGGACGTCCGCGCCATGGACCGCTCCCGCCTGCGCGAACTGCGCCGGCACCGCGCCGCGATGGTCTTCCAGCACTTCGGCCTGCTCCCGCACCGCACGGTCCTCGACAACGTCGCCTACGGCCTGGAGATCCAGGGCGTGTCCAAGGCCGAGCGGCGCGAGAAGGCCGCCGAGATCATCGCCAAGGTCGGCCTGGAGGGCATGGAGCAGCGCCGCCCCGGCCAGCTCTCCGGCGGCCAGCGCCAGCGCGTCGGCCTGGCCCGCGCGCTCGCCGTCGACCCCGAGGTGCTGCTGTTCGACGAGCCGTTCAGCGCGCTCGACCCGCTGATCCGGCGCGACATGCAGGAGGAGGTCGTCCGGCTGCACCGCGAGGAGGGCCGCACGATGGTCTTCATCACCCACGACCTCAACGAGGCCCTGAAGCTGGGCGACCGCATCGCCCTGATGCGCGACGGCCGCGTGGTGCAGCTCGGCACGCCCGAGGAGATCGTCGGCTCGCCCGCCGACGACTACGTCCGCGAGTTCGTCCGTGACGTGCCGCGCGAGCAGGTCATGTCCGTCCGTACGGCCATGCGCCGCGCGACGGCGGACGAGGCGGGCAGCGGACCGGCGGTCCGTCCCGACGCGACCGTCTCCGAGGCGATCGAGGCGGTGGCCCGGGCCGGTGCCCCGGCCCGCGTGGTGGACGAGGGCCGCTGCCTGGGCGTGGTGGACTCCGACGCGCTGCTGGAGGTCGTGGCCGGCACCACGGCGGACCCGGCCCCGGGCAACGGTGCCGCACCGGCGCCCGCCCCGCGGACGCCGGCACCCGCCCCGCGCGGGGCGGCCTCCCGGCGCGACCCCGACACGAGCGGGGAGCTGGTCTGATGGCAACCGTCACCGCCTCCGCCCTGCGGCTGAGCCCGCCGGGCGTCCTGAAGAACCGGGCCGTCCGCAAGCTGCTGGTCCTCGCGGCCGTCGCCGCGGTCCTGGTGCCGCTCGCCCACGCCCGCTGGGCCGGCAGCGCCTGGCCGAGCGCCCTGACCGTGGACGTCTCCAAGCCCCTCGCCACGGCCAGCGACTGGATCATCGACAACCGGGACAGCCACCCGCTGTTCCTGTACTTCTTCGGCCACATCAGCAACGCGGTCGTCATCTCCGTACGGGCCGTCTACCTCACCCTGCTCGCCGCGGGCTGGGCCGGCGTCACGGCGCTCGGCGCCCTCGTCGCCTGGCGGGTGGCCGGAGTGCGGCTCGCGCTCGGCACGGCCGTCGCGTTCCTCGCCTGCGGCGCGCTCGGCATGTGGGTGCCGACCATGCAGACGCTCGCCCTGATGGTGGTCGCGGTCGTCGCCTCGGTGGCCGTCGGCGCCCTGCTGGGACTGGCCGCCGGGCTGTCCGACCGCATGGACCGCGCCCTGCGCCCGGTCCTGGACACCATGCAGGTGCTGCCTGCCTTCGCCTACCTGCTCCCCGTCGTGCTGGTCTTCGGCATCGGCGTCCCGGCGGCCGTCCTGGCCACCGTCATCTACGCCGCCCCGCCGATGGCCCGGCTCACCGCGCTCGGCCTGCGCGGTGCCGACAAGGAGGTGCTGGAGGCGGTCGAGTCGCTGGGCGCCACCGCCCGCCAGCGGCTGCTGACCGCCCGGATCCCGCTGGCCCGCAAGGAGCTCCTGCTCGGCGTCAACCAGACGATCATGATGGCGCTGTCGATGGCGGTCATCGCGTCGGTCATCGGCGCGGGCGGCCTCGGTGACCGCGTCTACCAGGCCCTCGCCTCGGTCGACGTGGGCGCCGCGCTCGCCGCCGGTATCCCGATCGTGCTGCTCGCCGTCGTCCTGGACCGGGTGACGGGCGCGGCGGGGGAACGGCTCGGCGCGGACCCCGAGCCCCGCAGCGGCCTGCGCTGGCTGGCGGCCCTGGCCGCCGTCGTCGCCGTGGCGGTCGCGGGGCGCCTGACGGGCCGCCTCGACTGGCCCGACACCTGGACGGTCGGCATCGCCGAGCCGGTCAACCGGGCCGTCGACTGGATGACCGCCCACCTGTACTCGGGCGTCCCCGTGGTCGGCGGTACGGCCGACTGGGCGGGCCGCTTCACCACCTGGGTCCTGGACCCGGTCCGCGGCGGCCTGCAGTGGCTGCCCTGGTGGTCGGTGCTGCTGATCGTCGCCGCCCTGGCCTGGCTGATCGGCACCTGGCGCACCGCGCTCACCGCTGTCCTCGCCATGGCCGCGATCGGCGTGCTCGGCGTGTGGAAGCCGTCCCTCGACACCCTCTCGCAGGTGCTCGCCGCCGTCGCCGTCACCCTGGTCGTCGGCTTCGCCACCGGCGTGGCCGCGGCCCGCAGCGACCGCTTCGAGCGTCTGCTGCGGCCCGTGCTGGACGTGTTCCAGACGATGCCGCAGTTCGTGTACCTGATCCCGGTCGTCGCCCTGTTCGGCGTCGGCCGCGCCCCGGCCGTCGCGGCCGCGATCGTGTACGCCCTGCCGGCCGTCGTCCGCATCACCGCGCAGGGCCTGCGCCAGGTCGACCCGGCCGCCCTGGAGTCCTCCCGCTCGCTGGGCGCCACCCCCTGGCAGCAGCTGCGCCAGGTCCAGCTGCCGCTGGCCCGCCCCGCCCTGCTGCTCGCCGTCAACCAGGGCGTGGTCCTCGTCCTCGCCGTCGTCATCATCGGCGGCCTGGTCGGCGGGGGCGCGCTCGGCTACGACGTCGTCTTCGGCCTCGCCCAGGGCGACCTGGCGACCGGTCTGGTGGCCGGCGCGGCGATCGTCTGCCTGGGCCTGATGCTCGACCGGGTGACCCAGCCGACCGAACGCCGTGCGAAGAAGGGAGCGTGACATGCGACGCCGTACGACCGCCGTCGCGGGCGGCCTGTCCCTTCTGCTGCTGAGCGGCTGCGGTGCCGCCGACATGACCAAGCAGGCATCGCCGTTCGCCAACGCGCAGGGCGCGAAGACCGTGACCCTGTCCGTGCAGTCCTGGGTGGGCGCCCAGGCCAACGTGGCCGTCGCCGAGTACGTGCTGGAGCACGAGCTCGGCTACCGCGTCGACACCGTCCAGGTCGACGAGGTGCCCGCCTGGGACGCGCTCAGCCAGGGACGGGTCGACGCGATCCTGGAGGACTGGGGCCACCCCGACCAGGAGAAGCGGTACGTCCAGGACAAGAAGACCATCGCCCGCGGCGGCGGCCTGGGCGTCACCGGGCACATCGGCTGGTTCGTGCCGACGTACCTCGCCAAGAAGTACCCGGACATCACGAACTGGAAGAACCTCGACAAGTACGCGCACCTGTTCCGCACCGCCGAGAGCGGCGACAAGGGCCAGCTGATGGACGGCTCCCCGTCCTACGTCACCAACGACAAGGCGCTGGTGAAGAACCTCAAGCTGGACTACCAGGTCGTCTTCGCCGGGTCGGAGGCCGCGCAGATCACCCAGATCAGGCAGTTCGCGAAGGAGAAGAAGCCCTTCCTGACCTACTGGTACGAGCCGCAGTGGCTGTTCAAGAAGGTCCCCATGACCGAGGTCAAGCTGCCGCCCTACAAGGAGGGGTGCGACGCGGACCCGGAGAAGGTCGCCTGCGCCTATCCGCACACCCCGCTGCAGAAGTACCTCAACGCGGACTTCGCGAAGAAGGGCGGCAAGGCGGCGGCCTTCCTGAAGAAGTTCCGGTGGACGACCGAGGACCAGAACGAGGTCTCCCTGATGATCGCCGACCAGAAGCTGACACCGGAGCAGGCGGCGAAGAAGTGGGTGGACAGCCACGCCTCCACGTGGAAGAAGTGGCTGTCCTGAGCCCTACTTCGGCAGGCCTGCCGCGATCTCCCGCAGCGCCGCGGCCGCCCGGCGCTGCAGCCCCGGTCCGAACGTGATCCGGGTGGCCCCCCGCTCGCCCAGCCCGGCGGGCGAGGGGCCTTCGCCGTCCAGCCGGGCCAACGCGTTGAGCGGCCCCTGGATCCCGGCGCGCAGCACGGGCAGGACGTCCGGCGGGGCGCCGATCGGGTAGACGCAGTCGGCGCCCGCCGCCACGTACAGCGCGGCCCGCTCGACGGCGCGCTCCGGGTCGGCGACCCCGCGCACGAACGTGTCGACGCGCGCGTTGACGAAGAGCTGGTCGCCGGCCTCGGCCTTCACCTCGGCGAGCCAGTCGGCGTGCGCCCGCGGGTCCTTGAGCACCCCGCCGGCGGAGTCCTCCAGGTTGCAGCCCACGGCGCCCGCCTCCAGCAGCCGCTCCACCAGTTCCTTGGGAGCCAGCCCGTACCCGCTCTCCACGTCCGCCGACACCGGCACCTCCACGGCCCGCACGATCCGGGCGACCGCCGCGAACATCTCGTCGGCCGGGGTGTGCCCGTCCTCGTACCCGAGGGAGGCGGCGACCCCCGCGCTGGGCGTCGCCAGCGCCGGGAACCCGGACTCCTGGAACACTCTGGCACTGGCCGCGTCCCAGGGGCCCGGCAGGACCAGCGGGTCACCGGGCGGGCGATCGTGGTGGAGACTGCGGAAGGCTTCGGCCTTGTTCACAGGGTGTCACCTCCGGGTGGGATGCGGCGGCCGTCCCTGCGCCGTCCGCGCCTCACGCGTACTGTCCCGGCTGGTAGTGCCCGGGCGTCATACGGCAGGTCACCCCGAACCGGTTCCAGGCGTTGATCACCGTGATCGCGGAGATCAGGTGGGCCAGCTCGGTGTCGTCGAAGTGCCGGGCGGCCCGCTCGTACACCTCGTCCGGCACGAAACCGTCCGTCAGCACGGTCACGGCCTCCGTCAGCTCCAGCGCCGCGAGCTCCTTCCCGGTGTAGAAGTGCCGTGACTCCTCCCAGGCGCTGAGCTGCACGATCCGCTCCACGCTCTCGCCCGCCGCGAGGGCGTCCTTGGTGTGCATGTCGAGGCAGAAGGCGCAGCGGTTGAGCTGGGAGGCGCGGATCTTCACCAGCTCGTACAGCACCGGGTCGAGGCCCTGCCGGGCCGCCGAGTCGAGCCGGATCATCGCCTTGTAGACGTCGGGGACGAGCTTGGCCCACTCAAGGCGCGGGGCCGGTTCGGGGGCGTATGCCGTGGCCTGTCCGGTCTGTTCCGTGTCGATGGTCATGCCCTCGACCCTAGGAGCCAAGCAGCCCAGGAGTATGGTCCATTTCCATGGCGGAAGCGTGGGCCACTCACGGCGTCGACCTGCACCTCGAACCGAGCGGTCCCGGCCTGCGCCGCGGCCTGACCGACGCCCTGCGCGAGGCGGTCCGCTCCGGCCGGCTGGCCCCCGGCACGCGGCTGCCGTCCTCCCGCGCGCTCGCCGCCGACCTCGGCATCGCCCGCAACACGGTCGCCGACGCCTACGCCGACCTGGTCGCGGAGGGCTGGCTGACGGCCCGCCAGGGCTCGGGCACCCGGGTCGCCGACCGTGCCGCGCCCCGGCCGCCCGCCCGGCCCGCCGGTCCGCGCCGCACGCCGGGCCGGCTCCCCTACAGCCTCGTCCCCGGCACCCCCGACCTCGCCTCCTTCCCGCGCGCCGCATGGCTCAGGGCCGCCCGCCGCGCCCTGGCCGCCGCCCCGAACGACGCCCTCGGCTACGGCGATCCCCGCGGCCGCCCGGAACTGCGCACCGCGCTCGCGGGCTACCTCGCCCGGGTGCGGGGGGTGCGTGCCGACCCCGGCCACATCGTCGTCTGCTCCGGCTTCGCGCACGGCCTGAAGCTGCTCGGCGAGACACTGCGCGCCCGCGGCGCCCGCACCCTGGCCGTCGAACCGTACGGCCTGGACGTGCACTGGGACCTGCTGCACCGCACCGGCCTGCGCACCGAGCCGCTGCCGAACGACGCACTCGGGCCGCGCACCGGCGACCTGGGCGACGTACCGGCCGTCCTGCTCAACCCGGCGCACCAGTTCCCGAGAGGCGGCGCCCTGCGCCCCGAGCGCCGCGCCGCCGCCGTCGACTGGGCGCGCCGCACCGGCGGGCTGATCCTGGAGGACGACTACGACGGGGAGTTCCGCTACGACCGCCAGCCCGTGGGCGCCCTGCAGGACCTCGACCCGGACCACGTGGTGTACCTGGGCACGGCCAGCAAGTCCCTCGCCCCGGGCCTGCGCCTGGGCTGGATGGTCCTGCCGCCGTCGCTCGTGCCGGAGGTCACCCGGCTCGGCGGCGGCTACTCACCGGGCGTCCTCGACCAGCTGACCCTCGCCGAGTTCCTCACCTCCGGCGCCTACGACCGCCACGTCCGCGCCGCCCGGCTGCGCTACCGGCGCCGCCGCGACGCCCTCGTCGCCGCCCTGGCGACCCGGGCACCGGACGTACAGGTCGGCGGCATCGCGGCCGGCCTGCACGCCGTGCTGCACCTGCCGCCCGGCAGCGAACAGTCCGTGGTGCAGGCGGCCGCCTGGCAGGGCCTGGCCGTCCACGGCCTGTCCCGCTACCGCCACCCCCGTGCCACGGCACCCGCCGAGGACGCCCTGGTCGTCGGCTACGGCACCCCACCGGACCACGCCTGGGCGGGAACACTGGAGGCGCTGTGCAAGGCACTGCCGTGACCACCAGGCGGCCACCGCCGGAAGACGGCCCACCCCTCCCGCCGGCCCCGTCGCCGCCGCCGTCCGCGCGGCCCTCGCCTGGAACACCGTCGCGGAGCCGCAACAGACCGCCGCACCAAGGGCGCATACCCTTCCAAAGAGCACAAACCGACGGCAGGGGAGGGGATGCGGACAGGGGGCACCTGCGGGCAGACTCTCACCGATCTCTAGGCTGGCCGCTCGCCACACCACACAAGGGGGAGACACGGACATGGCGGAAACACGGCCCCGGCGGCTGCGCTCGAGCACGGTGGTGCTGGGCAGCATGGGAGTCCTCGCGGCGGCCCTGACCTCCTGCGGCTCCGAGCCGGACCGCCGCTGCGTGGACCGGGACAGCTACGACTACCTCAACGGCTACAAGATCGTCGCCGACCGGAACTGCAAGTCCGGCTCCTCCGGCGGCTCCTCCTACGGCAAGGGCCGCAAGAAGACCGGCACGGGCCGCGGCGTGGACGCGGCCTGGTACTACGACGCCGACATCGACGGCGGCTACGCCGACGACGGCACCTTCAGCCGCAGCGAGGCCGTCGACCGCGGCGGCTTCGGCTGCGACGGCTCCGGCTCCTCCGGCGGCTGAGCGGGCGCAGCCGGATGGAACGCCGCACCATCGACCCCCGCCCCGGCTGGCAGCGGACCGTCGAGGAACAGGGCCTCGTCTACCCCCTCACCCGCTACCCCGACGGCTCGCTGCGCCCCTACTGGGACGAGAGCGCCTACTACGTCTTCAGCCTGCCCGAGGTGGAGGCGCTGGAGGAGGCCGTCGAGGAACTGCACCGCATGTGCCTGGCCGCCGCCGAGCACATCGTCACCCACGACCGCTTCGCCGACCTCGGCATCACCGACGCCCGGGTGGCCCGGGCGGTCGCCGAGGCCTGGCACCGCCGCGCCGAACTCCCCTCCGTCTACGGCCGCTTCGACCTGCGCTACGACGGCACCGGCCCGGCCAAGCTGCTGGAGTACAACGCCGACACCCCCACCTCCCTCGTCGAGGCGGCCTCCCCGCAGTGGTTCTGGATGGAGGAGCGCTTCCCCGGCGCCGACCAGTGGAACTCCCTGCACGAACGCCTCATCGACGCCTGGAAGAAGCAGTCCGCCCTCCTCCCGCCCGGCAGCCCCCTGTACTTCGCGTACTCGGAGGCCGACGAACTCGGCGAGGACCTGATGACGGTCGCCTACCTCAAGGAGACCGCCGAGCAGGCCGGCCTGCCCACCGAGTGGATCTCCATGGAGGAGATCGGCTGGGACCGCCTCTCCGGCCGCTTCGTCGACACCCGGCTGCGCTTCATCCGCAGCGTCTTCAAGCTCTACCCCTGGGAGTGGCTGACCACCGACCGTTTCGCCGGCCACGTCCTCGACACCCTCGACAACGGCGGCGGCACCGGCACCACCCTGTGGATCGAGCCCGCCTGGAAGATGCTGCTGAGCAACAAGGCCCTGCTGGCGATCCTCTGGGAGCTCTACCCGGGCCACCCGAACCTGCTGCCCGCCTACCTCGACGGCCCCCGCGAGCTGTCCCGGACGACGGGCTGGGTCGCCAAGCCCCTGCTGGGCCGCGAGGGCGCGGGCGTGACCGTCCACGAGCCGGGCACCGATCCCGTCGTCCGCGACGAGCCCTGCTGCTACCAGGAACTGGCCCCCCTGCCCGACTTCGACGGCAACCGCGTGGTCCTCGGCGCGTGGGTGGTGGAGAACGAGTCGGCGGGCCTGGGCATCCGCGAGTCCTCGGGCCTGGTGACGGACGAGTACGCCCGTTTCCTGCCGCACGTCATCCTGTGAGGGGACCGGCCACGAGGAGCCCGTGGCCCGTATGCCGGACACCGGCCCACGGCACTGCGTGCCACCCGGTAGGCTGATCCACGGGCCGTGACTGGCGCGCTGGGATGGGACCGACCATCGGGAAGCGGCCCCCGGACCCGCTACGCCGGGGCCGGCACTGTGCCGTGCGCCTGGGCCGTACCGTGAACGCTGAACGCAACGTCCGGAGGTCCCCATGTCAGCAGAGCTCTCTCCCGCCACCACCGCCTACCGCGCCGCCCTCGACGTGATCCGCGCCGTCGAGCCCCGGGTGGCCGAGGCCATCGGCCAGGAGGTCTCCGACCAGCGCGAGATGCTCAAGCTGATCGCCTCCGAGAACTACGCCTCCCCGGCCACCCTCCTGGCGATGGGCAACTGGTTCAGCGACAAGTACGCCGAGGGCACCGTCGGCCGCCGCTTCTACGCCGGCTGCCGCAACGTCGACACCGTCGAGTCCCTCGCCGCCGAGCACGCCCGCGAACTGTTCGGCGCCCGCCACGCCTACGTCCAGCCGCACTCCGGCATCGACGCCAACCTGGTCGCCTTCTGGGCCGTCCTCGCCGACCGGGTCGAGGCCCCCTTCCTGGAGAAGACCGGCGTCCGCCAGATCAACGACCTGACCGAGGCCGACTGGGCCGAGCTGCGCCAGGCCTTCGGCAACCAGCGCATGCTCGGCATGTCCCTGGACGCGGGCGGCCACCTCACCCACGGCTTCCGCCCGAACATCTCCGGCAAGATGTTCGATCAGCGCTCCTACGGCACCGACCCGGCCACCGGCCTGATCGACTACGACGCCCTGCGCGCCCAGGCCCGTGAGTTCAAGCCGCTGATCATCGTGGCGGGCTACTCCGCCTACCCCCGTCTGGTGAACTTCCGCATCATGCGCGAGATCGCCGACGAGGTCGGCGCCACGCTCATGGTCGACATGGCCCACTTCGCCGGCCTGGTCGCCGGCAAGGTCCTCACCGGCGACTTCGACCCGGTCCCGCACGCCCAGATCGTCACCACGACCACCCACAAGTCGCTGCGCGGCCCGCGCGGCGGCATGGTGCTGTGCGACGACTCCCTCAAGGACCAGGTCGACCGCGGCTGCCCGATGGTCCTCGGCGGCCCGCTCCCGCACGTCATGGCCGCCAAGGCCGTCGCCCTCGCCGAGGCCCGGCAGCCCTCCTTCCAGGACTACGCCCAGCGCATCGTCGACAACTCCCGCGCCCTGGCCGAGGGCCTGATGCGCCGCGGCGCCACCCTCGTCACCGGCGGCACCGACAACCACCTCAACCTGATCGATGTCGCCACCTCCTACGGCCTCACCGGCCGTCAGGCCGAGGCCGCCCTGCTCGAGTCCGGCATCGTCACCAACCGCAACGCGATCCCGGCCGACCCCAACGGCGCCTGGTACACCTCCGGCATCCGCATCGGCACCCCCGCCCTGACCACCCGGGGCCTGGGCACCGCCGAGATGGACGAGATCGCGGCCCTCATCGACCGCGTCCTGACCACCACCGAGCCCGGCACCACCAAGTCGGGCGCGCCGTCCAAGGCGGCCCACGTCTTGGACGAGAAGGTGGCGCAGGAGATCGCCCAGCGGGCGACGGACCTGGTGGCGGGCTTCCCGCTGTACCCGGAGATCGACCTCGGCTGACGACCCGGCGACGGCCCCGGCAGCAGAGCTACCCGTCGATGAGCTCCTGCCGCGGCGGGCCGGGCCGCCGGCCCCGGCGCCCGCCCCCGCACAAGACACAGGACCCCGCCCACCCCCGAAGAGCAAGAAAACCCACAAAAAAAAAAAAAAA